>DAOTIQ010000024.1:0-23535 GCA_035448245.1 Thermovirgaceae bacterium | reverse complement strand
CCCTGAAATCCGGTAATATCCCCTTTGTAAAGACGGATATTGGTATTTCCGACACCAAGTTCGGAAACCATGTTCTCTCCTCCCTGTCGGGAATGAATTAAATGCTTCCGGCGCAGGTGCGCAGACCTTCCACTTTCGATTTTACCCTCTGGCGACCTCCACGGGAACAAGTTCTTTCATCAAAAGATCAGTACGATTTGGCGAAAACAGCCAGCCGGGCTCCTTTTTTGCCTGTATAGAAACAGGTCCCTGTTTCTTCCCTTCCAAGGGGAAAACAGCGAACCGTTGCCCCTGTCTCCTCTTTTATCTTTTTCTCTTCTTCACGCCCGCCAGCGAAAAAGGCCTCCACGAAACCTCCGCTGCCTTCAAATATTTTACTGAACTCTTCGTAACCAGTTACATGAATTGTGTTCTTTTCCCTGAAGGCAAGAGCCTTTTCGTAGAGGTTCTTCTGTATATCCTCCAGTACTTCCGGAACCCTTGTCGCGACCTCATCCCATGGGATGTCGAACCTTTCCCCTGTGTCCCTCCGGACCGCATGGAGAACTTCTTTTCCAAATTCCTTTTCTCCGAGCTCCAGCCTCAGGGGGATCCCCTTCTGAAGACTTGCAAAGAAACGGTCTCCGGGCCTCATGTGGAAATTTTTGTCGATCTTTACGGATCTTTTCCCAAGAACCGCATTGAGTTTTTCGGCGATCTCCGCAGCCCTGGGAAGAAGTTTGCCCTCGACCATCTCCTGGTCGGGGCTGATAGGCAGGATCACGGCCTTCACCGGAGCCACCCGGGGGGGTATCACCAGGCCATCATCATCGGAATGGGTCATTACTATCGCGCCGATAAGCCTCGTCGAAACACCCCAGCTGGTAGTCCATGCGCTCTCCAGTTCTCCTTCCCTGTTCTGGAAGTTTATCTCGAAAGCTTTGGCAAAGTTCTGTCCCAGAAAGTGGCTGGTTCCGGCCTGGAGAGCTTTCCTGTCTGTCATCATGGCTTCGCAGGTGTAGGTGTTGTCGGCACCGGGGAAACGTTCTCCCTCGGATTTCTCCCCCGCCAGGACCGGCAGCGCAAGGACGTTTTCCATTATGTCCCTGTATATTTCGAGCATGCGCAGTGTCTCCTCAACTGCTTCTTCGCGTGAGGCGTGCGCCGTATGCCCCTCCTGCCAGAGGAATTCGGAGGTTCTCAGGAAAAGTCTGGATCTTTTTTCCCATCTCATGACGTTGCACCACTGGTTGATCAGGATGGGAAGGTCTCTCCAGGACTGGACCCATTTACTGTACATATGGCCAATGACGGTCTCCGATGTCGGCCGGACGATCAGCGCTTCCTCAAGTTCCTCTCCTCCTGCATGAGTCACCACGGCGCACTCGGGAGCGAAGCCTTCCACATGATCCGCTTCTTTCTCAAGGAAGGATATCGGTATGAGGAGCGGGAAATAGGCGTTGACGTGGCCGCTATCCTTGAAAGCCTCGTCAAAAAAATGCTGTATCGATTCCCAGAGGGCATAGCCGTCCGGTCGAATGACCATGCAACCCCGGACCGGCGCGTAATCAGCAAGCTCCGCCGCCTTGATCACATCGAGATACCACTGGGAATAGTCCTTTTCTCTTGGAGCAATATTGCGAGCCATATTCTCTTCCTCCTCAATACGTTTGCGTGTCCTTAAGCAGCCTCTTTTACGACATATCGCACATTGTAGTCATAAAGCCCCTCCCGGGGCAAGCCGGATATCATGGAAGCGGGTCGTTTTCCCAAAGCGGTCTCCCAAGAACAAACCCGAAGCTCCAGTCCGACCGGTCATCATAGATTACAAGAATCTTGCCATCGAAAATTTTTCCGGGAAGAGAGACCGCGATGCCCGTCTCCCAGATTTTGTCAACACCACTCCAGGATGAGTCGTATGTTCTCCCCGCTGTCGCGAACAGGTCCAGGTTTATTGTCCCCCACCAGCTCTTGAGGAAAACTTTCCTTATCCCTACACCCGCCCAGGCAGCATTGGAAGAACGGAGTGGGCTTGCCCCCCTGGAGTAAAGTTCCTCCCTTGCTCCCAGATATGCCGAATGCCATGCCCTGCTTCCATCTCCAAGGATGGCTCCGCCCCTGATATAGAATCTCCAGTCCTTTGCTGAACTCGTTACCCCGAAGAAACGCATTCTTCCGAGGAGTTCGTCAGTATCGGGCCACCATAGTGACAAGGAGGCCGAAAACCCCTCAGTGGGGTCTATCGGGTCATCCAGGCCTTCAAAGGCAAGAGAGAGAACAGGACCGGTGTAAGTGTTGGTCTGCCCCCCTGACCTTGTCTCTTCCACGGCAAAACCCAGAGAAGCCCTGAAAGGACCGTCACCATAATGCCGCCACAATGAAGCGGAATACTGCTCCCACTCCAGTGTCCCGGATCCTGGTGGAGAGTAGATCCTTTTGCCTCCCTTGATGTTTGCCTCCCACCTGCCGTAACCCTCCTCGACGGGAGAAAGGTATCTCGCCGAGAAATGCCAGCGTTCGCTGATCCCGAAGCGGGTCCTTAGAGAATCTCCTTCCGAAAAGAGATCCCTTCTGATCGTATCGAGGTAGACCGCGGCATAAGGGTTGAGATTGGAGGCATATCCTCCAGCAACAACTTCCCAGGCTGGTTCCTTTTCGACATTCAGAACCACGGCAGCCCTGCCATCCGGTAGATATTCGAGGGAGAAATCCGCCGCTTTGACATCATCTCTTTGTCTCAGGTCAACGCAGGCCTGAATAATAGATTCGGGGTCGGCTTCTTTCCCTACCCAAAGGTCATACCTGTCGATAACCGCTTGAGAGAACCTTTCTCCAAGCCCTGTGGTTCTGACCTCGGCGACAATAATTTTTTCACTTGCTTTGAGGGGGCTGGAAGGGGTCGTTTTTGAGGCAACGGATATAATCTGGTCAAGTTTGTCCCTCGCGGCAAGTTCCCCGCTTTTTATGATCTCCTCGTGTCCTGCCACGTCCAGCATGGGAAGTCCCCCTACATCAGGGGTTATAACGAGATCCGCATGTTTAAGTTCTTCCTGCACATTTCGCATGGTCATGATGGAGATCATCTGATCCATTACATCCACAACGGTTCGAATGTCATCCCTGCTCTTGCCCTTACCGCTTACGTCGACGACCACCACCGGATACCCCGGGAAGAGTTCTCTGGCAACCAGCACCGGAGCGTTGGACACAAGGCCTCCATCCACCAGGAGTCTGCCGTCCACGTTCCATGGAGAAAAGAGGCCTGGAATAGCCATGGATGCGCGCATGGCGGAGGCAAGATTTCCTCTTCTGAGTACAACCGGCTCACCGGTCACAAGATCCGTCGCTACTGCCGCGAAAGGCACTGGCAGATCAGCAAAATCGAGAACCGGGCAACGAACCGTCCATTCCTGGAGTCTCTCAAGAAGTCTCTTCCCGCTCAATCCCCCGAGAGGTCCGGTTATATGTCCCCTTTCGCTGAACTCAAGCCGGAACAGGGAAAGGGATGAATCTGTCCCTTCCTCACCCGGAGGAGATTGGGCCTCTCTCTGTCTGTCGTATAGCAGGGAGGTCATGTCCAGGCCGGCCAGCATGTCTTCGAGTTCTCCAGATGAATAGCCGCAGGCCGCCAGACCCCCCACAATAGAGCCTATGCTTGTCCCCACGATCCCTTCGACACTGATACCGTTATCTTCCAGGACCCTGAGGACTCCCACGTGGGCAAGTCCCCGGGTTCCTCCCCCCGAAAGCACCAGAACCACCCCGCCCGCGTATGATCCCGAAGCGGCAAGAGCGATAAGAAGCATGACTATAAGGCCTCGCATAATCACCCTGCGCAAGAAAGACCCCTCCCGTGGCTGGACGAATAAGTTTCCAGACCATATTACCAGATAGAACGCTTCCCAAGCACAGTGCCGAAGACAAAAAGAGACAATTGAGATATAATCTTGTCAGCGATTCATTTAATTTCCTCTTTTATATCTACCTTTCCCGGAATATTCACCCGGAGGTGATCGGCGGGAGGGATGATGTCGTTTTAGATGAACCGTTTCATCCGGCACCTTGAAATAATTGAGAGGAGTGGGATATTTTGGCAGAGAAGAAAAAAATGCCCCTGATCTGGAAGATTGCGATCGGTTTCGTCGCCGGTATCCTGGCTGGAATAGTTTTCGGAGATTCTATTTCGTTTATAGCACCCGTCGGGACTATCTTCGTCACTCTACTCCAGATGCTCGTCGTTCCCCTGGTTTTTTCCAGCCTCGTAGTGGGGACCGCATCACTGGGCGATCCCCGAGCCCTTGGAAGAGTTGGTATCAAAACCATCGGGCTCTATCTGGCAACCACGGCCGTGGCTATCGCTATAGGGCTTTTACTGGGAAACATCATACAGCCGGGAGTCGGTATGGGTCTCGGAGCCGACCTTTCAGGGTTCAAGGTTCCAACGCCGCCTTCTACCTCTGATGTCATAATAGGACTCTTCCCCAAAAACCCGATATCATCGATGGCGTCGGGACACATGCTGCAGATAATTGTCTTCGCCCTTTTCCTGGGAATTTCAGCGGTCTTCGCCGGAGAAAAAGGGAAGCCCCTTATCGGATTAATGGATTCTGTGGCCGAGACCATGTACAAAATGACCGGACTGGTTATGCATGTTGCCCCCTATGGCGTTTTCGCCCTGATAGCGGCAACGGTAGCAAAATACGGTGTCTCTGTCCTTGCTCCCTTCGGCAAGGTCATATTCGGGGTCTACCTGGGATGCATCCTTCACGCACTTCTGGTCTACTCCGGTCTCCTCGTCTCGATAGTTCACATGTCACCCTGGAAATTCTTTGACGGGGTCAAGGAGGCCACCCTGACAGCTTTCGTCACACGTTCAAGTTCTGCAACCCTCCCCATTACTATGAGGGTAACCCAGGAAAACATCGGTGTTTCCGAGAAGATCTCCTCTTTCGTGCTGCCTCTCGGCGCTACGATCAACATGGATGGCACGGCTCTCTACCAGGGTGTCTGCGCCCTCTTCGTTGCCCAGGCCTTTGGTATTCCTCTTTCGATCGGAGCCCAGCTGGGAATACTTCTGACAGCTACACTGGCATCGATCGGCACGGCAGGTGTTCCCGGAGCCGGTCTTATCATGCTGACCCTGGTACTGACCCAGGCGGGACTTCCCGTTGAAGGAGTGGCTCTGATAGCGGGGATCGACGCTGTCCTCGATATGGCTCGTACTGCCATCAACGTGACCGGCGATGCCACTGTAGCGACGGTCGTCGCAAAAACGGAGGGCGAACTGGCGGATGTCAAAAAAGCCGCATAAAGTCCTTGGTATCCTCGGGGGTATGGGACCTGCCGCCACGGCGGAATTCCTTCGTCTTCTGGCAGAAATGGCCGGTGCCGAAAAAGACCAGGACCATCCAAGGATAGTACTGTTCTCGAATCCCCAGATACCTGACAGGACCGCGGCAATTACGGGGGGCGGGGAGGATCCCGCCCCTCTGCTTCTGGAAGGACTGAAAACGCTACAGTCATGGGGGGCTCAGTTGCTTGCTGTTCCGTGCAATACGGCTCATGTTTTCATCAACAGATTCAGGGACCGGCTGTCGGTCCCCCTGGTTCATATTGTCGAGGAGACAATATCCAGGGCAATGAGAACAAGCCCCGGGGGAGCCTGGCTGACAGCGACCAGCGGCACTTCCTCTTCGAGGATATACGAGACCGAAGCAAAAAAACGGGATTATCCCCTTCTTATACCGGGACCTGAGACACAGAATATGCTGGAGGAGGTAATAGCCCTGGTGAAAGCCAACAGGCTGAGTGAGTCGGCGGCCAGACTGGAATCCTGTCTCAGGATACTGTGGTCGGAAAAAGATATTCCCGTTATTGGAGCCTGTACGGAACTCCCTCTTGCATACCGTTCGTCGGCAATGGATCAGGAAAAAATTATATCCAGCCTCGATTCTCTGGCACTGGCATGCCTTGAAAGGATCTACTCTCCCTCCTGAACATCTTTCGGTTGTTTGACCTCAGCCGGTGACTCCATGTCCCTGGGGAAGAAAACCCGCCTCTCCCAATATGCTTTTGCCTCTAAAAGCATCGAAGGGATCCTGGTATCGGAAAGATTGATCCTGTTTTCGTGAAATTCCACAGGGAGACCATCTTTCGAAACCCCGAAAACAGATGATTTTGGCCTTGCCAGGATCTGGCTTGGATAGATGCTTCTGTGACCACTAATCGCAAAAGAGACTATACAGGCGATGGCAGCATAGGAAGCAACTTCGGAACCAAAAAGTTCTATCGCCATGATCGTCGCGGAGATCGGCGTATTTGCGGCCCCGGCAAGTACGGCTACCAGACCGATGGAACTGAAAAGCGCTCCATCAAGACCGAACAGGGATGCAAAAAAAGAGCCCGATCCCGCCCCTACGAAAAAGGTCGGCGTCAATATCCCTCCGGTACCCCCTGCCGAAAGAGTTATACCAGTAAACAGAGATTTCAGAAGAAAGGCTCCTCCCGGAACATTCGAACCAGAAATGGCCTCCTCAATAAAATCAGTCCCCAGGCCCAGGTAGCGGGTTCCAAATAACATGGCCAACACAAGGAGAACCACACCGCCTCCTGCCGCCTTGATGTAGGGCCCTGCTGGTATCCTGCTTATCCATTTATCTGAAGCCGATACGATCTCGATATGTGCAAGGGCAACTAATCCAAAAAACACACCCGCCAGAGTCGCCCACAACAAGGTTGTCCCCCCCAGGGTCGTCAACGAGGAAAGTTTCTGTTCGGCGTACACAACCCCAAGCAGTGACGCGGTCTGAAAGGAGATCATCCCGCTGATAAAGGCAGGCAGCATGACGTCGTAGTACATTTTCCCAATAAAAAGAACCTCGAGCCCAAATATGGCCCCGGCCACAGGGGTCCCGAATATGGCCGAGAAACCAGCGGAAATTCCACATACAACAAGTTTTTCCCTGTCCGTATCATTAAGCCCCATGAGGCTTGCCATGGCAGAAGTAAGTCCCGCTCCAATCTGGGCACATGGGCCTTCTTTTCCGGCGGACCCACCCGATGCGATAGTAATTACAGTCGCAACAAGTTTTACGGGGACGGTGGGAAGTGATATCCTGCCAGACCTCTGGTGAATCGCTTCTATAACTTTTTCAGTACCATGTCCCGCGGCATCGGGAGCCATTTTTCTGACCAGAAAGACGCTGGCCAAAAGTCCTGGAGGGAGAAGCAACAATCTGGCCGGACCCAAAGATAACCCCCCGGCAACCCCTTTATCGAGTAACAGGAGAAACAACGAAGCCGCGGAACCCACAATTAGACCGGCAAATACAGCAAGTATGATCCACTTTACAAAGGCATATCCAAGAACCAGTTCCTCAATTGCAACATCGCTGAACCATTTTTTCAAACCTCAACACCCTGCTTCCTTTATTATCCGGGAAAAGCATCAATTATTGCCTGAAGTTCCTCCCATTCGGGAACCCCCCTGAAGATCAGTTTTCCGTCCAATATCCAGGTAGGCTCGGTGCTCTTGATCCTGTATTTGAGTATGTCCAGCATTGCAGTCAGACTTCTGGGGTCTATCAGATCGACCCGAAGGTCGTCGCCGTATTTTTCGCGAAGTTTTACCAGGATCTTCCCGACCTGAAGACGTCCTGAAGCCATGGGGAAACTCTTCATTTCCTCCTCACTGTACTCCAGGTCAACACATCCCACTGAAAACCCGGGCTGTTCAATGTAAACCTTGAGTCTTGAAGAATATGACATGACCGTTATCCTCCGGATCTATCAATATTTTTGGATCTCTGCCTTTCCAGATGTTCAAGAACCAGGCACCATGCTGCCATATCATCGGCACAACGCCATGGTACCGCGAGAGATCTGGGCAGAAGCCTGGCCAGGCCTTTCGGAGGATGGATCTTCCAGAAAAGGGCCCTTCCCCTGAGGGTCGAATTTTCCTCTGGAACAGCAAATACCTCGAGACCTGTCTGCCGCAACATTTCAATTACATGACCGCTCCCGGTTCCCGAACCCGCAAGAAGGAGGAACTGACGGTTTTCAATCTGAAAGGGTCCTCTTTTTTCAAGGGCAATGCTCTCCAGGTATTCATAATCCGCCGCCGCAAGAGCCCCGCCCCATCGACAGACCTCTCCGACGGGAGAAACCCCCGAAAGGAAAAGTTGCCCTGCTTCGTCACAGATAGCCCACCCAAACTTCTCCCTTCCCGGATCCACGGCCGCGATCAATTACCTGTCTCCTGTCGTTGATGCCCAACGGGGGTATAGCCACATCCACTGGTCGGGGTGTTTCCTTATCCATTCGCCAAGGGTGTCGTTGCACAGCTTAAGGGACGCCTCTACATCCTCACCGAAGGGTTTGCCTCCAGCAAAGTCCAGGGGGGGCAGAATATACAGATCGTGATTTATTCCATCCTTTCGGCGAACAATGAAAGTCGGCACTACGGAGGAACCTATCTTCCCGGCCATCTTCACTGGACCGAAGGGAGTACTCGCCGGAATTCCCAAAAAAGGAATAACTATACCGTTGTCCGCAAAATCCTGATCAAGGAGTATGCCCAGTATCTCCCCCTCTCTGAGGCATCGCACCGCGCTTTTGAGATCGAAGCCCTTGCTCATAGTCTTGACACCACAGGCGGACCTGAGCGACACGACAAGTTCAGTGATCCTGGGATCTCTCTGCTCTGCCCCTATAGCGTTCATGGGGAAACCCCTTACGGCCATGGTGGAGGCGTTATACTCCCAGTTCCCGAAGTGGGCCGTAAGGAATATCACGCCCTTCCCCCTTTCCAGTGCGATTCTGAGGTTGTCCTCGCCATGTATATCCACATAATCCAGAACCTTTTTACCAAGCACCGGGAGTCTCAGAAATTCCGCAAGACTTCTGCCGAGGTTCACGTAGGATTCCCTTACTATCCCGCGAGCCCTTGTAACCCCGACCTGCAGAGCCTTTACGCATCTTGCCTCGGCTCTGTCCACCCTTGACCGGCTGAAAAACCATACGACCAAACCTGTCCAGGCCCCAATAGAGACCGAAACCCTGTGGGGAAGGATGCTGACAATCCTGGCAAAACCCGAGAGTACTGTCCAGGTAAAATTCGGCGATGGGCTCAATTTGCGTCCTCCATCCAAGATCAGGTTTTTTCTTGACTGCCCGGTTGTGTCTGATAAACTGATTTAGTCTAGCACAAAACTAAAGGGGGTCTATCGTGATGTTCCGTAAAATTCTCTTCCCAACAGATTTTTCAGAACTGTCCCACAAGGGCCTTCTATGGACAGCCGCCAATGTAGCCGATGGATCCTCGGAGATCGTCCTTGTGCATGTAGTAGAACCCATGACAGGACTTGATACTTCCCGAATGATTCAGGAAGCCGAAAAAGCCATGGAGAAGACCGTGTCTGAACTGGGCACAACAGGGATCAAGTGCAGTTCCCTTGTCCTGTCCGGAGATCCCCTTGAAACGCTTTCGGAGACAGCACACTCCCGTGGGTGTTCCGTCTCGGTCTTATTCGCTGAAAGCAACGACGTAGTAGTTAACTTCATACGATACATGGCCATTCCACACCTGGTCGTAAAAACATCAGAGACAAAGGTCCCTTTCCAGAACCCTTTCAATCACGTGGCCGTCTGCACGGACCTTTCTCCGGAGAGGACCGACCGGGTGCTCGAAGAACTCAGGAACCTCCTCGATGGAAGAAACGTTCCAATGACTATCATTCATTCAGTATCTCTTGATGACCCTTCAACCTCCAGCGATATGTTCCAAATAGCATCTTCTGCTCTTGAGGAGGTCAGGGAATCAGTGGCCTCATGGAACTCTGATGTTAAAGCCGAAGTTCTCGCGGGCGAACCGGAGATAGAGATACTCCGGAAAACCCGGGAAATGACCCCGGGGATGCTCGTGGTAGGGCTATCCACGCACGGACAACTCTGGGAACTGATCATCGGGAGCACCGGGGAAGCCATAATAGAAAAATCACCCTGTCCAGTCCTGGTGATCCCGACCTGAAGACCCTGCGCTCTCTCAGGAGTTCTTTCCGGAAGCCTCCATCTCCTGAAGAATGCGGATAATGGCTGAATCTGCCCCTGATAGCCCGTTACGGCTGAAATTGCCCACGTTTCGGGCGGCTTCAACAAAATTTGACGATATGATGCCCTGTTCTCCCGGGTCACCTATGCCACCCAAAGCCAACTGAGCCGAAATAAAAGATTCCCCGGCTGCGGTGCTTACCTTGAGGGCACATGAACCCTTGGCCCCGTCACATACCATCCCCTGAAGAGATGATAGCAAAAGAGCCACCGCTATCTCTCCCTGGTTTGCGGTACCACCACCAAGTCTGACGATGGCTGCCGCCGCTCCCGCGCCCGCAGCTACGGCACATCCACATACCGGGGTAAGGCGGCCGGTGTGGGCCTTTATGAAACCGGTGACAAGATGACTCAGCATAAGTGCTTCGGCAAGTTCCCTTTCGCTCTTCCCCCATACCCGAGCCGCCAGTGAAGGGGGGATTATTGCCGTGATTCCGTGGTTGCCACTTCCCGCGCTGCTCATAACGGGCCAGGCTCCGCCCGCCATCCGGACATCTGCCGCTGCCGCGGCCCATGCCTTGACCTGTCTCAAAAGATCGTCCATTCCCCCGAGAGCCGCCAGATGATATCCCGTCCCCAGACCCCAGGGCTTTTGCAGCCCTGTCTCCGCGACTTTGAGATTCACTCTGGAGCCTTCGATCAGGAACTTTTCCATCCCGGCGTCTATGGATGATGCCGACGACCAGAACCACTCCATGTCCTTTTCGAGGAGATCATCAATATAGGGAGGACGACCTCCGCCTTCCGTGTCGGCCTCAAGCAGCCTCTTGATGACATCTCCGTTCTTCCTTATCTCCACAATCCTGTCGTGCCTGCCGGAGATAATTACGGACACCGTACCCGAGTCCGAAACGACCTCCGCCTGAACATAGACATCGGGCACATCCTGAAGGACCTGCTGCGTAACACCACCTGTTTTTACAAAATCCAGAGCTCTCGAAACATCATCACCCGTTATCCCTTCGAGAGCGGTAAGGCCCTTATCCGGATCACCCTTCATGGCCCCCAATGCGGCAGCAAGAAGGTTGCCGGTCTCGCCCCCCGTTCCCGGTATACCGGCATGGAGCCCGTTCTTGAATATATTGGGGGAAAGAAGCAGTTTTATCCCCTTGATATCACCTTCGGAGTATCGAGCAGCCCAGGAGGCGGCAAGAGCCACCGCCCCTGGTTCGGTACATCCCAGCGCAGGTTTCACCTCATTGGAAAGGAACATTGAAAGATTCACATTTACTCCCCCTGGACAGCATATTGTATTACCCATACATTTTTACCCCAAAGAGAGACCTTCTTCAAGGCTTCGGAACACAGGAGGGCCCCTTCATTCACACCGAAAAAAAGAGGGAACGTTCCCGGCCAGGCCGAATCCGCTCCCTCTTTTCTTTTTACTGACTTTGTCGCGCGAAGGGACGATTCTAGTTCGTCAGAAGGGTCAGCATGGCACCGGCGGCAACGGCTGTACCGATGACCCCAGCCACGTTGGGCCCCATGGCATGCATTAGCAGGAAATTGGAAGGGTTCTCCTGGGCACTTATCCTCTGCACGACCCTCGCCGCCATCGGGACAGCCGAAACTCCCGCCGCTCCGATCATCGGATTGATCTTGCCTCCCGAAAGGACCTTCATCAACTGCCCGAACAGAGTTCCCCCCGCGGTGGAGAAGATGAACGCCACCAGACCCAGAAGGATGATCTTGATCGTGGCAACGGTCAGGAAGGTCTCCGCGCCCATGGTGGCTCCAACGGAAAGCCCCAGAAGAATGGTGACAGTGTTGAGGATCTCGTTCTGGGCCGCCTGGTTGAGACGTTCTGTGACACCGCACTCCCGGAGAAGGTTCCCGAACATCAGAAGACCGATAAGGGGAACCGACGCAGGAAGTATCAGTCCTGCAGATACCGTGCAAACGATGGGGAAAAGTATCCTCTCCCTCTTGCTAACGGGGCGCAGGGCATCCATCCTGATAGCCCTGTCCTTTTTTGTGGTGAACATCTTGATGACCGGGGGCTGGATAAGCGGTACAAGGGACATGTAACTGTAGGCCGCAACCGCTACCGCCCCAAGGATCTGTGGAGCAAGTTTCATCGTAAGGTATATGGATGTAGGACCGTCTGCTCCTCCGATAATGGCAATGGATGCCGCTTCGGGGACGGAGAATCCGAGCACCATGGCACCGAAAAGTGCTACAAACACTCCAAGCTGGGCAGCAGCCCCCAGAAGGAACGTCATGGGGTTCGCAAGAAGGGGCGAGAAATCCGTCAGGGCACCAATTCCCATGAATATAATCACAGGGTATATCTCGTGCTCGGCGCCGAAGAACAGGTAACGGAGAAATCCGCCTTCATCCATGATCCCCGAAAGTGGCAGGTTAACGAGCAGGCATCCTGTTGCTATAGGAACAAGAAGCAGCGGCTCAAACCCCTTGGCAATGGCCAGGTACAAAAGAACCAGCGCCACCACCAGCATTATCAGGTTCCCGGTTGTCAGCCCCGCGAATCCCGATTGTTCCGCGATCTCCGCAAGAGCCCTGAAATAAAGTCCCATTTGCGTACCTCCCCTGGCAAGGGCTTATTGAAGCCCTAGCCCAGAACCACGAGCACGTCGCCGGTGTTGACCGGAGATCCGTCGGAGACCTTGATCTCCTTGACCGTCCCGGCAGAAGGAGCCTGTATCTCGTTTTCCATCTTCATGGCTTCGAGAACCAGAAGGAGATCTCCCGCGTTAACCGCGGCTCCCACGCTCACCGCCACCTTAAGGACCTTGCCGGGCATCGGCGCGGTAACGGTAGTACCTCCCGCAGGAGCAGCCGCAGAGGCGGGGGCAGCTGCGGGGGCGGGAGCGGCCGCGGGAGACGGGGCAACCGCAGGAGCGGCTGCAGGAGCAGGGGCCGATGATCCGCCGATATCCTCTACTTCAACCTCGTATGCTGTTCCGTTTACGGTGATCTTGTATTTTTTGGACATAGCTTTGTTTTTCCTCCTTATTTATTCGGTCAAATTTTGATTCGAAATTTTTTGAAATTCATTCGCCTTTCCAATATGAAATGCGTAAACCGTGAACGGTAAACAGTGAACGGTGCAACCTTGATCATAGATCTAAATAACCGTTTACCGTTGACCGTTTACCCTTTACCCTTCTTACTCAAACCCCTCGAGGAGGTCCATTCTTCCAGCGGTCTTCCACGCAGAACTTTTTCCCCTGTTGCTTACAGTAAGTGGACGAACTGATATGGCCCTTCCTCCACCAGAGGCAGCAATAGCAGCCGCTATGACCGCGGCAATAACGTTTCTGTCTGTCCCCGCTGAAGCCTGGGGAGCAGCACCGGAAGTAGCTGCCGCCTGTTGTGCCTGCGGTGTTTTCGGGGTCTGCTTTTTACCCTCCGACAAATCCGCCAGATAGCGCGTCCCCATGATGATAAAGGTCAGCGCCATGAGCACCAGGAAAACTATCGAAAAGGCTATCATCGCGAGGGCAAAGGCTCCTCCAAGACCGTGGGAGAATTTGTCCGCTATGTGAGAAAGTTCCATGAACAACTACCTCCTTCGGCTAGTGGGGCATTACGCCGTGCTTGCGGCGCGGACGAAGCTGGCGCTTGCTCTCGCACTGAACCAGGGCCTTGTATATCTCTCCTCGCGTGTCCTCGGGAAGGATAACCCTGTCGACAAAACCCCTCTTTGCCGCCTGGTACGGGGTAGCGAAAGCATCCCTGTACTCCTCGATCTTCTGGGTCCTCATAGCCTGCGGATCCGGGGCGCTCTCGATCTCCTTCTTGAAGATGATGTTGCCTGCCCCCTCGGCACCCATGACCGCTATCTCTGCCTGGGGCCACGCAAGGACAACATCGGCTCCAAGATCCTTGCTGCACATCCCGAGATAGGCACCGCCGTAAGCCTTGCGGAGGACCACCGTTATCATCGGAACCGTAGATTCGCTGTAGGCATAGAGCAATTTGGCGCCGTGTCTTATGATCCCTCCAAGTTCCTGTGCCTTGCCCGGGAGATAGCCGGGAACATCGACGAAGGTTACGATGGGAATGTTGAAGGCATCGCAGTAACGAATGAACCTGCTGGCCTTGTCGGAAGCATCTATATCGAGACATCCGGCCATAATGGCTGCCTGGTTGGCGATTATTCCGGTAACGTATCCGCCGACCCTCATGAATCCGGTAACCATATTCTTTGCCCACATGGGCTGGACTTCGAAGAATTCGCCGCCATCAGCTATACGCGTAAGTACGTCCTGTACCTTGTAGCCCTTGTTGGGATTGGTAGGCACAAGATCGCGCAGGCTCATGTCGGTCCTGTAGGGGTCGTCACCCGCATCAACAAAGGGTGGTTCCTCCATGTTGTTGGAGGGAAGATAGGAAAGCATCTTCCGGATCTGTCCAAAGCATTCTTCCTCGGTGGAAGCAAAGAAATGGGCGTTGCCGGAGATCTGGTTATGGGCCATGGCTCCACCGATCTGCTCGCTTGTCACGTCTTCACCTGTCACAGCCTTGATCACTGCGGGGCCGGTTATGTGGAGGATACCTATCTTGTCCACCATAAAGATGAAGTCTGTCAGCGCCGGGCTGTAAACTGCACCCCCCGCCGTGGGACCCACTATGATCGAAAGCTGGGGTACCACACCACTGGCAATGGTATTGCGGTAGAAGATGTTTCCATATCCGCTGAGGCTGTCGACAGCCTCCTGTATTCTGGCCCCACCGCTGTCGTTGAGCCCAAGAACGGGAGCGCCGTTCTGCATGGCCAGGTCCATCACCTTGCAGATCTTTTTTGCGTGCATCTCTCCCAGGGAGCCGCCCATTACCGTAAAGTCCTGGCTGTAGACATAGACCAGTCTTCCATCCACCGTACCGTAACCGGTGACCACCCCGTCCCCGGGATAGGCTTTCTTTTCCATCCCGAAGTTGACGCAGCGATGCTCCACGAAAGCGTCCAGTTCGACGAAACTTCCCTCGTCAAGAAGTTTGTCAATTCGCTCCCTGGCCGTCAGTTTGCCCTTTTCATGCTGCTTTGCAATGGCCTTTTCGCCACCTCCGGCCTCAGCTTCTTCCCGGAAACGCTCCAGGTTCTCGCAAAGCTCCCCAATCGTCCTCTCAGACATCTCTTTTCCTCCCTTTGAACAAAAATTTCCCGGCCCGCCGCCGTCGAAAGTTCAATCCCGCTCGCTGAGCTCCAGCAGAACACCACCCGCTGTTTTGGGGTGCACGAAGGCTATCTTTGCTCCGCCCGCACCATACCTCGGTTTTTCATCGATCATTTTCAGTCCCATGGCCTTCATTTTTTCGAGAGCCTCTTCGAGGTTCTCGACTCTTATGGCCAGGTGGTGAATACCCTCGCCCTTCTTTTCGATGAACTTCGCCACGGGGCTATCCGGATCAGTCGCCTCAAGAAGCTCTACCTCGGTATCACCCAATGGCAAAAAAGCAGTTTTAACCTTCTGCTCGGCGACCTCCTCGATCCCCGCACACTTGATCCCGAGAGATCCCTCCCAGAACTTGAGAGACTCCTCGATGCTCACGACAGCTATCCCGATATGATCTATTGCCGTAGGTTTCATTATCTGCCTCCATCCGGCCCTTTTCCAAGGGATCCCCGATATTTTTAATCCCGAAGCGGGATATTCATATGGCTACATATACCTGCTTGTCGAGCCGCTAAATGTCAGGTGTTGCAAAAACGAAAGAGACGTCAGTTCTTGACTCCCCTTTTCCCCACAGCCTCAACAAGCCATTCAATAGTGGTCTTCGTCGGTGTTCCGGGACCGAATATTGCTCCAGCCCCCATCTCCATAAGCCCGGGTATATCCCCCTCGGGGATAACTCCTCCACCAAAAACTATTATGTCTTCGGCGTTTTTGCTCTTGAGAAGCGAAATTATTTCTGAAAAATAGTGCTCGTGGGCTCCGCTGAGGATGCTTATCCCTATGGCGTCAGCATCCTCCTGTATCGCCGTTTCAACAATGCTTTCGGGGGTCTGCCTGAGGCCGGTGTAGATAACTTCCATACCGGCGTCCCGCAGGGCCCTCGCCACGACCTTGGCACCCCTGTCATGTCCGTCAAGCCCCGGCTTTGCAACTATTACACGTATCCTGCGATCGCTCATCATGAGTCCCTCCTGATCCAGAACGTCCCTAAAGGACGATATTCTCCCTGTACTCGCCAAACTCCTCGCGAAGGACCCCGCAGATCTCTCCTTCGGTGGCGTAGGCCCTGACCGCATCTATGATGACAGGCATCAGATTGACACTTTCGTCCCTTGCGGCGGCACGAACGGCATCAAGACGATTCGAGACAAGGACGTTGTCCCGCCCCTGTTTCATTTTGCCAAGGGCCTTCTCCTGGTTGGCTCCCACCGAGGGATCGACCCTCAGAAGCTCCCTTCCTCCGCCGTTTTCATCGATCTGGAACTTGTTGACACCGACCACGATCCGCTCATCGCTTTCGACTTCCCTCTGGAACTGGTAAGCCGCATCCTGTATCTGCTGCTGCGGATAGCCTTTCTCGATGGCCACAAGCATTCCACCCATCTCACCGATCTTCTCGATGTACTCCATGGCCTGCCTTTCGATCTCGTTGGTCAGACTCTCGACAACATAGCAACCGGCCATCGGGTCTACGGTGTTGGTAACACCGGATTCGTAGGCAATTATCTGCTGGGTCTTCAGGGCTATCCCTACGCTTTTCTCAGTAGGAAGCGCGAGGGCTTCGTCAAAGCTGTTGGTGTGGAGCGACTGGGTCCCCCCCATCACAGAGGCAAGGGCCTGGATAGCCACTCTGACTATGTTGTTCTCCGGCTGCTGGGCAGTAAGAGTGCTTCCCGCAGTCTGGGTATGGAAACGCAGCATCATGGCCTTGGGTTCCGTAACCCCCATGCGCTCCTTCATGAGCCGGGCCCAAAGACGCCTTGCGGCACGAAACTTGGCAACCTCTTCAAGGAAATCATTGTGGGCATTGAAGAAGAAGGAAAGTCTCTGGCCGAAGACATTGGGATCAAGACCGGCATCCATCGCGGCTTTTACATAAGCGAGACCGTCGGCGATGGTAAAGGCAACCTCCTGGGCCGCCGTTGAACCAGCCTCGCGGATATGGTAACCGGAGATCGATATGGTGTTCCATTTTGGAACATTGTCACTGCAGAATCCGAAGATATCAGTAATGAGCCGCATGGAAGGTTTTGGTGGGAAGATGTATGTTCCTCTGGCAATGTATTCTTTGAGGATGTCGTTCTGGATAGTGCCTGAAAGATCTGAAGCCTTAACTCCCTGCTTTTCTCCCACCGCTATGTACATGGCTAGCAGCACCGAAGCCGGGGCGTTTATGGTCATTGATGTGGAAACCTTGCCAAGGGGTATCTTGTCGAAAAGCACCTCCATATCAGCAAGGCTGTCAATGGCGACACCCACCTTGCCGACCTCCCCCCTGGCCATGGGGTGATCCGAATCGTAGCCTATCTGGGTGGGAAGATCGAAGGCTACCGAAAGACCGGTCTGCCCATGATCCAGCAGGTATCTATATCTGGCATTGGATTCCGCTGCGGTAGCAAATCCTGCGTACTGGCGCATTGTCCAGAAACGCCCCCTATACATCGTTGGCTGGACGCCTCTCGTATAGGGGTAGGACCCGGGGAACCCGATATCCCTGCAGTAATCGGTGTCCTGCAGGTCGATCTCGGTATAGAGCCTCTCGAGAGGGATGCCACCGATCGTTTTGAAAGATTCTTTCATTTCGGGCTGTCTGGACAGGTTTTTCGCAACTTTTCCGTCGTAATCTTTTTTGCCCTCAAGCACATCCTTGCAAACTTCCTTTTTGCTCACAAAAAACGCCCCTTTCATTTCCGGATCGACCTTTGCTGTTAAAAACAACATTCATAAAGTGCAGAATATACTGAACTGTGCTTCAAATAACAACCAAAACATGAATAAAACGACAAACGCGACTATTATTCCCCAACAGGGTCTTTGATGCAACCATTTCATTGAATTGCGAGACAATTACATACATTTCAGCGAATTAAAACAACTGATCCCTTCTGATTTCACGAGCCAGAACCAACTGGTGCGATGACAATCTCTTCTGCTTCCAGCTTTTCCCTTATCGCCCGTGCCATGCGCAAGGCCTCCGGTGTATCCCCGTGAACGCAGACAGTATCAGGTCTTATGTGAAGCATGCTTCCTTCAACCGAAATAATCCTTCCTTCCTTGACCATTTCGAGAACTCTTCTCGCAGCCTCTTCCGGATCGTGGATCACCGAACCAGGCCATGACCTTGGCACCAAAGATCCATCTTCCATGTAAGCTCTGTCGGCAAAAGCCTCCGAGGCAAAAGGTATGCCCGCTTCTATCGCGGCTTTTTCAAAAGCCGAACCCGGAAGTCCTACAAGCACCATATTCCTGTCGGCATCCCTGGACGCCCGGGCAATAGCAAATGCGGCCTCTTTGTCCCTCGCTCCACGATTATAGAGAGCTCCGTGGGGTTTCACATGCGCCAGGCGGACTCCGCAAGATCTCGCAAAAGCCATCAAAGCCCCGATCTGGTAGAGACATAAGGCATATATTTCGTCGGGGGTGCAGCTCATCTCTCTTCTCCCGAATCCCTGGATGTCAGGGTAGCCTGGATGCGCGCCGATCGCTATTCCCCTCGCCACAGCCCTTTCAACAGTATCCTTCATCACGACAGGGTCTCCCGCGTGGAAACCGCATGCCACGTTCACGGAAGTCACGTGATCCATGATCCCTTCGTCGCTGCCCATGCGCCATGGGCCAAAACCTTCTCCGAGGTCACAGTTGAGATCAACTCTTGACTTCATGAGCGACTCCTCCGAATTTATTCATTTATAAAAACTTCATTCCAGGATTTCCCATGAAACATCATAGCCCTTACCCTCTATCCGCAGGATCATATTTCCTTCTCTCTTTGGAACCATCCTTTTACCGTAGCGCGATCTCCAGTCCGCAGCCATATCCCGCACATGATAGAGGTGTTCCGACATTGATCGCAATGCTGTTTCTGCCTCAGCCATATCCGCTTTCCTGAAAGAAAGGGGATCCCCGGGCGAAATCTGGGCAAGAATGGGAATGTCCGCCCCTATTGTTACAGCTATCTTGGGATAGCCACCGGTAGTCTGTCTGTCCGCCAGCATTATAATTGGCGACCCGTGACCCGGCACCTGCACAGCCCCCAGAGGTATGGCATCGGAAATGATATCAGCACCTCCGGCATGCTCCACCCTTTTCCCTTCAAGGCGATACCCCATTCTGTCTGACTCCGGCGAAACACGAAAAACAGACCCGTAAAATGCTTCCAACCCTGCCGCGGAGATCATTTCCTCCTGGGGGCCCTGGATAACCCTTATTGCCGGACAATCTTCCGCCTTGTTCCTGAAATGGACTGGTATGGAGAATCCCTCTCCCCTGTACCAGAGCCTGTCGGGTCTGCCAAGGGGAATAACATCCCCGGCGACCAGTTTTCTTCCCTGGTGACCTCCTATCCCGGCTCGAAGACAGGTGGACCTGCTTCCCATTACCGGCGGCGTATCAATGCCTCCGCTGATGCACAACCAGGCCCTTGCTCCCTGGATAGCACCATGGAAGGACAGCAAGTCCCCTTCTCTTGCCACGACGCCCTCCCAGGAGGGGATATCCCTGCCGTTCAGCCTTGGAGCAAGATCCCCCCCGGTCACACAGAACATTCGGGAAGAACCGAAACGTACACTGGGTCCCAGGAGAGTTATCTCCAGGGCGGCAGCACCGGGTTCGTTACAAACCACTGCGTTACCCGCCATGAGGGAATAGATATCCATCACTCCGGATACCGGCATCCCGAAAGCCTGGTAGCCCCATCTCCCCCTGTCCTGCACAGTCGTCAAAAGCCCCGGCGATTCTATGGTTATCATCGTTCCGGCTCCATAAGGTCTTCAGAAAATTCCTGAAAAACGGACCGGTCTACGGGCACAAACCTTATCTTCATTCCGGCACTCAATAGAAAGGGGTCATTTTTTCCCGGATCGAACAATCTTAACGGGGTCCTGCCGATAAGGTTCCAACCTCCCGGTGTTTCCGTAGGGTATACACCTGTCTGCATTCCGGCAATACCGACGCTTCCGGCCGGTATCGCAGTCCTAGGATTTCCGAGCCTGGGTGTTTCGATCCTTGGATCCATTCCTCCCAGATAGGGAAACCCGGGCGAGAAACCGATCATGTAGACGTGATATTCAGGTGCTGAATGTAGCTCCACCACTTCCTCGAGAACCAGCCCCGCATGAGAGCACACCCTCTCCATATCGGGTCCGAACTCCCCCCCGTAGCAAACGGGGATATCCAACCTCTCCGGCTCGGGCAAGAGAAAACTCCCCGTCACCTCGCAGAGTTCCTGGACCATTTTCATAGCCTCTTCCCTGGAGGTCGACCAGGGGTCAATGTAGACGGCCAGAGACCTGTAGGTCGGAACCGTCTCAACGAGCCAGGATGGGGCCATTTCTTCCAGTCTCCTCGCTCCAAGTCTCACTCTGGCGTTGAGATCCATATCGATACAGTCCCCGAATTCGGCCACCACGCAGGAGTCTCCCGCCCAGAAAAAACGCGGAAACCCGGTTTGACCGCTGGTTTCTTTTATCAACTTTCTCCTCCATCCCTTC
This sequence comes from Thermovirgaceae bacterium, assembly GCA_035448245.1. Lineage (GTDB taxonomy): Bacteria > Synergistota > Synergistia > Synergistales > Thermovirgaceae > DAOTIQ01. The sequence continues at coordinate 2,819 of DAOTIQ010000024.1, read as the reverse complement.
CCGCCCTGTAAACGGGAGGCCCCGTACGATAGACATCATTTCCGAAAGCATCTATCACCACTATGGCCGGGAAGGACCTTACTTTCAGGCGGAACACGGCCTCCGGCCCCAGTTCGGGCCACGCGACCACCTCGGCCTGGATTATGCTCCTTGCAATAAGGGCGGCAGCCCCCCCTACAGCCCCGAAATATACTGCCCCGTTTCTGACCATGGACCGGATAACTTTTTCGGACCTGTACCCCTTGCCTATCATCCCTCTCAAACCCAGGTCCAGAAGGGCCGGGGTAAAGGGATCCATCCTTCCACTGGTCGTGGGTCCTGCGGAACCTATGATCTTCCCTGGCGGGGCGGGTGAAGGCCCGACATAATAAATTATCTGGCCTTCAATGTCGAAAGGGAGAGGATCCCCCTTACCCAGAGAGTCGAACATTTTCCTGTGGGCAGCATCCCGTCCCGTATAAAGGTTGCCATCGATCAGGACTCTGTCACCTGCATAAAGCGACAGGGCTGTCTCCCTTGAAAGAGGTACGGAGATTATTTTTCTTTCCTGAACCATCATCACTTGGTCCCCATTCTATATGGTCACTTCCGCGTGTCTGGCCGCATGGCAACAGATATTAACGACCACGGGAGTTCCGGCGATATGTCCGGCGGTAAAATCAACATGGACATCCAGGCATGTGACCCGACCTCCGAAACCTCCAGGTCCGATACCTGTACTGTTAACGGCGTCCAGTATGGTCTCTTCCAGGGCAGCATACCGAGGATCCCCGTTCCTTTTTCCAACCGGTCGAAGGGTGGATCTCTTCGCCATGAGAGCTGCCTTTTCTATTGTGCCGCCGACGCCAACACCCACGATGGTGGGTGGACAGGGATTGGGGCCGGCCGCGACCACGGTATCCCTGACAAATTCGACCACTTTATCCGCCCCTTCCGCAGGCGTAATTACCTTCATGGCGCTCATGTTTTCGCTTCCAAAGCCCTTGGGTGTAACCAGAAGTCCCACCCTGTCCCCGGGAACAATGGATACGTGAATAACCACCGGGGTATTGGTCCCTGTATTGGTTCGATCGAAAAGGGGATCCCTGACCAGGGATTTCCGGAAAAATCCTTCTGAATAGGCCTGCTCCACTCCATGGTTGACAGCAACAGTGAAATCTCCTCCCACAAACCGGACATCTTGTCCAATATCGGCAAAGACCACTGCCATGCCCGTATCCTGGCAAATGGGAAGACCTTCCTCACGGGAAATATCGTGATTTTTTATTATCTGCTCGAGAACATCCCTGCCTGTCGGCGAATCCTCCTGTTTTCCAAGAGCGTGGACCAGGGCGTTATAGACATCCTGTCCTATTGATGTATTGGCCTTGATGAACAGGTTTTTTACCGCTTCCTCAATGGAAGATACATGGACTTCTCTCAACCCGGATACCTCTTTCCAAAGATATGGTCTGTCTTCTTTCAGGCAAGTATAACCTCTTGGTAAATTCATTTCATACAGTTCAGGGGTTTTTTTCAAGGCCCCTCAGGCGTATAATAAGGTCGAACAATTCTAATTTCCATACTTTATCCGGGAGGCAAAACAATTGGACATTCTTTATTTGAACCGAAGCCAGATCGAATCAATGAGGATACCAGTAAAAGAGGTCATCGAGGCTGTCGAAGAAGGCTTCACGCTTAAAGGTGAAGGCATGGTCCAGCTTCCGAGAAAACCTGAAGTCCACCCACGGGAAGATTGCTACATTCATGCCATGCCTTCTTTCATTTCGGGCATCGCCGATACGGCTGGCATCAAATGGGTCTCCAGATATCCGTCGAACCCGGAAAAGGGACTGCCTCTGATAATGGGACTGATAATCCTCAACGACGCGGAGACGGGTGTTCCTCTGGCGGTGATGGATGCGGGCTGGATCACTGCCTACAGGACCGGTGCGGCAACCGCAATAACGGCAAACAAACTGGCACCGAAGGGCGCTTCCACCCTCTCTATCATAGGTCTGGGTGTCCAGGCCAGAACACAGCTCATAGCTCTTCGGGAGACCATGAAGGGGCTTCGTAACATCAGGGTTTTCGACATTATTCCCGATCACTCCCGGAAGTTTCTTGAGGAAATGCAGAGGAAAGCGCCGGAACTGGAAATAGAGATCTTCTCTGACCCTGAAAGCGCGACCAGGGGATCGGATATAGTCGTTACCTGTACCCCGATAAGACGTGAACCAGAGCGTTTTATTCCTGCGGAGTGGTTGAAAAAGGATGTTCTGGCCATTTCTGTGGATTATGATTCCGCTTTCGAGGCCAGTGTCATGACAGAGGCCTCTTTCTTCACTACCGATGACCGCGCCCAGTACCTCTGGATGAAGGAGGGCGGCGCGTATTTCAGTGAGTACCCGTCCGAAGTACTGGCCGATATGGGTGAAATTTGCGCGGGAAAAATGGAAGCACCCCAAAACGGGGGCCGGAGAGCAGCAGTGCTGATAGGCCTCGCAAGCCACGACCTCGTAACGGCAAGGGTAATCTACGACAAGGCCTGCCGCATCGGGATAGGAACAATACTTGAGTTTTAGATTTTTAAAAAACCAGGAGACAGGAAGGGCAAGGGCCTTAAAGCCAACTGCGTGAACGGTGAACGGTGAACGGAAACGGCAAGGTCGGGACCGGGACCGGAGTGAAGGCTTTACCGAAGGCTCAGGAGCCGGTGAGTTTCGCAGCCGTCGCGTAGGGGCAGGAAAAGCACACCTGCCGGAGGGTTCACCCCGGCACTGTGCGGTCGCCCCGAAGCAGGCGGAGAAACGAACGCTTTCAGGCGAGTTGCCTTTCGG
>DAOTIQ010000023.1:0-23971 GCA_035448245.1 Thermovirgaceae bacterium | reverse complement strand
GATCCTGTCCGCTTCCATGGAGGCAGCTGCGCAGCCGATCCATCCTCTTTTGTACCTGCTGAGCATCGGAACCGTATTTCTCGGCATTTACATGACTGCGTCCCATGCGTGTTTCTACGATTTGGTAAACGGGAATCTGCAGGTACGCAGGACCGATGAACTGCATACCCTGGCGAAGGAATTCTCTTCGCCGGACCCGAATGCGACGGAAGAGATCCCGGAGGAAACAGTCGGAGAGGATCACGATGTATAAGAAGTGCGGCATATCCGCCAACGGAAAATCTTTCATACCGCTGCTGTTTGCCGGGGATATCAACGTCTACAGTATGGCAAGGGCCTTCCACGAAGCCTACGGCGTCTGTTCGAAAGCCTACGGAAAATACTTCACCGGGCCCTGTGTGAACAGCAAGATCATCGACTACACCGCAGATCCGAAGGCCGAGGACCCGGTACGGTTTCTGGAGCTTGTTCGGGCTTTTGCCTCCGCCCATCCCCAAGAGACGATCCTGCTCATCGGATGCGGGGACAGCTATGTGGAGCTGGCGAGCTTGTATAAGGGATCCTACCCTGCGAACGTGGTGGCACCCTACATCGATGTGGATCTGATGCGGACGTTGATCCACAAAGAGCGATTTTACGATTTCTGCAAACGGTCCGGTGTGGATTATCCGGACACCTATGTCCATCGGCAGGAGCAGGGCTTTCATTTCACGTTGCCCTTTGACGGGCCTTTTATCGTCAAGCCTTCCTCCGGGATCGAATACTGGGCGCATCCTTTCCATACCCAGAAAAAAGTATATAAAGTCGATACAACGGAGCAGGTCTGCAGCATCCTTGCGGAAATCTACGGTTCCGGCTACGATGATTCCGTGATCATCCAGAATTTCATTCCCGGCGACGATTCCCACATGAGAGTGCTGACAGGGTATTCGGACAGAAGCGGGCGCGTGGTCATGATGTGCCTCGGGCACGTACTGCTGGAGGAGCACACGCCCCACGGGATCGGAAACCACGCCGTGATCCTTACGGAAAGCGATCGCGAACTGGTGGAGCGATATCGTATTTTGCTGGATGATATGAAGTACGAGGGGTTCTTCAATTTTGACATCAAGTACGACTGTCGGGACGATCGCTACAAAGCATTCGAAATCAATACAAGGCAAGGCCGGAGCAATTACTACGTAACCGCCTCCGGTGCCAATGTGGCCCGCTATCTGGTGGAGGATCATTTGGACCACGCCGTGCTGCCCTATCGATGCGTCGACGCGGATTCTCTTTGGCTGGTCGTACCGCGCAAAGTGGCGTTTGAGTATGTGAAAGAGGAGAAGTACCGGACGCGGATGAAACAGCTGATCCGGGTGGATCGGTGGGTGAATCCTTTGTATTATCCGGCGGACAACGGCTTGCGAAAACGGGTTGCGCTTGCAAAAAACCAGCTGGGACATTTCATCAAATTTAAAAAGTATTTGGAGAAACAATGAAAAGGATTTGCACACTGTCCGAATATGAAAAAGTATTGCGTTCCAGAGCACTGATCCGTCGTTCGCTGTCCGACGAAGCCTTGCTGTCGGCACCGGTGTGCCACATCACCTACGACTCCAGAGACGTGATCCCCGGATCGTTGTTCGTGTGCAAAGGCGCAGGATTTCGTGAAGGCTATCTCACCGATGCACTGGACAGAGGCGCCATTGCATGGATCGCAGAACAGGAGCACGATCAAGGATCCGGAATCGTAGTGACCGATATACGAAAAGCGATGGCGCATCTGGCCAATCAGCTGTACGGAGAACCCTGGCGGGATTTTCTCCTGATCGGGTTGACCGGGACCAAGGGAAAATCGACGACGGTCTATTTTTTGCGCAGCATTTTCGACGGGCCGGAAGAAGATGCGGCGGAAAAGCGTTTCGGTTATCTGTCCTCCATCGAAACGTATGACGGAAAAGTGCGTTTTGAATCCCATTTGACCACTCCCGAAGCCCTGGTGCTGGCCGAGCATTTTGACCACGTCCGCGAAAGCGGGCTCTGTTGCATGGCTATGGAAGTTTCTTCCCAGGCGCTGAAATACGACCGGACGCTCGGTGTGGAATTCGATATCGGATGTTTTCTTAATTTTGGCTCCGACCACATCGGCGGACGTGAACACACGGACGTTGAAGATTATTTTTCCTCAAAACTGAAGTTTTTCGAACAATGCAAAACCGTCTGTCTGAACGTGGAGTCTGATGGTCTGGACAGGATCATCGCCGCAGTGGCAGCGTCTCGGCTGTGCGAAAAACGCATCCTGTACTCGCCTTCCGGCAAAGCGGAGTGGAACGGACTGCCTGTGGATTTTCTGGCGTCCGATGTGCACAAAGAAGACCGGGAAACCGTGTTCCGTATCCACAGGCGATGCGGCGCCGGATCTTCGATCAAGGCCTTTGAAGATCTGGGAGAATTCAGGTTGACGCTGCCGGGACTGTTCAACGTGGATAACGCCCTGGTGGCGACAGTTGTCGCCTTGGCGCTCGGATCGCCGCTGGAACAGATCAAAAGAGGCTTGTATGGCGCCAAGGTGGCCGGCATTTTTCGCGGCGTTTCTGGCCGCATCGAGGCGCCGGTACCTGTACATCAGGAGTGAACGGGTGATTTCCGGCATCCGGAGGTTGAGCAGCGGAAAGATATAGATCTCATCCCAGAAGATGTGGCCGCGATAGGCTTCGCCGTGCCAACCCCTGCTGGGTATGCCGACATCCAGGTCCATGGTGTGCATGGATGCCGTCTGAAGCAGGTGAAGGGTGTAGAGGTGCAGGATGCGGGCTGTGCGGTCACCCCTGTTTTTGTCGCCGGGGTAAAAATCCATTTCGAAACGGCGCCAGAGGCGATCCCAGGATGATACGTGGCTTTCAAGGATATGTTCGAAGGTAGTTTCACCGGATAAGGCGCTGGATGCTTCCAGGCCGCATTCTGAAATGGCACGGTCCCTCGAGGTAAAGAGGCTTACCGTCTTTTCCAGGCGTGCTCTTCCGCCCTTCTTAAGGCTTACACCGAAAAGCTGGCCGATAAACCCGGGCTTCCGGATGATGGTTCTTTCTGTTGTTTGCTGGACGCCATCCACAAAGACCAGGGTGCGTGCCGCTTCGGCGATCTCCAGTCGAGACTGGTTGGTCCGGACCTTGAGAAGGATCCTTTCTTCGTCAAGTTCCTTTTCTTCCATGGGCTCAAGGTGAACCATGTTGAGGTCCCTGTAGCGCTCGACCCCGTAGTTGATTACCGTACCATCGAGGGCGGACAAAAATTCCACCGTGCCGGACCAGTTTTCTGCGGTAATGGTTGTCTCCTGGGCAGCCAGGTGGGGATAGGCCATGTGGACGATCCTGCGGCTTTCAAACTTTGTGATCCGCCCCTGGCTGTCCTCAAATCGGATGTCCCGGGAAAGTATCCCTTTGCGCATGTCAAGTTCCTGCCGATAATGGAGTATGGCAACATCCGTGAGACTGGACCAGTCTTCACCGGGGAAACGGAATTTGAGAAGGGTCCAGTTGGGAAAGTTTACCAGGTCTTCGTTCTCTATCGTTCGGCCGGATATCCCGGTTTTGAGACGGTTGTAGCCTCCGGCAAGGTAGGTGCCCGGGTAATGGGTATCGTTCGCTTCGGATCCCGCAAATGCCCCCCTGGTGGCGAAGTAGCCGTTACCCAGGGTGCACAGGGCTTCCCTCAGACCTTCTTTATCCGGTTCGAAGCCGTCGTATGCAAATCTCCATGAGCTCATCTGTTTTCTCCTTCGCTGATCCAACTGGTGAGTCTTTGAAGGAAGACCCCGACCTCTTCCGTGTCCGCTAGGGTGAAACGCGCGGCAGTGCTTTCACCTGCCTTGCCTTCGCTCACCACGATGCCGGTGCCGTGTTCGCCAATTACCGCGAATGCATCCTCGTCCGTTGTGTCATCCCCTATGTAAACCGGTGCTGTAGTCTGCGGGTCGAATTCCAGAGCGTTCATGATCCAGAGGAGAGCCTTGCCCTTGTCCCAGTCGATACCGGGTCGAAGTTCAAAGACTTTTTTGCCTGAACCTTTAACAAGACCTTCGTGTTGTGCCAGGGAATCATCGACGATGGTTTCAACACGGGGTACATCTTTCTCCGCGGCAAGCCTGTAGTGGACGGCGATGGAGTATTTCTTCCTTTCAACGGATGTGCCGGGGATATTCTCCAGAAGGTTGCGGATACCTTTTTCCGCTTTGTTCAGTAACGGGAGAAATTCGTCCCCCTGCCGGAATGACATGTTTTGCCCCTGTGGTCCCGAAATGTCGAAGCCGTGGCTGCCGGCGTAGATCAGGCTGTCTATGTCTACCAGGTCTCTTACGTCCTTCAGGTCCCTGCCGCTTATGACGACCAGTGTGCAGACCCCGGCAAGATCATTGACCTTACGACGCATTTCTCTGGAAATAATCGCATCTTCCGGTCTGTCAACTATGGGGGTAAGCGTTCCGTCATAGTCCAGGGCCACAAAGATCTTTCTTTCCTTGAGGCGGGCTGATATTTCATGGAATGATTCCATGGCCGAAGGGAGCGTCGCAACGGGCAGGGCAGGGAAAGGGCGATCCCCGTCAACGGTTATCTGCGACAGGTCGGTTACTACCCGGTGTGCTCCCTTTTCGAGGAGCCGGTCACTGTTCCCCGTCCTGTCAACCCCGATGACCAGGCCGAATTTTCCCTTTTTCCCGGCAGAAACTCCGGATTCGGCGTCTTCAAACACAACAGATCGTCCTGGTGTTGTGCCCAGTGCTTTTGCTGCCTTGAGGAATATGTCAGGTTCCGGTTTGCCGTGGAGTTTTTCATTTGCGATATGGATCCCGTCCACTCTGACGTCGAAAAGGTTTTCTATATTTGCTGCCTTGAGGATGGTGACACAGTTCTTGCTGGAAGTAACTACAGCGGTTTTGAACCCTTTTTTCCGAAGCAAACGGATAAGGTCCAAAGACGCACCATAGACAGATACACCGTCCTTTTCGATCTGCCGGTTAAAAAACAGGTTTTTTCTGTTTCCGAGGCCGCATATAGTCTCCCTTTCCGGAGGGTCGGCCGGGCTGCCGTAGGGCAGATCGATATTTCTGGACGCCAGGAAACTTTTCACGCCTTTATATCGGGGCATGCCGTCAACATAACGTCTGTAGTCATGCTCTATGTCGAAGGGTTTCCATTCGCTGTCCCTGCTGATTTGTTGGAGGTATCCATCGAAGAGTTGTTTCCATGAAGCGGCATGTACTTCGGCAGTCCTTGTTACAACTCCGTCAAGGTCGAACAGGACCGCGTCAAAGGATTCTCTCCCGATGTTTACATCGGGTCCGGAAATATTCATTCTTTTCCCTCCCTTTCCAGGCGCGATATTCAGCCAGGGGCGGGTCGGTTTTTGCTTGAACGTCCTCCTCAAAAATAGCTGAAGGTTCTCCAGATCTTGCATTCGCGCCGCATTGTGTCTCTCCTATTCTCTTGTCTTTGTTCTTATTAGTAAAGGGCTCGTGCCAGAAAGGGTCGCCAGGGAGGCCTGGCAACACGGTCTCCCTGGCGATTATGCCGGATCAGCGATACTTTTCCCTGAAAGCGGCCTGGGCCTTTTTGCAGCTGCCAAGGCAGGCCTGGGTCAGTTCGTCACCGAAATCGAAGGATTCCCCCGTCACAGAGAGTGACCAGGCCTCCCGGTAAGCCACTCCCAGGTTCCCAAGAAGTGCCAGGAACCATGGGGGGCCAAAAGAGTGTATGTTCAGCCCCGGGTTCGAGGTCTTGTCCGGGTCAGAGCCAGATCCCCGCCGGTGGGCATATGGTGCGGAAAGTCGCCTGCTGGGAGATGCCGCTTCGCTCAGGATGACAGAAGGATCAAGGGCGTGAACGGTGAACGGTGAACGGAAGAGGCAGGGCGAGGGCGAGGGCGAAAGCGAAAGCGAGGGTTTGCCCGGCACTGCGTGGCGGGAGATAAACTGTCTTCCTTCCTTTAACCTGGTCGAAGTGTTTGGCCTGGGAGCAGCGTTCCGAGTTGAGGCGTTGCTTGTCTGAATGGAAAAAAATTTTTATTTTTGTAGCAGAAAAAAGTTTGAAAAAACAGCAATGTGCAGACAATGGTATAATATTTGTAAAAGATTAAGGTATATTAAGGAGGGGTAATTATGCCCAGAGGAGACGGAACAGGACCAGGAGGGCAGGGAGCCAAAACAGGAAGAGGTATGGGTAACAGGAATCAGAGTGGAACGGGGTTGGGTGCAGGGCCAGGTAGTGAATGTGTCTGCCCGTCCTGCGGAGAGAGGGCTCCCCATCGTTCAGGAAGCCCCTGTACCAGTGTGCGTTGTCCCAAATGCGGGACTGCAATGGTTCGTGCCTAGGGCCCCTAAATCAGGGACGTGACTTGTGGATCTGGAACCGAACAATCGTGAATTGTGAATCGGAGGTCTGTCATTCTGACGAACAACGGGAGGAAGAATCTGATCTTGCCCATCGGGAGGTCTTTCCCGAGAGGCAACTCGCCTGAAAGCGTTCGTTTCTCCGCCTGCTGCGGGACGATCGCACAGTGCCGGGAAAAACCCCCGGCAGGTGTGCTTTCCCTGCCCCTCCGCGACGGCTGCGAAACTCACCGGCTCCTGAGCCTTCGGTAAAGCCTCCCCTCACGCTCTGGCCCTTGGCCCTTCCAGTTTCCAGTTTCCAGCCTCCTTGCCTTTCCGATTCACGGTTCACGATTCACGATTTACGATTCACGGCACCTAAACCAGATCTCCGCCGGTGGGCGGATTCCGCTTCGCTTTGCTCAGGATGACAGCAGGATCAAAGGCGTGAACGGTCGACGGTAAACGGTAAACGGTAAACGGAGAACGGGAGAGGCAAGGGAAAGGGCGTGAATTGAAAAGAAGGAACCACGAATCACTAAACCGCAAAACCACGAAACCACGAAATCACGAAACCGCGAAACCGCAAAACCACGAAACATGTTTTTCTGCCAATCCTCTATTTATCAAGAGAAAAACACATATACTAAAAACAGTTTCAGGTGATGATGCCTGGATTTCTAATTCGGGGGATGTGAACGACGGTGCGGAAATTTGTGGTATTCGACAAGGTTTTTGAACTATTCCCACAGGCTCGTGTCTGCGGTCTGGTTATAAGGAACATGGACAACGGCATCCCGTGGGACGGAACAGGGATGCTTGAGCAGGCATGCCGGGAAGCGGCTACAAGGCTGGGAGATGCGCCTTTTGCCGAGAGTTCGTTTTTTGCTCCCTGGAGGGAGGCGTTCCGTGCCTTTGGGGCCCCCAAAGGTTATCGCTCCTCCGTGGAGGCCCTTGCAAAACGTGCGGTGAAGGGAAGTTGCCCGCCCTCGATCAACCCGCTGGTGGATCTATACAATGCAACCTCGCTGAAGTTCCTTTTCCCCTGCGGGGCGGAGGATCTTGACGCCTTGATTGGTGATGTTCGCCTGATTCAGGCAAGGGGAGGTGAGCCATTCCTGCCGCTTGGGTCGGAAGAGAACGACCCCCCCCGTGAGGGGGAGATAGTTTACCTGGACGACGCGGGGGCCATTTGCCGCTGCTGGAACTGGCGTGAGGCCGACAGGACCAAACTGACCCCGGAGACGAAGCGGGCCCTTCTTTTCATGGAGAGTCTGGCCCCTGAAAGGGATGAAGATCTGCGGAAGGCGCTGGTCTTTATTGATGAAGCGATCCGCAATAACCTGGGTGCCGCTACCACGAAGTTTTGGCTGGACAGCAAATGTGGCCAGGTGGATATTCCTGAAGGCTCCTGGAAGGAATAATTTCTTTCATGATCGATAAATGCTCAGATGGCAAAGCTGTTTTCTCCCGTGACAACAGTCTTTTTCCCGTGATAACGACTAAGAGGCTGGTCCTCAGGCAGTTGTCCAGAGATGATGCACCGATGCTCCATAATATCTGGTCCGACCCCGTTGTCCTGGAGTTCATGGTTCTGGATCCCTTTGAGACTCTCGAGGAGGCCATTGCCATGATCGAACTGCTTGATGGGCTTTACGAAACCGGTACGGGGGTCAGATGGACGGTAACCCTGGCTTCTGACGGCACGGTTATGGGGACTTGCGGTTATCACAATTGGGCGAAGGAGCATTTTCGCGCAGAGACGGGGTATGAACTGGGCAAGGATTTTTGGGGAAAGGGATACATGAAGGAAGCCATGTCGGCTATCCTGGAGTTTGGATTCAAAGAGATGGATCTTAACAGGGTCGAGGCTCTGGTGACAGACGGGAACGAAAGATCGTTGAGTTTGTTGAAGAGCCTCGGTTTTAAGGTTGAGGGGCTTCTTGAGGAGTACGAATGGGCCCGCGGCAAGTTCCAGGACCAATGGATCTGTTCTCTTCTCAGGAGTCGGGAATCGGAAAAACCAAATTCAAGTGCGTAAACGGTAAACGGTGAACGGAAAAACCTTAAGAGCAAAACGCTTGTCATTCTGAGCGTAGCGAAGCGGAATCCGCCAGCAGGCGGACGTTCCGCACCCTTTGCCTACCGGCGGGAATCCGGGTTGCGTTGTGTTTTGAATTTTCGATTTACGATTCACGGCACCTAAACCAGATTCTTCGTCCCGTTGGTCCTCAGAATGACATCAAAAGCCTGTCATTCTGAGCGCAGCGAAGAGGAATCCGCCAGCAGGCGGACGTTCCGCACCATATGCCCGCCGGCGGAGATCTGGGTATGCCTTTGGCCCTTTCGATTCACGATTCACGATTCCCGATTCACGCTGCTTTGCCCCCATGCTGCTTTGCCCCATTGACAACCCCCCTGTTCCCCTGATAAACTGCCAATCGTGTTTTGATGGAGCCGTTCACCACGGCAAAGGAACAGGGAGGTAATATAGTGAGAGTTGCTGCATGTTCCCCATTTTCCCCCCAGGCGACCTTTTCGGAGGTGCGTCTGGACAAGAACGAGAATCCCTTCGATCCACCTCCTGGTTTTATAGAGGAATTGCGTCATTCTCTTTCTTCTCTGGAATTCAACAGGTATCCGGACCAGGAAGCGGAGGCCCTGAGGTCTGCTCTTTCTGTTCACTGCGGGTTTCCCGCTGACTGGATCAGCATTGGCAACGGAGGAGACGAGATACTGCTTTATCTGATCATGGCCTTTGTCCCCGATAATGGATGCCTCATGACCCTTTCTCCATCCTTCTCCGGTTACGAGCACATTTCCCGGGCTCTCGGGACCAGGACCAGGTCTGTGCCGCTTTGTTTTGACGGGAGCAGAGTTTTTCTCGACGAAGAAAAACTTGCCGACGCAATTTCGGCGGCCTCACCCGATCTGATACTTATCGACAGGCCAAATAACCCGACGGGGCTGTCGGTTTCAACAGAAATGCTTTCCAGAGTTGCCGGACTTTCAAAAGGCGTTCTTGCTGTAGACGAGGCCTACGTGGATTTTTGCGGTGGTTCCTTCCTTTCGGAGCCGGAAAAACTTCCCCCGAACGTTTTTGTGCTTAGAACCTTTTCCAAGGCGTGGGGTCTTGCCGGTTTAAGGGTGGGATGGGGTGTTTCAAGGCCCTGCCTTAGAGAGAGGATCGAAAAGATCCGCCCTCCCTATAATGTAAGTGTTTTTTCGCAGGAGGCCGCGAGGGTGGCCCTGGGATACTCCGAATGGATGCAGGCGAGAGTGAAGGGCATAGCCTTTACAAGAGACCGTTTTATCGAAGAGACCAACCGGATACCTGGATGGACTGCGCTTCCAGCGAACGGCAACTTTGTAACCCTTTATTCCAAGGGTCCCGTCGACCCCGCAAGGGCTGCCTTCGAAAAGAGAGGGATCAAGGTCCGTTTCCCGGAAATGGGATCTCTTTCAGAGTATTCCGGAACCTGGGTCAGGGTTGCTGTAGGTCTGGAAGAGGAGATGAATGCCGTCCTGGAGACGCTGAAGGATCTTTCCGGACGTCTTTAGACCGCAGGGGTGTATCATTGTGTAGATCCCCTGAAAAAGGAGAAGCACAATGATTGAAATACCCCTTGAACCGGGAGGCATGACCCCTCTGTACAGGCAGATTGCCGGGCATCTCAGGAGGATGGTGCAGAACGGCACCCTTTCCTGCGGCGACAGGTTGCCTGGTAGCAGGGAGCTGGCGCAGAGTCTCGGCATAAGCAGGACTACAGCCGTCATGGCATACGACCTCCTTGAAGATGATGGTTTCATCGAAAGAAAGGGAAGAAGGGGTTCTTTCGTAAGTCTCAAGAGGGCCCAATCCCTTATTGCCCCTTCCGACACGGGTCCGATATGGGATCTGGCTTCGGGGCTGCCGTCGGGAGATCTGGTTCCCTGGGAGAGAGTAGCATCCATAACAAGGGAAAACATTTCCTTTATCGGGCCCGGATTTATGTTTGATACTCCTCTTGAGGGTAGTGCCGGGCTGAGGAAGGCCCTGGTGCGTCACGCTGCCCGAAGGGGTATCCCCGCCAAAAGAGACGAGGCCATTGTAACTAGCGGCGCGAGGCACGCCCTGTCCCTGACCATTGACGCGATGGCTTTGAAGGGTGTAAGAAGACTCTGGATAGAGGAATTGACATACCCGGAGGCCGTGCGTATGGCGGCAGGTTCGGGGATTGATGTCACTTCGGTTCCTATGGATCAGGATGCATTCGTGGAATCTCTTTCCCGCATCGAGAGAGGAGAGGTCCTCTACCTTGTACCCAGTTTTCACAACCCCACCGGAAGAACACTTCCCATTGATATTCGTAAGGAGGTTCTTTCTTCGGCTTCGAAGAGAGGTTTTCTGGTCGTCGAGGACGATGCCTACGGTGAACTTCGTTTTTGCGATTCCAGTGTTCCGGCTCTTAAATCGATAGATACGGAGAACAGGGTTATTTATATTGGTTCTTTCAGTCAGTTGCTTTTTCCGGGGATGAGGATCGGCTATGTCCTGCTTCCAGATGATATACGCGACGAATTCCTGAAGATCATGGAAAGGACTTCCGGCTCGACTTCCTCGCTGGTCCAGAATGTCGTTCACGCATTCATCGAGGACGGCAGCCTTGAAAGTTCGCTGGAGAATGCACGCCGGTCGATGTCCGAAAGGATGGCGACACTATGTCGGGAAATTGGAGAAAAGCTGCCCTGTTTTACATTCGAACAGCCACAGGGGGGGATCTACCTCTGGCTCGGCACCCATGGTCTTGGTGGGGAAGAGGCCGCGCGTCTAGCCAGTGAAGCGGACGTGGCGGTTGTCCCCGGGCGGCATTTTGTTAACCCCAACAGGGATATCGAAGCCGTACGAATCTCGGTCAGCAGGGTTTCCCCGGCGATGATAATAGAGGCTGTGCAGCGTCTTTCCAGGGTTTGGGGATAATGCGGTGAGCCTCCTGGATTTTCTTCTTGCAGGGAGAGAGGAGAGAGCCTGGCTTCAGAGGCGTGTGGTCTCCAGGTTCGGTCTGGTGCTGCAGGTATCGCTTAACATCCCGGGTATCCCCAAAAGGCTGGATGGCGACAGGGATCTGGTTGAAATGACAGGCCGACTGATCCGCGGGAATCTGGAATCAGCGGGGGCTGTGGTTCCCTGCGTTGTCACTCTGGATAACGGAGCGGGTTGTGCGCTACTTATGGGCCTGGTCGGAGCGGATGGCCGAGAGGTAAAAATGATCGCAATGAAGGTGGAGGCAAGGAGTTGGGGGTCAGTGATAGACATTGATGTTATTGGCCCGGAAGGAACCCTTCACGGTGAATCACTCGGAAGAGATCCCCGGAGATGTTTGCTCTGCGAAAGCGCGGCAAAGGAGTGCGCAAGAGAGAAAAGACACGATATCAATACCCTGAGGGAGGCTGCTTCCCGGCTTGTGAACGAAGGTATCAGGGATCTCTCCGGGTCAGTGTAAAGGTTCTCCGTCTTCGGTGGTTTCTTCCGGTTCCCTTATCCATTCCAGTTCCCTGAGCCTCTTCTTCCATAGAAGAATGGCGATCCCCCCGGAAAGGGTACCGCCGATCAGCCCTGATACTATCATCCAGGGTCTCGGGTCCCCGATTATGAAACTCCAGAGCCCGGCGATCGCCCTTCCGTACATAACCAGCGTTCCCAGGCAAAGAACAAGAACAAAAAACCGCATTTTATGACCTTTCCCGCAGAGTTTTTCCCCCGCGTTCATATGCTCGGTAAATGTATGAAAATAATTGAAACTGAATCCGGTATATGATAGCATGCATGTATTCATGTAATACTATTTTCTCCGTCAGAGAGGGGAGAGGGAAAATGATCATGGAACCCAGACTATACACTACATCGGCCGATTATGTATACCAGGAACTGAGGCACAGGATTATCACCAAACAGCTGAAACCGGGACAGCGGTTGCCGGAAGTCAACATAGCCGTTCAGATGGGAGTTAGCAGGACTCCCGTCAGGGAAGCGCTCAGGAGGCTCTCTTCGGAAGGTCTCGTTCTAATTATTCCCAACAGCGGCGCCAGGCTGGCTTCTCCGACCAAAAGGGAGATGGAGGATACATACGCTGTCAGGGAACAACTGGAGTGCATTTCCGTCGCCACGGCCGCGACCAGGATAAGCGAAAGGAACCTCAGAAGGCTCGAAGACGCGATCCTGGAGGAAGAGAAGGCCTTCGAGGAGAAAAACCTTGAGTTATATCTCGAAGTCAACGAAAATTTTCACAAGATCATTGCCGATGCAAGCGGAAACCGGGTCCTTGCGGAGTTTGTGGAAAACATCCTTGCCAGAACCAACGCCTACGTCGTATTCTATGACCCGTTCTATGATATCGTCGATAATCCGAGCATCGATCAACATAAGGCCATAGCCCAGGCTCTCAAGGATCGCGACAGGGAAAAGGCAGTGGAACTCATGAAAGAGCACCTGAAGCTTTCGCTTGTAGGGCTGAACAAGCCGTCCTGATAACTGCTGTAAAAAGGATATCCGTTGCCACGGTCGCCCTTCGGCCAGGGACAATATTTCTGTGTGGAGTTCAGGAAGAATCATTTTCGGACCGTAAGGGGGAGCGTTTAATGGACAGTCCTGTTATGCCGTCATTTGATCTATCCAGAAACTGGGAGCGTGTCAGGGAAGAAACACTGGAGGCAATAAAAGAAGTTCTCGAAAGTCAGCATTTCATCCTGGGACCCCAGGTTGATGCTTTTGAAAGAGAGGTCGAATCCTACCTGGGCGTACCCCTCGCTGTGGGGTGTGCCTCAGGGACGGATTCTCTTCTTCTTGCTCTTATGGCCCTGGGCATAGGTCCCGGTGACGAGGTCATAACGACTCCCTACAGTTTTTTCGCGACCGTCAGTTGCATTACAAGGGTCGGTGCGACTCCGGTTTTCGCAGATGTCGAACCCGACACGTACAACATCTCCCCCGAGGGGGTCCTGGAGAAGATCACGGAACGTACAAGGGCCGTTATCCCTGTTCACCTCTTTGGCCAGATGTCCCGGATGGAAGTTTTTGAAGCAGGGTTAAAGGAGCGCGGTATTTTTCTTGTGGAGGATTGTGCACAGGCATTTGGCTCAACCAGGATGATCGACGGCAAAATACTTCGGGCCGGAACGATCGGTGATGCAGGGTGTTTCTCCTTTTTCCCGACCAAGAACCTGGGCGCCTACGGTGACGCCGGAATGGTTACCGCCGGGTCAGAAGAGGTCGGCGGAAAGATCAAAAGCCTTCGTGTGCACGGATCGGGGAAGCAGTATTTTCACGACGAGGTCGGGCTGAACAGCAGGCTTGACGAGTTGCAGGCGGCGATCCTCAGGGTGAGGTTCAGACACCTGGAGACATGGAACGAGGAAAGGCGTCTCGTCGCTGAGATCTACCGCACTCTCTTCGCGGAGCATAATCTTGGGGAACTTGTAACTCCGCCCGTGGAAGCCCCCGGGAACAGACATATTTATCACCAATACGTAATCAGATGCAAGGACAGGGACAACCTCAAGGAAGAACTCCAGAGGTCGGGTATAACTTCAAGGGTTTACTATCCCCTTTCGCTTCATCTGCAGCCCTGTTTTTCTTTCCTTGGCTATCGCAAGGGCGATTTCCCTGTCTCCGAGGCACTTTCGGAGGAAACCCTTGCCTTGCCGATATTCCCGGAACTTCTTCCAGAGGAACAGGAAAGGGTCGCAGAAGGGATAGCCGGTTTTTACAGTAAATAAACGGGCAAGGGTGTTTGACCTTTATTGACATTGTGGTTTGACTGATGTAGCATTGCCCATGTGAAATAGTCTGTACAGTTGGCTGATACCACCAGCACGGAGGTGAAGCAGAATGTTCCCCTTTATTTTTGACCCTACCTTTCTGTTGCTTGTACCAGCACTCATATTGGCGGTGTGGGCGCAGTCTAAAGTTAAAAGCGCTTTCAGCAGGTACAGTTCCGTTAACGCAAGGCGGGGAGTTACCGCCAGTGGTGCCGTAAGGACGATCCTGGATTCAAACGGACTGCAGAATGTATCTGTCGAGAGGATACGGGGCTCGCTGACGGACCATTACGATCCCAGGTCAAAGGTCCTCAGGTTATCGGACAGCGTAATAGACAGTCGCAGTATAGCCGCTATAGGTGTGGCTGCCCATGAGGCTGGACACGCGATCCAGGATGCGAGGGGGTATGTACCTCTTCGTCTCCGGAATGCCTTCGTCCCTGTCGCCGGTATCGGTTCTTCCATGGCACTGCCGCTTTTTTTCATCGGGTTCCTTTTTGGTACACCGTTGCTGATGGATCTAGGGATAATCTTTTTTTCCGCAGTTCTGGTCTTTCACCTTGTCACCCTTCCGGTGGAACTCGACGCCAGCAAAAGGGCGCTTTCGATCCTGTCTGGTTCGGGGCTCCTTGCGGATGACGAGATCGGTGGGGCTCGGGCTGTCCTGAATGCCGCAGCCCTAACATATGTCGCGGCCACGCTGATGTCCGCGCTTCAGATCGTCAGACTTTTTCTTCTGCGCGGGATGAGAAACCGTTAGGAAAGATCTGCAATTCTTCGGCCATTGTCCTGCCTGGACAGTATCGGGGGGTGGCTTTTGCCGCCCCCGTTCCATTTTGGCCGTTCTTTATTTTGAACGATCCGGCAAGGAGAGGAGAGTCGAATAAACCATGCCACTGATCTTTCTTGCCCTTATTATGATCTTCATAGTCCCATGGCTTGGGCTGATATTGCTTGCCTTTTTTCTTTTCCTTTTCCTGCTGGTTCCTCTCGGTTTTGCGGCGAGATCCCTTGCGTGGCTTGTCGTAGGGCCTCGGGAATTTGTTCGGGTAATTTCTGATCCGCTCACGAGAAAGAATCATGCTCTCGAACATGGAACAATAAACGTTATCGAGGAGAGGGGAGCAGGTCGTCTTCTTACCGGGGAATCCTTTAAGGATGGTTTCGCCATTCGTGGTATTGCCGATCCGGCGTACGTTCTCGATGCCGCACGGGAAGCCAGGCAAAGGATCTCTGCCGGAGATCGGGCCCTGACCGTTAATAAAAGGTGCGGTACTACCCTGGTTGTTATCAACACCATCTCGGCCGTGATCTTTCTCCTTCTTTTGCTCATTGCCGGAAGGATCTCAATTCTGGCAGTAATTCTTTCAGTCGTTGCCGCCTACGCCATCGGACCGGTGGCTAGCCCCTGGGTACAGCGCCACATCACTACTGATCCTGATTTTTCCTCACTGGAGATATCCGGTGTCTATCTGCGCCCCGTGAGGTCTGTCGTCCCGGTGATGGAGGTATATGTCCATACCAGGGTCAAAGGAAGGGCTCCAGATACCGAGGTGGTTTATCAATGAGAGGTCTGGAAGCGGCACTTCTTGTCTGGCGAGATGTCCAGGGGGGAAGTTTTGCGAGCGAGGCCATCCGCAAGAGGTCTTCTTCCCTTCCCGAAAGCGAGAGGATCCTGGCAACGACACTTGTCTTCGTTGCCTTGAGAAGAGCGCTTCTGTGGAAGCATATTGCAAGGCAAATGACAGGAAGGCCCCTTGGAACCATGTCGCAGGCTGCTGGTGACGCTCTTGTCCTGGGGATCGCCGGTGTTTCGGAGCTAAGGCACTTTTTGCCGAAGGTTCTGGTCAACGCGATGGTGGAATGGGTAAAAAAAAGCGGAAACCAGAGGGAGTCCGGGATGGTCAATGCTGTTTTGAGAAGGGCCGTGGAAGAGGGCCCCGCCATTCTTAAAAAATTTTCCACAAGCAGGTCTCTTAAAGATAACGCTCTGGCCGGAGGTGTTCCATCCTGGGCGGCGGCAATGTGGTCCGAATCATGGGGTAAAGACAGGGCCAGGGATCTTGTCCGTTTCTCATCCATGAAGTCGATGATGTCTCTGAGGCTTTCGCCCCGTGCCGATATCGAAAATACCATCTCCCGCCTTGCCGAAGGTGGTTACAGGTCCTGGAGGTCCCCACTTCTCGAGGAGAGCCTCAGATTATCTTCGAGTGCTCATCCGCCGTCTCTTCCCGGTTACGCGGAGGGTCTTTTTTCCCCCCAGTCCGAATCATCCATGATCATAGGGAGGGTGGTCTCTTCGATCCATTCGGGTGGCGCTTTGCTTGATATGTGTTCTGGTCGTGGAGTAAAGGCTTTACAGATCCTTGACGCTTTGCCGGGCAGTGTTCTTGAGTGCTGGGATGTTTCTCCAGCAAAAACGAGAGCCGCATTATCTGAGGCCAGGAGGCTCGGTATCTCTTCGGATCGCATGATCGCAAAAAGCGGAGATGCGCTCACCCTTTTCCCTTCGGGAGAGACAAAAACAGTTTTTCTGGATGCTCCCTGTTCCGGAAGCGGGACCTGGTCGAGGCATCCTGAGGGCAAGATGAGGCTGATCCCTGACAAGATCGGAGATATGCACACCCTTCAGTGTGCTCTTCTCTCGAAGGCCCTTGATATTATCCCGCCCGGCGGAAGCGTGATCTATTCCACATGCAGCCTTTTCAGGCAGGAGAACGAACAGGTTGTCGCAAAAGTTCTGGAAAGCAGGGGGGATGTTGTTGAAATGCCTCCGGACAACACCTATCATAGTTTCAGTCGCGGCAGACCATGGGGGAATTATATTTTCCCCACGCTGCCCTGGCTGGACGGATTTTACCTTGCCGTACTTAACAAACGCGTTTAGGGGGATTACCCATGCAGAGGTTGTTCAAGGTAACGTTACTAGTTCTTGTTCTGGTCATTGCGGGCTCAGGAATCGTCGCCTTCTACACCATATTTTTCGGGGGCAGGGATGTTGCGGTTCCGGGTCTTTCGGGAATGCCGGTGATTGACGCAGTAAGCATGACAGAAAAAATGGGGCTTCTTGTGAGGATCGACAAGGTCGAGTCTCTTCAGCCCTCAGGTGAGGTTGTGTCACAGTGGCCTGAACCCGGAACGCGTGTCAAGAAAGGGAAGATCGTAATACTGAAGGTAAGCAGGGGAGGAGACAGACAGCCTCTGCCTGATGTAAGGGGAATGGAATATGGACAGGCAGTGACCAGGCTTCAGGAGTCGGGTTTCGATGTGGGGGATATCGTCAGGATCCACAGCGATAATCGTCCTGCTGGAATAATTGTGGCCCAGAGCCCCGCTTCCCCTGCAATGGTCCCGCCGGGAAGAAGAATCGACCTGCTGGTCAGCCTGGGTCCTCCTCGCGTCGGGGGAAAGGTGACCGTCCCGGATGTGCTCGAGAGGAGCGAAAAGATCGCGCGCCAGATCGTTGTCGAAAGCGGGCTCAAGGTTGGATCGGTGCGGTATGAGTATACCTATATGACCCCTGCCGGTATGGTGATGAACATGGAACCCAAGCCGGGCAAGACCCTTCTCCCGGGTGGAGTCGTAAACCTTGTGGTCGCGACGGGTAAAAAACCCGAGGAACCAGAGGCGCCAACTACGGAGGAAACGCCGGCAGCCGGAGATACCAGCCCCGCGACCCCGGGAGGGGTTCCTGCGGCACCGGCAGCGGACAGTCCGCCGACCCAGCCTCAGGCTCCTTCGGTGGGCCAGGAGCCTCCTGCCCAGTCTCCCACCCCAGGGGACAAGATCGCCCGTATAAGGTACCAGGTGCCTCCATTATCGGAACCAATGGCACTCAGGATCGAGATTGTCGACAAGAACGGTTCCAGGGTACTTATGGACAGGCAGGTTCGTACAGGTGAATATGTATCTCTCGATGCGCCCTACCAGGGGCAGTCATCGGTGACGATATATCTTGGAGGAGAGTTCGTATGGCAGGATCGCTACCAGTAAAAGGTTGCCCGGGCCGAAAGATAGCCCCGTCGATCCTTTCCGCTGACCCTCTTGACATAGCAGGGTCCATTAAAAGACTAGAGGGAGAACATGACTGGATCCACCTGGATATCATGGATGGACACTTCGTGCCCAATCTTTCCTACGGTCCCTCGCTTGTAGAGGCTTGCCGCAAAAAATGGCCGGAGGCTGTCCTTGACGTTCATCTTATGGTCGAAAAACCGGAGAACTTTATCGAGCCCTTTGCTGCTGCAGGCTCCACGATCATTACGGTCCACCAGGAAGCGACGGTTCACCTTCACAGGACCCTGCAGAGGATAGTGGATCTTGGATGTACCCCCGGCGTAACACTGAATCCGGGGACCCCCGTGGAACTTTTAAAGCCGGTCCTTCCCCTGGTTGGCCTGGTGCTCGTCATGTCCGTCAACCCGGGTTTTGGGGGTCAGAAATTTGTATCCGCCGTCCTTGAGAAAGTCAGACTCCTGTGCTGCTGGCGAGAGGCTTATGGTTATGAGTATCTTGTGGAGGTCGACGGAGGACTGGGACCGGAAAATTCGGCACTTGTTTCTTCTGCCGGCTGTGATGTGCTTGTGGCGGGAAGTGCTATATTCAATAGCCCCGACCCCGCTGGGGTCATAAGGGAGATGCGGGCGAAAGCCCTGGAGGGGACAGGCTGTGACGGATATTCGAAGAACTCCTGAAGAACTGGGAATTGAAGTTTCCGAAAGACGAAAGAAAAAGGGTCTGTCCCTTTCGGATGTCTCAATAAAGACCAAGATACGCAGACAGTTCCTTGAAGCCATAGAGAACGGTTCTCTTGGAAATCTTCCCGGAGATGTTTACAGCAGGGGTTTTATTCGGACTTACCTGGAAGTGACCGATTCCCTTGATCTTTGGCCTGAATACGAACTGGCCATCTCAGGGCAGGTCCCCGCAAAAGGGAAAAAGGCCGCGGTTCAGTACATGCCTGTCCAGAAAGGGTTCCAGAAAAGTTCCAGGATCTGGATCTTCGGTTTTCTGCTTTTTGCTGCGGGAATATCTCTTTACATGATCTGGCAGCAGAGAGATGCCATGAAGGCGCAGATGGCATCTGTTCCCGATATCAGCAAGAGCCAGGAGGTTCTTTCACCGGAGGAGATACCCGTTTCGGCTGATGTCTCCCAGGAGACCGGCCTTGCGGAGGCCATCGCCGGTGAAACCGATGGGGTTTCAGTCACGGAGGAGGAACCCGTTCTTGACACCTCGTGGATCCCCGGGCAGGAAATTGTCGAGACCGTGGAAGAATCACCGGTTGTCAAGGGTTCCCTCGTCATAAAAACAAACGGAAACTGCTGGATAAGAATAACCAGGGCCGACGGAAAAACTACACAGATGACCCTGAACAGGGGAGGAATTACGGAGACCGTTGTTGATGTGAAGACATCGGTGCGGTTCGGCAATGCGGGTGCAGTTACCCTTGTCTGGGGAGGAAAAGATATCCGGGATATAGGCAGATCCGGAGAGGTGGTCACCATAGACTTTCTCCCCGACGGAACGATGAAAAGGCAGTAGTTTCAAGGGGATGAATATATTTCTCCTTAGCCTTGGCTGCGCCAAAAATCAGGTTGACAGCGAGATCCTGGCAGGGATTCTGGAATCCGGAGGGCATGTTCTGGTAACGGATTCATCATGTGCTGACGGCGCGATCGTCAATACGTGCGGTTTTATAGCCCCGGCCATAGAGGAGAGTGTTGACGCGATCCTGGAACTTGAAATTCTCAAAAAATCGGGGAAAATCAGGTTTCTTGCCGTTGTCGGGTGTCTTGTTAACCGGTACGAAAAAGAACTAGGAGCCGAACTCGAATCAGTCGACTTTTGGGCAAGGGCCGGTGAATGGGAATCTCTTGCCAGGTTTCTGGGAGGGCATACCTCTACGGAAAGCCAATTGGTCCTTCCTGGATATAACCGGTTCAGCAGATACCTCAAGATAAGCGAGGGGTGCAACAATCGTTGCAGTTACTGTACGATACCCATGATAAGGGGGCCCCTTGCGAGCCGACCCCTTTCAGTGATAATTGAAAATGCTGAGAGGCTGGTTCTTGCCGGAGCAAGGGAGATATGCCTTGTCGGACAGGATCTGACCTCTTACGGAAATGACATTTCCCCGTCCTTTTCGCTTTGCGGCCTCATAGAAAGCCTGGAAGAACATTTCCGGGGGGAAGATCTCTGGTTTCGTCTTCTCTACCTTCATCCTGCCCGTGTCGACGAAAAACTGGTCGAAAAAGTTGCCTCGAGCGATCTTTTCCTGAACTATCTTGATGTTCCGGTACAGCATATAGAAGAGAGGATCCTCAATTCCATGAACCGTGGGGGACTCGACAGAAAAAAGATCAACAGTATCTTCAGCCTGGCGAGGTCGGCCGACCCGGATTTTGCCCTCAGGACGACCTTTATGGTCGGCTATCCCGGGGAGACGGAGAAAGAATTCAATTCGCTCCTCGATTTCATTTCCGAGGCAGAGATAGACAGGGTAGGAGTTTTTCCCTATTACCCTGAGGAGGGAACCCCCGCCGCGTTGATGGATGGGCAGGTTCCCGAAGATATCAAACAGGAAAGGGTCGACAGGATCACCCTGCTTCAGGAGGATGTTTCTCTGGAACGGCAGAGGCGTTTCGAGGGTCGGACCCTGAAGGTCCTCGTAGAAACTGGTGACTCATCCGAAGGCTTTGCCGAAGGACGAAGCTACAGGGAAGCTCCGGAGGTTGACGGAGTCGTAGAGATCCGGTCCGGCCCTTTGCCGGAGCCTGGAGATTTTGTGCATGTGCGCATAACGGAGGCTATGGAGCATGACCTTATCGGAGAAGTGGCGTCATCGTTTGAACCCAGGTAAGTGGTATATTCCCGTCAGTACTTGCTTTGGCATGGGGTATATATCCCCCATGCCAGGGACCGTGGCTTCCATTGCGGCAGTCGTTGCCGCCTTTTTTATTCCTGTTTCTCCCTTGCTTATTCTTTCGGTCATAGTCGTCGGGACGATAGCTTCCGGCAAGTATGCGGCCTTTTCAGGTAAAGATGATCCCGGGGAGATCGTTATCGATGAGGTGGCTGGAATGTGGGTGGCCCTCATTGGTCTTGCTCCCGGATACTATGTACCTGCCTTCGGTCTCTTTCGCATTCTCGACATCATCAAGCCATTTCCCGTGAGAAATGCCGAAAAGCTTCCGGGCGGAATAGGAATAATCGCGGACGATATAGTGGCCGGCATTATGGCGAACCTGATTCTCAGGGGAACCTCCTGGCTTTTGTTTTCAGGGGGTCTTTCGAGGATACTCGCCTGACAGCGGAGGGGCCTTGATGGACAAAATAACCCGGAACCAGGGCATGGAAATAACATCCGGGGCTGCTCTTGTTTCCGAAGCCTGTATCAGGGGATGGAAGATATGTGTTGCCGAGTCCTGTACAGGAGGTCTGGCCGGGGCTTTGCTGACGGAGTCGGAAGGCTCCTCCAGGGCTTTCGTCGGCGGTGCTGTATGCTACTCCAATGAGGCAAAGATCAGGGTGCTTGGGGTGGATCCCGGCATTATCGAAAGATTCGGAGCCGTGAGCGGGGAGTGTGCCCTTGCGATGGCCCGGGGTGCAATAAAACTTTTCGGGGCTGATGTTGCAGGAGCCATAACCGGGGTTGCAGGCCCTGGAGGGGGAAGCAAGATTAAGCCCGTGGGGCTGGTATGGTTCTGCGTAACTTTTCCCGGAGGGGAAAAGGTCTTTCACAGGATTTTGGGTGGCCAGAGAGCCGATGTGCGCAGGTGTGCCGCAGATCTCCTTGTTGAAACCATGCTCGATATGGTCGGGGGTGATCCGTCTGAAGGATGACATGATCCGCTGTTTCGTGTGTATTGAACCTGGAGATCAAATAATAAAAAACCTGGGAAACTGGGTGGCCGAGATGGAGACCGTTGCCCCGAGCCTTAAATGGATCAGAAACGGGGCCTTTCACTTGACTCTGAAATTTTGCGGAGAAATTCCTTTTAAAACAGTCTGCAAAATCCAGAATGCCCTTGAGGACGGTTTTGCCTTCAAGAGGCTCAGACCCTTCAGGCTTGAACTTTCCGGAATAGGGGCGTTTCCGGGGATACGTCAGCCAAAGGTTCTATGGGCTGGTATTGAAGGAGAAGAGGACCAGGTCCAGAGGGTCGCGTCCGTGGTCGAAAGGGCCGCGACAGCAGCTGGTCTTGATCCGGAGAGAAGACCCTTTCATCCCCACGTGACCCTTGCGAGGGTCCCTCCGACGGCCAGTTTACCCATCGGGGTTTTCAGCGAACTTAATTCCAGAAGCGATACCTGGGGAGAGTGGACCGTCCGCTCTGTAACGCTCATGAGAAGCGAACTTTTTCCCCAGGGTGCAAAGTACACACCCATTTCGGTATTTAAATTCACAAATGACCAGGAGGTGCGATAAATAATGGCGAAACGCAAGGGTTCCATGACCAGGGAGGATGTTCTGGGCCAGGCTTTAAGCGATATTCGCAGCAAATTTGGAGAGGGTGCCATAATGTGCCTTGGAGAAGGGGCCGGACCCGTGGCTGAAGTGATACCCTCCGGAGTGTTGCCTCTCGATATCGCCCTGGGGATCGGGGGATATCCCAGGGGAAGGATAGTCGAGATATTTGGCCCCGAAGGGGGAGGAAAGACAACTCTCGCTCTTCACGCTCTTGCCGAAGCACAAAAACAGGGAGGCATCGCGGCCTTTATTGATGCCGAACATGCTCTTGATCCCCGCCTTGCGTATTCCCTCGGAGTTAAGATCGAGGATCTCTACGTCGCCCAGCCGGACAGCGGAGAGCAGGCCCTTTACATACTCGAGACCCTTGTCAGGAGCGGAGCCGTCGACGTGATCGTAGTCGATTCTGTTGCAGCCCTGACTCCTCAGGCCGAGATAGACGGAAAGATCGGGGACAGCCAGGTCGGACTGCAGGCAAGGCTGATGTCCTATGCGTTAAGAAGGCTCACATCGGCAATCTCCAAAAGCAACTGTGTCGTCCTTTTTATCAACCAGCTCAGGGCAAAGATATCTACCACCGGTTACGGAGGTCCCCAGGAGACCACGACCGGAGGGAGGGCTCTCAAGTTCTACAGTTCCCTCAGGATCGAGGTCAAGAGGGGCAAATCCATATCAAAAGGCGACGATGCAATAGGCCATGAACTATGGATAAAGGTCGTAAAGAACAAGCAGGCTCCACCCTTCAGAACCGCCCATGCCTCTCTGATCTACGGCAAGGGGATCCCCATGGAGGTTTCTCTGATAGACATAGCACTTGATCATGATGTTCTCAAGCGCAAAGGATCCTGGATCGCCTACAAGGGTGAGACTCTCGGTCAGGGCAAGGAGAGTGTAGGGACATACCTGGTGGAACATCCGGAACTGCTTAACGAGGTTGTCTCGGAAGTCAAGGCAAAAGCCTCCGAGGGCCTTGGTTTTTCTGTCCCTCAGGATGATATTTCAGATGATGACGGTGATGATCTTCTGCAGAAAGCGGAACTGGAGATAGAGGAAGGCATACTTGACATAAAGGTTGACGATGATCAGTAAACTCCTTTTTTCCTCGGGGCTTTAATTTGACAGGTGTAGACTTGATAGAGGTGGCCTTTTGACCTCCAGGAGCTCTGAAAAAATCTAAAAGTAAGTAAAAGATATCCGGGTGTTGTTATTTTATTATAGGGATTACCTCCTGTATTTGTTGACACAATGGGTCAGCCACGGTATCATAGCCTTCGCCCCGTAAAACCGGGGCAGGCAAAAAGCACCTTGACAAAGCTATATAGGCAGGAGAAGGAGCGGGCGAAGATAAACGCCAG
>DAOTIQ010000022.1:0-23996 GCA_035448245.1 Thermovirgaceae bacterium | reverse complement strand
TGTTTCCCCGATGGGTCTCGGTGGGTCCAGTGTATGACCCCTCCCGCAGGATTCCACTCGTATTCACCCATAAACTCAACCTTGTCTCCTGTTCTAAGGTCCTCGATCCGGGGAGCGAGGTCAATATTGTGGGCAACAAGAAGTGTCTGACCTGTGGATAATGCCAGGATGAAACGCTGGTGCCTGCTCCCCTTGTTGTCATCAGGAAGGATCCTCACAACCTCTCCGGAGCCCTGAACCTGAACCCCGCCCCTTTGTTTCTGGTGCAGTCTTCCCAGCAACCTGTCGCTTTCAGTTTCGCTATAGATGACAACGTCGGCCGTATGTATAAAGATCCTTCCCCCGGCAATAGCAAGGAGTACAGCGACCGCAATTACGGATGCGACGGACAATTTTCTTCTCTTCATTTTTCCTCCAGGAATACGAACACCTTGTTTGACATTGAGTTTTCTTACCCTATGGAAAATATTCTTTGTAAAAAATTTAATTTATTAGAGAATAATTCGTTGTTCTAAAAAAATGGCCCGGTTTTAAAGAATATTTGTTTTCAAAAAAAGTGAACACTTCGAAGGTGTTGCTTTCATTAGCACCCTTTGTTCTTATTGTAATCCTTAAATATTGCGATCCTGTTTCTGGGCACCATGCTAAAATATTTACACCCTGCGAGATGGTTTAACCTCGATGGTCTTGTTTTATCCGGCTCCTGGCCTTTAAATATACGCGACATAAGAGAAACGATAAATGGGGGGTTACGGTCCTGAAAAAACATTACAGCCTTGTCAATGTTGTTTTTGCCGGCATGGTAGCCCTGATCCTCTTCACGTCCTTTGTCCTGGGGTTTATGTGGATCCGGTCGGAGTACGAGCAGTTCAGCAGGCAATCCGATGAGATCCGCAGGGATTATTTGCAAAGCCAGAAGGTTCTTCTCAGTTCGGAGGTTCAAAGACCTGTAGACCATATCAGGTTCATGACCACCCGCACGGAGAGTGTCCTGGAGGAAAATATCCGCAACCGGACCGAAGAGGCACTGGCTATTGCCTGGAATATTTACGAGAAGTTTGGACACCGCCTGTCGGTAGCGGAGACAAAAAGAATGATAAAGGAAGCCCTCAGGCCTATCCGTTACAGAGATGGCAAGGGCTACTTTTTTATTGTGAGCCTCGATGGAGTGGAGGAACTTTACCCTGTTTTCCCCGATTTTGAGGGAAAGGACGTGACAGACCTTCGGGACGAGAGGGGCAATTATGTCATCAGGGAGGAGATCCAGGTTGTCAAAGAGCACGGTGAGGGTTTTGTCACCGGCTACTGGAAGAAGCCGGGACATGAAAACGAAGAAGCTAGCCCCAAGATCTCCTTTGTCAAGCTTTTCGAGCCCTTTGGCTGGTATATAGGTACGGGAGAGTACCTCGATGATGTGCAGATGGCTATCCAGAGGGAAGCCCTTGACTTTGTATCTTCGTTGAGATTCGGACCGAAAGGAGAAAAGCGTCTTTTCGTTCGGTCTTTTGAAGGAGAAGATCTTTTGAATGACATACAGGCAGGAGGAGAAGATGTCTGTCTTTGGGGGGACGACCCTGCCTGGAGAGAGAAGGTCATCAGGGAACAGATAGATGCGGCAAGGCAAAACCCCGGGGGTATCTTTCTTGAACACCATGCTCCCCCCAGTGGAGGATGTGGATCATCGGACAGGCTGGCTTTCGTTATCGCTGTTCCCGAGTGGGGCTGGGTAGTCGGAGCCGGTGTTATGACAGATGAGATAGAGGGACTGATTGCTGCAGGGGGTGACAGATTAAAGGAAGAGGTTCTCAGAAGATTCCTCCAGATGTCGGTGACGGTACTTTTCCTGATACTCATAGCCCTTGTGATGCTACAGTTCGTGGCCATGAGAGTAAGGAGACAGTATTCCTCCTTCTTCTCTTTCTTCGAGAAAGCCTCTGTCGATTATTCGGAGATCAACCCGGAAAGCTTTAGATACAGGGAATTTGCCGAACTTGCGGCCGCGGCCAATAAAATGATCCAGGAGCGAACAAGGATGGAAAATGGTATTCGCGAAATGAACGACCTCCTGCAGGGCAGGGTCAGCGACCAGTCACGGAAGATAGAGGATCTTAACCAGAATATCGAGTCTCGGATAGAACAGAGGACAAAAGAACTGAAAAAACTTACCGAGACGGATGGTCTGACTGGACTTTTCAACAGGCGGTATGTTTTTGAAATGCTGGAACTCCTTGTGGAGGGCACATCTGTCGCAGGGAAAAATCTCTCGGTTATTATGCTGGATCTTGATGATTTCAAGAAACTCAATGACACCTACGGCCATGTGTTCGGAGACAGGGTGCTTGAGGCGGTCGCGAGAACAATACAGGGTTGTGCCCGCAGCAGCGATATTGCGGGGCGTTACGGTGGAGAAGAGTTTTTGGTGATCCTGCCCGAGACTGGTCTCGAAGCTGCCGCAAAGGTCGCCGATCGGATCCGTCAGGGCGTCAGCGAACTGAAGTTGGACATTCCCGGATCGAAGGTTACCATAAGCGGAGGAGTCGCGGAGTTTGACGGTGATTCCCCGACCAGCCTGGTAGAGAGGGCCGACAAGTTGTTGTACAAGGCCAAACGGGGCGGCAAGAACCGCATCGAAAGATAGGCGGCCATAGGGGTTCAAGGCTCAGGTTTGACCCCTATGGCCAGAATCGCTTTATTTCGGCAGAAGGAACCCTGAACCCATTTCGTCGTTATTCTGCTGGAGAAGAAAGTTGAAACCCGTCACGCTGGCTTTACCCCTTATGA
Source organism: Thermovirgaceae bacterium (assembly GCA_035448245.1). GTDB lineage: Bacteria > Synergistota > Synergistia > Synergistales > Thermovirgaceae > DAOTIQ01. The sequence continues at coordinate 21,215 of DAOTIQ010000022.1, read as the reverse complement.
AGGGTAGTATCGTTTCAAAATCCCCCACTTTCGGCCCCGGCTGGTAGTGCCCGTGGAAGACGCTCCCCACTACGCTTTCGTGATCAAATACCTCGCCCGGTTTGAGTGTGCCTTTCGCTGCAAGAAGGGCCATCTTTGCGCAGGTGCCAGTCCCGCAAGGGGAACGGTCGACGTTGCTCTCTCCGAAGATGACGCAGTTTTTGGTCGGTTTCCCGGGGCGTTCCAGCGCGAATTCCGTGAGGCCTATGTAGTTGAGATGTTTTTCCGTAGGGTGCTGGACCTTTATTTGCTTGTTCGATTCCCTGAGTATCTCCAGGCCTAACGCCAGCAGTTCCGGGACCTCCTCACGCTCAAGGGTAAGGCCCAGTTCCTCCGCGTGAACAATCGCGAAGAAGTTGCCGCCGAAGGCTATGTCCATGTGGATCTTTTTGTTCCGGGAGGGTATTGCAAGTTCCACGTCACTTTTATAGACGAATGAAGGTACGTTTGCCAGGGTTACGTTGCCCACCTTGCCGTCCTTTACCTCCACTTTAAGCCGGATCTGTCCGGCGGGTGTGTCGAGGACGACCTCGGTGAAAGGTTCGGTCCTTGGGACCATTCCAAGCTCAACCAGGGCGTTGGCGGTGCCTATGGATCCGTGACCGCACATCGAGACGCCGTCACCGGAATCCATGAAAATGACTCCATAGTGGGAATCTTCTCTCTCGGGAGGTGTGAGGAATGCTCCGAACATGTCGCTGTGCCCCCTGGGCTCATGCATCACGAAATTTCGGAATTCCGACAGATTCTCCCTCAGGTATGCCCATCTTTTGCTCATGGTCTTGCCGGGGAGGTATGGCCCGCCGCCGATAATTATCCTTGTGGGCTCCCCTCCGGTGTGAGAATCGACTACCGCTGTGGCTCTTGTTATCTCCATGACTGATATTTCTCCTTTCTCTGTTGCGAGGCTCAGGATAAAGGGTTTTTCGTATGTGAAGGTCGTACCAAAAGAGTGAAACCTGGTTTGACTCTTGGGTCACAAGTAAATAAAATTATATACCAGGTCATTAAGATTATATGCACGAGCGACGATTGTGGCAATTATCCGGTCTTTATTTTTTCCGTGGAAGGGGAAGGGATCAATGGGGCGAAATACTGCGGATGTGGCAATAATTGGCGGCGGTGTTCACGGATGTTCTATCGCATATCACCTTGCTAAAAAGGGGGTAAAGGCGGTCCTTTTCGAGAGGGATTACCTGTCCTCTGGTTCCAGCGGCAGAAGCGCAGCCGGCCTCAGGTATCAGTTTGGAACAGAGGTCAACTGTCGTCTTTCGATGTACAACATGGAGAAGATACCCCATTTGCAGGAGGAACTGGAGTACAAGGCAGATCTGGAGTATGACCCCGCGGGCTATCTCTGGATAGCCTACAGCGAGTCCCAGTTGGAGCAATTGAAGAAGAACGTGGCTCTCCAGAATTCTCTGGGAATTGATTCCGTGATCCTGGATCCGGCGGGTATAAAGGAAGTTGCACCAGGACTTAACGTTGAAGGGATGCTAGGTGCCAGTTTCAACCAGAAAGACGGTCATGTGAACCCCCACACTATGAACTTTGCCTACGGCGATGCGGCAAGGCGCCTTGGTGCGGAGATCCATACCAAAACAGCGGTTACTGGTCTTCTCACCGATAATGAGAAAGTCTGGGGTGTAAAGACCGACAAGGGAGACTGGGAGGCAGGGGCAGTGGTGTGTGCCGTAAACGCCTGGGCGCCCGAGGTCTGTTCATGGTGCGGACTCAAGGTCCCGATCATCGCGGAGCGGCACCAGATCCTGATCACGGAGCCTGTCGAGAGAATGAAGCACCCCATGACCCTTTGTCTTGATGACGGAAGTTACTGGAAGCAGTGCCCCAACGGGACCTTCATGCTTGGGTGGGGCAACCCGGAGGAGAAGAAGGATACCAGTTACGAATCTTCCTGGCCCTTCCTCGAGGAGGTTTCCAGAAGGGTAATAGAAAAAATGCCCTGCCTGGCAGGAGTCAGGGTGGTCCGCCAGTGGACGGGCCCTTATGCGATCACTCCTGACGAACAGGCAATAATGGGCAAAACCCCGGTGGAGAATTTCTACTTTGACGGGGGCTGGAGCGGTCATGGGCTTCAGTTCGCCCCTTCTGCCGGTCGCATAATGTCAGAGATGATCTTGGGCGAAGAACCTTTCATAGACGTCAAAGATTTCCGTTTCAGCCGATTCGAGGAAGGCTGCCTCTTCCGCGAGCCGGCCTGCATCTAATCCAAAGATAAAAAGATACCGGGGGCCGATTGGCTCCCGGCATTTTTTTATCCGGAAAAATCTTTACCGCCGTGATCTAGAAAGCGTGGAAGCCGACAATATGCTCCCTCAGTTCCATGTAGCGTTTTTTTGCCGAATCCATGTGCCCTTTTTCCATCTCCTTGATTTCACGGAACATTTTCTTTGCCTCTCCGGTACTTTCGCTTTCCATCTTTTCGTAAAGTTCCATGGCCCTCATCTCTGAAAGGAAGACCGTTGAGGCTATTCTTAATAGAGCGTAGTTGTTCCTGAACTCATCGGCCTGAACCTTGAGCGCGGGGTCCACGACCATCTCAGGATCACGGGAGAACTTCTCGCCAAAGGAATTCTCCAGGTATTTCACCAGAGAATCGCGATGTTCCCCCTCCCAGCCTGAAAGTTCCTCAAGTTCCTTTTTAAGATGTCCTTCGGCGTGTTTTGCCCAATCCGAGTAGAATTCACTGGCTTCGATCTCTGCGTGGATGGCGTAGACGAGGGCTTTTTTCATATCAAAGGAACCCTTTTCCATGGTTTGTCCCTCCCTTTGAAACCGAAAATTAGTATCCTTGATGATAATATACCCCAAGGGGCTATGTTTGTCCAGATTTTGCTGTGCTCAGGCCTTGGTCTGCAGGGATTGTACCGCCACAGCTCCTGCTCTCCCCGGTATTTCATGGTTGGTTATCGGTGACAAGGGCAGATCCGCGGGATCGTTCCCGTTGATCGCTTCGCCAATCGTCATAAAGGAGATGCCTTCATTGAGGCACCTGGCAACCAGTTCTTCAAGAAGATGGATCATTACACCGCCCTCCATCTCGGCATGGATCGTGTGGACGTTCAGTCCAGGTTTGATGGCTTCCATGTAATGATCGTTAATGTTTTTCACGTCGGTCCCTTCAGAGCCGAGAATTTCGTCCATGGTCGGCAAGGTTGATGGCACCTGCTGTGTTTTGAAGACTGTGCCCTCCATGATCGGCATAAAGGGGAATACGCCCCGGGTGTCGCTGCAGTAGTCGAAACGGTACTCGTCCTGCATGGTGAGGCTCGCGGGGGTGACTTTCCAGGCGGGGGCGGCACAGCAGCGGGGTCTTTGCCCTGCGATGGAGGAGAACATTTCAAAAGCCCGTGAGAAGTGATCACGCATTTTTTTCTCCGGCATGCGATCAAGGGTGTCCTGCCAGGCAACATGATCCCAGGCGTGGATACCGCACTCGTGTCCCTGGTCAAAGGCCCTGCGGAAAATATCCGGTTTGCGCGGCACGATGAGAGGTGCCGGGAGGATAGTCCCGTACATCATTGTCTTTAGACCGTATGTGCCCGGCGCGTTGGTGCGCAACATTTTCTGGATGAACCCCTTCCTGAAGACCCGTCGTATTGCCTTGCCCGAGTTGTCGGGGCCAAAGGAAAAAAAGAAGGAGGCCCTGACGCCGTGCCTCTCGAACAGAGAAAGCATGGCCGGGACCCCTTCCAGGTATCCTTTAAGGGTATCCACATCTACCTTGAGCGCGATAACTTTTTTCATCTTCATCCCCCCCGGCAATTGTAGCAGCGGCAGCCGAAGAGCGCAGTAACAGCTACATCATACCGGGAAGCCAGAGAGAGATCTGCGGAAAAGCGATAAGAATGGCCAGGACAACGAGTTCGCAGATAACGAATGGCCATACACCCCTGAAAACGTCTTCCAGCGTGGTCCCTTTTCCGGCCACTCCTTTTATCGCATAAACGTTTAGCCCGACAGGGGGAGTGATCGCTGCGATCTCGCCAAGCTTCATTATTATTACCCCGAACCAGATCGGGTCGTATCCAAGGGATACGATTATTGGGAAAAATATTGGCAGGGTCAGGGCCATGATCCCCGTCGGAATAATGATCATTCCCAGGAGGAACCAGACCAGGAGAATGCCCCCCATTACAACTATCCTCGGGACGTCCCATCCTGTGATAAGCATGGAAGCCCACGTGGGGACCCGGGTAAGCGCAAGAAAGCGCCCAAAGAACAGGGCACCTACCATTATTATGAATATCATCGATGTCGTGTAGGCCGACTCGCGCATCGCCTTTCGTATGACAGATATTGATCGGATCTTCCCCTGCTGAAACCCTATAAGCAGTGCTGCCAGGGCTCCGACCGCTCCAGCCTCGGTGGGGGTAAAGATCCCGGTGTATATACCGCCAAGTACGAGAGCGGCTATAAGGGCAATGGACCACATTTTTTTGATGGAACCGAAAGTTGATAACAGCGTTTTTTTATCGTGTGATCTTTCGATCTCTCGTGGGGCGAGTTCGGGATTTCGTATGACCTTTATTACGATCATAACTGAAAAAGCCACTGCGGTAAGTATTCCCGGCAGTATCCCGGCCATGAAAAGCTTCCCTATAGACTGGTCTGTGAATATGGCATACACGATAAAACCTGCACTCGGGGGGATCATAGCCGCAAAGCCGCCCGCAGCTGCAATGCACCCCATGGCGAATGGTTTGTTGTATCTATAGCGCATCATTTCAGGAAGGACGATCTTGCCGAAAAGCGCTGCCGTTGCAAGGGATGAGCCCGACACCGCTCCAAATGCTGCACAGCCGAAACAGCTTGCTATGGCGAGTGATCCAGGGAGTTTGCGGGTAAGATCATGAATGCCCTCGAAGGCCTTCTCCGCAAAAGCCCCCATTGAAGCGAAAGCGCCCATCAGGGTGAAAAGAGGCAGGGCACAATAAGAGGGTGTGGCAATTGTGTGATATAGCGTCTGCCCCAGGAAGCTTATTGCCGTGTCTATCCCGACAAGTGCAGATATGCCGACGAAGCCGACTACGAGAAAGTCGATCGCTATGTGGACACCTTTACCCAGAAGGGCAAGGAGGATTAGTATCCCAAGAAGTCCGATCATTACGTTTCCCATCAGTTATCACCGCCGGTCCATTTTGATCCAAGATTTATGATCAATTGAGCAAGGTAGAAAAGCAGACCTGTAAAAACGACGAACTTGGCGGGGTAAATGGGCAAAGGTATTGTCCCCGGGACGGATTCACCTGTCTGGAAAGAGAACAATGCGCTGCGCCATGATGCGTAGAGAGCAACAGAGACGAAAATGACTGCCACTGCGTAATCGAAGGTGTCCGATATTCTTTTCGAACGTCCCTTGAATCGGTCAGAAAAGAACTCTACCCTGAGATGACTTTCCTTCTCTTCACAATGGGAGAGGCCAAGGTAAACTGTGGCTACAAGGGCAAAGACGGCGAACTCGCTGACACCCTGGACCGCCCTTCCTGACAACCTTGAGATAATGTCCAGGATAAGCAGAGCCATTATCGCCGTGACAAGCCAGCCGCTAAGCTCCGCAAGAGCGTTGTTGATCTGGTGAATTATTTGCTTGAACATCTACCTGGCCCCTCCTCGAAAAACAGGCTTGATCATCCCCTGGCTACTGTTTTTTCTCCTTGTCGATCTCTTCACCTATGATCTTTCCAAGAGTATCAAGGAAATGTTGGGGGTCTTTCACTCCCATCGCGGGTGCCTCTGCTGACCATTCGGCCCTTAGGTCATTCCATGCCTGGAGGGACACGAAGTCTTCAATATCTTTATCGGAAGCCCTGACTATCGTTGCGCCCTCTTTTTTCTGATCCTCTACGATCCGATCCCACTCTTTTTCGAAAAGTTCAGCAAAACGGGCAAGGATCGGCTCCTGTGCCTTAAGCATTTTATCGCGGATATCTTCAGGCAGTTTCTGCCAGGTTTTGTTGTTTATTGTCACAAAGATAGGCATCGGCACCCATAACTGCCTTGTTGTGAAGATATGTCTGCCCGGCTCGTGGAGTTTGGTCGCATGGATCCCGTCGAAATTAGTGAAAACGCCGTCCACAGTCCCTGTCTGGAGAGCCATATAGCAATCTCCCCAGGGAACGGAGACGGGGTTGGCCCCCGCTCCCTGAAGGGCCTTCAGGTAAGCCGAGCTGGAGGCGCGGATCTTCATGCCCTTGAAGTCTTCCAGCTTTTCAACCGGCCTGGTGGAGGTCAACGCCATAGGGAGCATAAAGCGCATATAAAGTACCCTCTGATCCCATTTTGATAACTCTTCGCCAAATTCCGGAAGGGTTTCGAAACTCCTTGTAATTGCCGATACTACGTTTTTGAAGCCCGTTGGCCCCTGTGGAAAAAGAGTAAAAGCGTTGTGGACAAAGAGTTGTTTCGGAAAATATGCTGGAAGAACGTAACCCATATCCACCATGCCGTTCTTTACTCCTTCGAGGATCTCTTTGCCCTTGAGAAGCGAACCCTGCCAGAAAACCTCTATTGTTACCTGGTTGTCGGTCGCCTTTTCGATCTCCTCTTTCATAATATTGACGAAAGCGCCCCCAAGTCCCGAGGGGGGACCCGATTCCGCATAACTCAGGGTGATGGTTTTAGCTTCCGCCAAAGTCATGCCACTGAACACTGGAAAAACGGAAATCAGAAAAGCAATTACCAAGACTGTCATTCTGCGGGCGTTTTTGTTGTTGAGCATCTCGTATCCCTCTCTTTCCTGTATTTTTTCGTTCAAGACTTTTTGCCGTCAACGGAGTTCATTGATGATCTGTTTTGACAGGCTGACCCCCAATCCGGGTTTGTCCGTTACCGGGATCCCACCCGAGGCCAGATCGAACTCTTCTTCAATAATGTCATTTTCATAAAGCGGAACAGCTATCTGGTCGTTGTCATGGCACATGCATGCCTGGCTGGCCGCGAAGTGGATGTTGGCCCAGGAACCCAGCCCAGCTTCGATATTGCTCCCCGCGACCGCGGAAAGTCCTGCAGCCTCCGCCAGGGATGCCGTCTGGACTGCCCTGTAAAGTCCGCCGACCTTGGCGACCTTGATATTAAGAATATCCGCGGCCCCTGCCTCAATAACCCTGATCGCGTCCTGCGGCGACGAACAGCTCTCATCGGCCATAACTGGAACTCCTCCGCGCGACCTTATTTCACGCAGCCCTTTTATGTCCCATCTTGGAACAGGTTGCTCTATGCATTCGAGATCCAGGTGGCTTGTTTTTTGCAGGAATGCCATGGTTTCGCGGACAGAAAAACCCTGGTTTGCATCTACCCTGAGCTTGAAGTCATTTCCGTGCTCGGATCTAAGGGCTTTGAGAAGTTCGATCTCCCTGGGAGGGTTGGTTCCGACTTTTACCTTGATCGTTCCGTATCCTTTTTCCAGCATAAACCGCGCTTCCTCCAGGCCGTCCTTTACTTCCTGAATACCCAGTACCCACGCCTGGGGGACGTTTTCCCTAAGTTTCCCGCCAATAAGGCGACAAACGGGAACGCCCAGTGCTTTCCCTGCTGAATCGTGGACAGCGAGATCGATGGCCGTCTTTGCTCCGCTGTTGCCGTGGAGGATCCGGTCCATTCTGGTATGAATAGTGGAGCGGTCATGGATCGAGACCCCGATAAGGGCCACTTTAAGATGTCTATCAATGACCTCCCTCGCTGTATATGCGGTTTCGCCCATGAACGCGGGGGAAGGGGATGCCTCCCCGTAGCCGTAAATGCCATCTTCTGTTTCCACTCTGACAAAAAGGTGAGGGCGGGTTGCTGCGGAATATAGCGAGATCTGCCATGTCTTCCTGAAAGGCATTTCAAGTACCGTCGTAGATATACTTCTTATTCTGCAATCGGACAAATCGATCCCCCCAATGGGTTGTACTCTTATGGGAAACAGGTTATCATATGGGAAACATGACTGTTTATTCCTACCACGGGTCTTGATAATTGTCAATGCTATCTTGTGATCGGGAGGGTTGTTTGATGAACAGTTTTGAGAAGATGGCATGGTTGCTTAAAAGGCTCGGCGAACCCCCTTTCGAGATGGGGCTCTCGGAGATGGCGGGGGAGATGGGTACAGGCCGAAGCGGTATTTTTAAAATAATGATGGTCCTTTTGAGGGAGAACTTTGTTGTTCAGGATCCACTGACAAAAAAGTACTCTCTTGGCCCAGTTCTTTTTCGCCTTGGAAACACCTATAAGCAGGAAAAAAGCATTCTCGAGGTTGCAGAACCCTTCCTCAGGGACCTGGCCTCCCGCTCGGGGGAATCGGTTGGCCTTTGTATCCGTGAAGGTGATATTGCGGTTCTGGCACACCAGATAGTCAGCGACCAGCCGCTGAGGTATGAAGGCAAGATAGGCTCCCGTCTCGGCCCCAATCGTGGAGCCCAGGGTAAATTGATGGCGGCCTATGAGCCGGAGGAAAGAATCAGGGAGGATCTGTTTTCGGGTCCCCTTGAATCCAGGACACCGAAAACGATCACGGATCCGGATGTTCTTCTCCAGGAATATGCCATGATCAGGAAGCAGGGTTTCGCTACCAGCGATGAGGAGAGTTTCGAGGGGATAAGAGCTATTGCAGCCCCTGTCCGCAACAGGCATGGCGAGGTCTGGGCAAGCCTGGCAGTAGCGGGTCCTACTGTACGCCTGACAAATATCCGGCTGAACCAATTGATACCTTTCGTTGTTGAGACTGCTGACAGGATATCCAGCGGTTTTGGTTTCAGGAAGGGGTCTGGAGATCATAATGACAAGGGGGCTGGATAATTATCGTTCCAGCCCCCTTCTTTTTCGGGGTTATCTAACTTCCGGTGGCTGTGTCCGTGTTCCAGAAACCCGGGATCACGCGGCTTGCGACCACTATGGCCAGTGAAAGGCCCGTAAAGAACAGTCCTGTAAGTAGCAGGCCGTGGTTCATTACAAGGATGGGGAGCGAGGCGAAAAGGAACCAGAAATAAAGTGATATTACGGAAAATGCAAGAGACCAGTGGCTGAGGGCCTCGGTCTGGAAATCGGGGTCAACAAGGCGAAGCAGAAGGATCCCGGTAGCCCCGACTCCTGTGCACTGGCCGAAGCTAATAATGCTTCGCTCGAACCAGTCTTTCTCCGGAAGCATTTTTCTTCCCAGGAACATGGTGACAAAAATTGTAACAGCGAGACCGACAGCGCATAGCACCGTTATCGGAACTATGAACTGCCAGACCGCTCTTACTGGAAGAGAGATTATTGCCGCTACCACCAGGTAGTCCACGAAGGTGCCCATCAGCCTGGCTTTTGCTACAGGATCTATCAGCCAGTCAAGTCGCAGGCGGCAGATCAGCATCCAGATAATAGCCATGATTATGATACCCCATGCCCAGGGTGCCACCCGGAACATGACAGTTCCCGTTAGCATGACCCTGAACTTGAAGGCCAGACCGACCGAAATGAGCACCAGGCTCAGGATGAAGGCAAACGGCTCAATAGCAGCGGGATACTGTATCTGCCTTCCCATTGGTTTTGCGTCTTCGGGCTTTGAGTATCCGATGATCATTTCTTTCGGCAACTGGTCGATGCCCTTGAAGCCTGATACAAATCCTTTTTTGGAAGCGTATGTCACCAGCCCTATGCCGATCAATATGCCGCCGATTATTCCGACGGTGGCGGTAGTGAGGCCTACCCCCTGACTGTTTAGCCACCAGTCAAGTCCCATGTCTTTCAGGGAGCTGCCCAACATGGCAGCGGTGCCGTGCCCCCCGGCGAAACCAGCCACAAGTTCGATCCCGAAAGTTTTGTACGTGGAATTCATGAAGACTGCGCCAACAAGCAGACCGACCCCGATCTGGGTCATAAAAAATACGTTCAGGTGCATAAAGTTACGGGCAAGTCCGCCTGCCAGTTCCCCCGGTTTTGGCAGTTTGACCCCCAGCACTGAAGCCGTAATTACTACTGTGATAAGGATACCGGGCAATGCCCCGAGTTCTTTCATCATTTCGGGTGTTACCGGAATTATCCCGAAACCGTTTGGACACAATATCAGACCGATAAAGCCTCCTATAAGGCTTGCCGGGAGGAAAAGTTTCTGTACAGGTTTGAACCAGACACGGACTCCATAACCCGCAAGTAGAAAAATACTGAGAAAAATGAACTGTTCCAGGACCTTTTGCATTTGATTTACCCCCTTTGCCTTTTTATTAGAGCAAACTGATCTCTCCGCTTTCCAGGGCAAGCCAGGCCTGCCATGCAGCCCCTTTGTGCAAGATAGATTCGTTGAAGGTCATTTTGGGATGATGAACCCCGAATTCGCCTTCAACTCCTATCATCAGAAAGCAACAGGGTACAGATTTTGAGTAGAAAGCAAAATCCTCCGATCCCATGAAAGGATCTTGCTTTTCAATTACTTTCTCCTCACCCCAGAATGTTCTGGCAAGTTCAAGGGTTCTTCCGGTAAGGGTGGCATCATTAAAAAGAGTTGGGTAATTGACCTTGTATTCCATGGATATTTCGACCTCATGTGCTTCACTTATGCCTTTAGCGAGTTGTGTCATCCTTTTCTGGACAAGTTGCTGGCTCTGTTCAGAGAGTGTTCTTACAGAACCGCTCATGAAAGCGGAATCCGGGATGACGTTGTAGCATGTTCCTGCTCCGATATGACCGATTGATATAACAGCCTGGTCAAAAGGGTCTGTATTTCGACTGGTTATACTGTTGATCCCCCCGATAAGTGACTGTAGCGCAGGAACCGGGTCTTTGGTCAGATGGGGCATTGATGCGTGGCCGCCGTAACCCTTGATCCGGAAATGGAAACGGTCGCTGCTTGCGGTAAATGCCCCTTTCCTGGTGGTTATTGAATTGTGGGGGAGTATGACCGGCATAATGTGATGACCGAAAAGAAAATCGACGGGAAACTTTTTAAATAAGCCGTCGTCTATCATTTTCTGCGCCCCTGCGTAACCTTCCTCCGCCGGTTGGAATACCAGGACTATCTCGCCCTTGAGTTGCTCCTTATGTTGGGCGATCATTTCTGCTGCCCCAAGAAGCATTGCCACGTGCCCATCATGGCAGCAGGCGTGCATTATTCCTTCGTTGCCTGATCTGAAAGGGAGACCTGTCTCTTCCGCAATTGGCAGGGCGTCCATGTCGGCCCTGAGCCCCCTTGAGGTTCCTGGCAAAACCCCCTTGATCTTTGCCACTACACCTGTACCGCCAATGCCGGTCTCGACAGTGTAACCCAGGGAATCGAGGACATTGGCGACGATACCGGCGGTCCTGACTTCCTGGTATGCCAGTTCCGGGTGGGAGTGAAAATCCCTCCTCCATCCAATGATCCTTTCCCTTGCGTTTTCTGCAGCCTTCAGGAACGCCTCTCTTTCAGGCAATACAGCACCTCCATTTCTCCTGTAGCGAACCGTTTCTCCTATAGCAAAACTTATGGTATTTTTAGCATGTTATACTATCCGCGTCAACCTGTCAGAGAGGGATCGGGATCGGCCTGGATCAGGACCTTTCATAAAAAAGGGGAGACCTCCATAATGAACAGTACGGAAAAGGTGACCTGGATCCTGAAAAGGCTGGGCGAACCCCCCCATGAAATGGGTATCTCCCAGATAGCCGATGAAATGGGTTTCAGCAGAAGCGGTATACACAAGATCCTGTCAACCCTGGTCAGGGAAAAGTTTGTCTCCCAGGACACAAGATCAAGAAAATACATGCTTGGGCCGGCGCTCTCAAGGATAGCTATCGCCTACAGGGGTGACAGGAGCATTATCGATGTCGCTGACCCTGTTATGAAGGATCTTCTGGAAAAAACCGGCGAATCGGTAGGGCTGTGCGTCAAGGAAGATGGGATACCCATTCTTGTCCACAAGGTGGTCAGCAACCAGCCACTGCGTCTTGACAACCAGGTTGGGACGGTCATCAAACTTAACAGGGGAGCTCTTGGCAAGGTCATTGCCGCTTTTGAAGCTGAGGAGAAGATCGAGGCGCTTTTACAGGAGCCGCTGGAAAAGTGGACAGAACAGACAATACTCGATCCTTTGAAACTTCGCGAAGAATATCGGCGAATAAGGGAAAAAGGTTATTCGATCAGTGCCGAGGAGGTTATTCCCGGTATCCTGGGGATCGCAGCCCCGATCTTTGACAGCAGGGGGGAATGCCGGGCTGCAATAACAGTCGGCGGTCCAACGGTAAGGCTAACCCTCCAGATCATGGAAGGTTTTGCCCCGATGGTCCTCAACGCGGCCTCGTTAATAGCAGAAAATCTTGGGGAGAAGTCACAACCCATAAGTCCACCTCGTGAAGCGGCCTGCAACAGTTCAGAAGCCTGGAACAAATGTCAGAAAAACAAGGGTGAAGAGGGGCGGCAATAGACAGCCATCAAATATCAATGACTGTCTACTGCCTGGACTTGATGTCATTTAACCTTGAACTTCTTTTCTGTGTCTGCCTGAATATCTCGAATCGATCTATCTTGATCGTGTCTAAAAGCTTATCGTCTTGCCCGCCTTGTGAATTACAGCCCGTTTGAAGATCTCCTCGGCTGCGACGACATCCTGCACGGCGATGCCGACGGTCTTGAAAAGAGTTATCTCTTCAGAAGATGCCCGACCCGGCTTTTTGCCTTGCGCGAGCTCTCCCAGCTCCCCTGTGATGGAATCGCGGGAGAAGGTCTTCTCATTAAGGGGGTTGATGAAATCGGCCGATTCTGCCAGGACGGCTTCGATGGAGTCCATATAGATCTTGCCTGCCCTGTTCAGTATCCCGGGATCCAGTTCCTGCATCTCGTGAGTGTAGGAGCCGACTCCGTTGATGTGGACGCCCGGTTTGACGGAACCCGCGTTGAAGACCGGTCTTTTGGCCGTCGTAGCAGCGGTAATGATATCGGCATCCCGCACTGCTTCGTCGGAAGTCTCAGCCACGACGAGGCGTACCCCGGAGAAGGGTTCTTTGTCCTTGATGCGTTCGATGAATGAGCGGCAGTTTTCGATGCGTGGATCGAAAACCCGCACCTCTTCAAGAGTCCTGGCTGTGATCATGGCCTCCAGCTGAAACTCTGCCTGACCGCCGGCGCCGAAGAGCGCTCCGATCTTCGAGTCGGGACGCGCAAGGAGGTCTGTAGCCGCACCGCTTGCGGCCCCGGTCCGTATCTGTGTGAGGACTGTACCGTTCATGATTGCTTTGACGAAGCCGTTTTCGGCGTCGACAAGCAGGACAGTCGAGGGAATAGCAGGAAGTCCCTTGCCGGGGTTATCGACATAAACTGAAACTATCTTGATCCCCACCAGGGGGTTTTCTCCACTGATATAGGCGGGCATGAACAGCACATTGCCGTTGTGTTCCTTTACCTTGAGGCTGGTTCTGAGAGGTACATCGGACTTGCCTTCCGAAAAAAGGCTGTAGGCATGTTTTGTCGCCTCGATGGCGTCCTTCATGGGGTAGATGGTGCGTATTTCCTCTCCTGATATTACAAGCATGCTGATCCTCCTCTCTTCCTTATTGATTATTATTTCGTGCAGCGGTCCAGTCTGCAAAGCCCCAGGGCCGAAGGGCAGACAGCCAGGCCGCCCCTTGAAGTGCAGCGAAGCTCCTCCGGGAGCATCCGGCCGACGCTGTCTACGGCGTCCACCGTCTCGTCCAGGGGTACAGGGTTCTCGTATCCGCCAAGCACAAGATCGGCGCACAGGAATGCCTGTGAGGCCAGGGCAGCGTTGCGGCTGTGGCAAGGGATCTCGACGATCCCCTGGATCAGGTCGCATACAGATCCCATCATGTTCTGGAACACCGTGGCCGCGGCGGCACACCCCTGGTCGGCGGATCCGCCGGCCGTTTCGACAACGGCGGCCGCGCTCATGGCGCCTGCGGCCCCGATCTCAACCTGGCACCCCGCCACTTCGGCTGCGAAGGTGCTCCGTCGGTCTAGGGCAAGGCCTATCGCTCCGGCAGCCCACATGGCCATGATCACCTTTTCGCGCGTTACCTCCATGTCCTGAAGCAATGTAGAAACGACACCCGGCATAACTCCTGCCGAACCGCCTGTGGGAGCGGCGCATACAACCCCCCCCGCTCCGTTAATGTGCATCGCCGCCATGGCTCTGATCGCGGCCCTGGCGTGAGGGCCCCCCAGGAACATCTTCCCGGCCTCTTCGGCTTTCATGACCCTGCCAGCGAAAGGCCTCAGGAGCTTCATCTCAAGATGGTCCCCCTTTAGCCCCAGCTCCACGGCTCGAAGCATTATATCGAGGCGGATCCCCATTTCTTCCATCAGTTGTTCACGGGGAAGTTCAAGGAGGGCGCTTTCATACTCAAGGGCTGCCTCGCCAAGGGACCATCCCTTTTCCTTCGCAAGGGCCAGAAGTCCCCCGGTATCGGGGAAAAGTTCTTTACCTCTGAGGGGGTGCATCACGGGATCGGCCTTGTAGAACCCGCCTACACCGGTAAGAGATTTTATAGAGGACAGAAGCGTCTCCTCAGGCTTGAGAAATGAGGAGCCGTGGGCAAAGCCCCTGCCTTTGTCTGTCTGAGCCGCGGCGTCAGGGTCCCAGGTTTTGAGCAGGGAGATGACCTTTTCTGTCGAAGATGCTTCGCATTCGACAGCAAGTTCGTAGCGGTCCCCCTTTATCATAACCGGGAAGCCGTTGATGGAAGCGATCTGCATCGACCCTCCGCCCACTGAACGGGCATGAAGAGTCAGTTCTTCGCCCTCTTCCCCCTTGAGATGAAGGAGAGTGCTGTTGGGGTGGTCCGCCTCTGGAAACGGGGCAAGCCTGAAGGTGGCGTCAAGCCCCTCTTCGAGAGCCATCTCCAGGATGCGAGGTTCGTCGTCGTCGGTCAGCGTGAATCCGAGGAGACCGGCAACAAGGGCGGCATCGCTTCCCTGGTCGTGGAAGCAGACTGCCAGCGAGCTTTTGGGGTCGAAAGTGAAGATGGCCTCTTTAGGTCTCGACCCAAGAAGGTCACGGGCCGTGCGTCCGATCCGCCATGGTCCGGCGGTGTGGGAGCTGGAAGGACCTCTCATTATTGGACCTATAACATGATTAAGAATGCTGACCCTTTTCATGGAATATTCCCCCCTGAGCATTGTAGTGTTCTCGGCAAGGAGAGCGTACTTTTCAAGTATAAGCCAAAGGCGCGGGATCGGGATCCTTGCTTGCCCTTTGCTGATATCTGATATATCATATATCTTAATTTAGAGGAGGTGCGAAATGACCCCCGACTGCCCTTTCAACATGGTGTCTCTCAGGCAGCAGGTTTACGACTATCTTCGGAGCCAGATGAACCAGGGCGAGCTGCGTCCGGGCAGTGCCATCAACCTGGGTGAGATGAGTTCCCGGTTCGGCATAAGCCGAACTCCCTTGAGAGAGGCCCTTCTTCAACTCGAAACCGAGGGTTTTGTCACCATATACCCCCGCAGGGGGATCATCGTGAACCCCCTCTCTGAAGAGGATATCCGTCATGCCTACGAGATCATCGGGGCCCTGGAGGCCTCGGTAGTGTTCAACGAGCGGGATCGCATCACCTTGACCGAGAC
The DNA here is from genome assembly GCA_035448245.1 of Thermovirgaceae bacterium. Classification (GTDB taxonomy): domain Bacteria; phylum Synergistota; class Synergistia; order Synergistales; family Thermovirgaceae; genus DAOTIQ01. The sequence continues at coordinate 5,635 of DAOTIQ010000022.1, read as the reverse complement.
AGAAGAGATGCTACGCCTGAATCTGCTTATGAGGGAAGCGCTGGACAGGGATGATTTTGACACCTTCTACCGTCACAACATCTCCTTCCACAACATCTACCTTGACCTTTCCAGGAACCAGAGCCTTGTCCGAACAGTCATGACCCTGAAGCAGAGGCTCTACGACTTCCCGAGGCGCAAGGGCTTTGTCAAGGAGTGGGAGATTACATCCACCGGCGAACACGAACGTTTCATCGAACTTCTGGAGACGGGGGATGCAAAGGCTGCCTCGGACTATATGCGAGATGTTCACTGGTCCTTCGAGGTCCAGAAACCCTGGATTCGCAGATACTACAGCGAGCTCGAAAAAGAAAGGAACCTCGAGGGGATCCGTGCGGAGGTTATTAGATGAACGGTAATACCAGGGGCATCATCTTCGACATAAAGCGCTATTCAATACACGACGGGCCCGGAATAAGGACCACCATATTCCTGAAAGGATGTCCCCTGTCGTGCTGGTGGTGCCATAATCCAGAGAGCCAGTCGGCGTTTGCCGAGATTAGCTACCGTGGCGACCGCTGCATAGGCTGTGGAGCCTGTGTGACGGCGTGCCCTGCGGGTGCCATCTCGTTGACGCAGCGCGGTTACGTTGCCGATCCCGACCGCTGCGCAGGCTGCGGCGAGTGTGTACGGGCCTGCCCCGCCGAGGCGAGGGAGATGATCGGCCGGGAGGTCGGCGTCGAAGAGATCCTTAAGGAGATAGAAAAGGATCTCCTCTTTTTCGACGAGTCCGGTGGTGGAGTCACCTTTTCAGGCGGGGAACCTTTGTCCCAGCCCGTTTTTCTTGTGGAGGTCCTCAGGGAATGTTGCAGGAGGGACATCCACACTGTTGTGGATACCTGCGGGTTTGCCACGCTGGATGTTATGAAGCAGGTTGCCCCTTATACCCGGCTTTTCCTCTTTGACCTCAAGATGATGGACACTTCACTTCACAGGAAGTACACAGGTGTTCCAAACGAGGTTATCATTGAGAATTTTCGTTGGCTTATGAGCGAAAAGCACAATGTAAGAGTTCGGATACCAGTTATTCCGGGAATAAATGACAGCCTTGAGAACATGGAGGCCACAGGTGAGTTCCTGTCGGGTTTCCCTTCGAGACCGGAAGTAAACCTGTTGCCCTACCACGGCTCGGCGACAGAAAAATACCACCGGTTCAGTATTCCCTACCGCATGGCCGATGTTTCCGCTCCCTCGGGGGAACGGATGAAAGAACTTTCCGACCAGCTTGCCCGGTTCGGGCTTGCCGTGTCTACAGGAGGATGAGAGAAATGAATGAGAGGATCGAGAGACTCCGTACCGAGAGTTTCGAGGCGCCCGTTACTCTTGACCATGAGAGGGCCGGGATAGTCACCGATTTCTATATCGAAAACTTCGGCAAGAACTCAGTGCCCGTGACCCGTGCCCTTGCCTTCAAGGCCCTGTGCGAAAAGAAGAGCATATACATAGGGAAGGATGAGCTGGTAGTCGGGGAGAGGGGGCCCTTCCCCAAGAGTGTCTCCACTTACCCGGAACTCAACTGTCATTCCCTTGAGGACCTGGAGATACTGGACACAAGGGAAAAGAACCCCTACCTGGTTCCGCAGAAGTGCAGGGAGGTCTACCGGGACAAGGTTATCCCCTACTGGCGCGGCCGCACCATGCGCGACAAGATATTCGCCGACATTGGCGAGGAGTGGAAGGAGACCTACGCTGCCGGCTATTTCACCGAGTTCATGGAGCAAAGGGCCCCGGGGCATACAACCCTGGACGGCAAGTTCTACTCTAAAGGCATGGAAGATTTCAAGAAAGAAATTGCCGAAGCCATTGCCTGCCTGGATTTCAAGATCGACCCCGAGGCGACAAAAAAGCGCGAACAGCTCAAGGCCATGGACATTACCTGCGACGCGGTCATCATTTTTGCCGAGCGTCATGCCGAACTCGCAAAAAAGATGGCAGCCGGTGAAGGCGATCCTGAACGCAGGAAGGAACTCGAGAAGATAGCCTCCAACTGCATGAATGTACCGCGCCGTGCTCCCCGGGACTTCTGGGAGGCCCTTCAGATGTACTGGTTCATGCATCTGGGGACCATCACGGAACTTAACGGCTGGGATGCCATGAACCCGGGACACCTTGACCGCTACTTCGACCCCTTCTATCAGGAGGAGATCAAGGCCGGCACCATCACGCCGGAATGGGCGAAGGAACTGCTCAGCGCATTCTGGATCAAGTTCAACAACCACCCGGCGCCCCCCAAGGTTGGAGTTACCGCAGCCGAGAGCGGCACCTACAATGACTTCACCAATATCAACCTGGGCGGCCTCCTCCCCGACGGCACCGACGGGGTTAATGATATTTCCTATATGATGCTCGAGGTTATGGACGAGATACACCTCCTCCAGCCCCAGGCCAACATACAGCTCAGCCGCAAGAATCCCGACAGGTTCCTCAAGGCTGCCCTCAGGGTAATAAGAAAGGGTTACGGCTACCCGTCGGTGTTCAACGCCGATACGGTCATAGAGCAGATGATCCGCGCCGGAAAGACCGTCGAGGACGCCCGCGAGGGGGGTACCAGCGGATGCGTCGAGACGGGTGCCTTCGGCAAGGAAGCCTACATCCTCACCGGGTACCTCAATACCCCCAAGATTTTTGAGCTGGCTCTCAACAACGGCGTTGATCCCGTATCGGGCAAGAAGATCGGCGTCGAGACGGGGGATCCGGCCGGGTTCAAAAGCTTCGAGGATCTTTACGCTGCTTTCGAGAAACAGCTGCACCATATTGTGGATATCAAGGTCAGGGGCAACCAGTTCATAGAGCGCATGTACGCAGACTACGCCCCGGCGGTTTTCCTCTCGGTTCTTACCGACGACTGCATAAAGAACGGCAAGGACTATAACGACGGAGGCCCGCGCTATAACACCAACTATATCCAGTGTGTCGGCATAGGGACAATGACGGACAGTCTGAGCGCCCTGAAAAAACATGTCTTCGAGGAGAAAACCTTCGAAATGAGTGAAGTTGTGGCTTCGGTAGGCAAAAACTTTGATGGCAGCGAGGCCATGAGGTTGACCTTCGCCAACAAAACATCCAGGTGGGGCAACGATGACGACTACGCCGACGACCTGATGAAGAGGGTTTTCAACTCCCTGTTCGACGAGATAGACGGAAGACGCAACACCAAGGGTGGGGAGTACCATATTGACATGCTTCCCACTACCTGTCATGTTTACTTTGGATCAATAACCGGGGCCACCCCCGACGGGCGTCTTGCGGGCACTCCGCTTTCAGAGGGGATATCCCCTGTACAGGGAGCGGATCGGAACGGACCGACGGCGGTCATAAAATCCTGTGGCAAGATGGACCAGATCCGTACCGGAGGAACCTTGCTGAACATGAAGTTCATGCCAAAGGTCCTTGAGGGGGAGGAAGGGATCGACAAGCTCGCAAAACTTGTACGAACCTACTTCCGTTACGACGCGCACCACATACAGTTCAACGTCGTAGACACCGAGACCCTTCGGGATGCCCAGGAGCACCCGGAAAATTACCGAGACCTGATAGTCCGCGTGGCAGGTTACAGCGACTACTTCTGCGACATCGGCCCGGATCTGCAGGAGGAGATAATCTCCCGTACGGCACAGGAAGAGGTATAGGAACCGTGAATCGTGAATCGTGAATCGTAAATCGTAAATCGTGGATCGTGAATCGTGAACCGAATTGGAAATTGGATTTTAAAGTTTAAGTCCAGAAAAGGGTAAGCGTGAACGGGAAAACCTGTAAACAGGCTGTTCACCGTTCACGCTTTTGACTACCCTGGAGGTTCAATGAGAATTTTTTCCTTTATCTCCTTCCTGGTAATAGTCCTGAGCCTGTACGGGGCCCTCAACCTCTACATCTGGCTTCACCTGGCCAGGGTGGTCCCGCATCTGGGGTTACTGAAGATCCCCGTAGTAACAGCCTTCTTGCTTCTCGTAGCGGCCTTCCCGATTGGAAGGATCGGTGGTGCCTTCTGCCGCTGCTCCTTCACGGATATACTTGCTGTTGTGGGGTCATGGTACCTGGGTTTCATGATCTATGTCATGATACTTCTTGCGCTATTCGACATAATCCTCCTGGCCGACAACTGGCTGAGGATCCTTCCCCGTTCACTTTCCGGCAAGGGTGGAAAAACAGTTATTGCGGCCTTCTGGATCGTGATAACCATTTCCGGGCTGATAGTTGCGGCAGGGCGCTGGAACGCGGTAAACCCGGTGATCAGGGAGTATGACGTTACCCTTGAAGGAACCCCCGGGGAGGCTCCCTTGCGGCTTGTAGTGGCTACAGACCTGCATGTCGGTCTCATGGTACGCAATCACTGGCTAAACGAAATGATAGATCTCATCAACGCTGCTTCGCCTGATGTTGTTCTTCTTGTCGGAGATATAGTGGATTCTGATGTGACTCTGGCCCAGGAAGAGGATCTTTCGGGAGTTCTTGCCGAGATATCGGCGCCCTTGGGAGTTTTTGCTGTCCTTGGTAACCATGAGTTTTATTCCGGCCCCGAAGAGGCGGAAAAGTCTTTCGAGGATGGGAGCGTTACGGTGCTTCGGGATGAATCCGTAGTGGTTGGCGGAGTTTTCAACCTTGTAGGCAGGGATGACAGGGCCTCTTCAAGATTGGGGCGAGAACGGCTTCCCCTGAAGGATATTGTCCTGGCCGACAAGGATCTTCCGGTAATAGTTATGGACCACACCCCATCTGACCTCCATGAGGCAGAAGAGGCGGGAGTATCCCTTCAGGTCTCGGGCCATACCCACAGGGGTCAGTTGTGGCCCTTCAATTATGTTACTTCCAGGATCTTTGAACAGGATTGGGGCTTTCTGCAGAAGGGGGAAACCCTGATCTATGTATCTTGCGGGCTTGGGGTGTGGGGCCCGCCAATAAGGACCTCCAGCCGCCCGGAGGTGGTTGTGCTGAAGGTAAGTTTTAAAGGATCGGTTAATAGCGAATAGTTTGGAGAAGAACCCGTGAATCGTGAATCGGGAATCGTGAATCGAAACAAAAGCAAAAGGCGTAAACGGTCAACGGTCAACAGTAAACGGAAAAACCGTAAATCGTGAATCGGGAATCGTGAATCGAATAGTTCAAAAACTACAAACCAGGTTCTTCGTCCCGCTGGTTCTCAGAATGACAAAACCTTGGGTCCCAAGTTCTTACAAAGAAAAGGTTTTGCACTTCTCTGCGTGGAACCACCCTCTGTGTCCCCTGTGGTGAGAAGGGCCGGGGGATCGTTTTATGAGAGTGCGTAGTGAAGTCTTTTCCGAAAGGCAACTCGCCTGAAAGCGTTCGTTTCTCCGCCTGCTTCGGGGCGATCGCACAGTGCCGAGGTGAACCCTCCGGCCGGTGTGCTTTTCCTGCCCCTCCGCGACGGCTGCGAAACTCACCGGCTCCTGAGCCTTCGGTAAAGACTTCACTCCGGCCCTTGGCCTTGCCGCCTCCCGCCTCTGCTTTGTTTCCCGTTCACCGCTGACCGTTTACCGTTCACGCACTTGGAATTAAGGCCCTTGCCCTTCCAGCCTCCAGTCTCCAGCCTCCTGTCTCCATGGTTTTTCGATTCACGATTTCCGACTCCCGATTCACG
>DAOTIQ010000021.1:0-24485 GCA_035448245.1 Thermovirgaceae bacterium | reverse complement strand
GAGCACCTGACTCTTAATCAGGGGGTTACAGGTTCGATTCCTGTATGACCCACCATTTTACTGCGAGAGTGGTGGAATTGGCATACACGCTGGACTTAGGATCCAGTGCCTTACGGCATAGGGGTTCGAGTCCCCTCTCTCGCACCAGCATTCAAGGCGTCTTTAAAGAAGCATTTCTCGAAGGGAACCCCTTGGAGTCGCCAGGGGGTTCTCCTTTTTAGTGGAAAAAGAAATATCTTAACAAGAAGGATAATCGGAAGGGGCTGTCCTAATTTGAGATCGGAGATAATCTCCCAGGAAAAGAACAAGGTTAAAATCCTTATTGAGGTTCAGGAAGAGACACTGGCTAAGAGGGTAGAAGAGACCACAGAAGAACTCAGGGCGAAAGCCAACATAAAGGGGTTCAGGAAAGGGAAGGTTCCCAGAAAGGTCCTTGAACTGCATCTAGGAATGGATTACATAAGAACCGAGGCAATAGAGAAAATGCTTCCGGAATATCTCGACTCAGTTGTCAAGGAATACGAACTTGACCTGATCGCTGATCCATCCCTTGAGATAGACACGGTAGAGGCTCAAAGCCCTCTCAGGATCACGGCAACATTCGAGGTAAGGCCCGAGGTCACAATTCCTGAACTGGACACTGTCAAGGTGATTGCCAAAACCTTCAAGGTTACTGATACCATGGTTGATGAGGCGATCGAACGTATGAGAGAGAGACATGCTTCAACCTTGCCTGTATCAGACAGGTCATCCCATAATGGCGATATTGTGGAACTGGAATACAGCGTAGTTCTTGAGAAAAACACGAAAAGCCTCGATGAAGGTGATAGAAAGCACCAGAAAGGTGCGGTGGAGATAGGTTCTGATTCATTGGACCCCGCGATTTCTAATGCCCTTGAAGGAAAAAATGCTGGTGATGAGGTTGAGGCAGAAGTAATGCTCAAGGCAGAGGGTGAAGAAGAGGGAAAAAAGGCCCTTTACCGGATGAAGATTCTTTCGGTTTCCGAAAAGGTCCTTCCCGAACTTGGGGCTGAATTTTTCGAGAAGATCACCGGCGAGAAAGATATCACCGCCGAGGTCTTCAGGGAAAGGGTAGCCAAAGGTATTCAGGATAATTTTGATCGTGATTGCAGGGAATTGACGGAGAACAATGCCATTGAGGCGGTAGCCGCGAGCTCCGAGGTTGATGTTCCTGAAAGTCTAGTGAAAATACAGAAAGAGGAAAACCTTAAACAGATCAGGGATAACATCAAAAACAAGACTGGAAAGGAACTGGAGGAGTACATTTCGGCCAACGGTCTTGAAATGGAATTTATCGAAAAAGATGCCGAGGAAAGCGCCGCGAACATTGTGAAAAGAAGCCTTGTTATGGAGGCTGTCGCCGATAAGGAAAATATCATTATCGAAAAAGGTGATATCGAAACTGAAATTGCGAATATGGCGGAGGCTTTCAGGGTCGACGTGGATCAGATGCGGCAATTTTATCTCAAAAAAAACAAGGATCTTTCTGAACTGATCCACAAAGTAAGGATCCGCAAGACTGTGGCGAGGATACTTGAAAAGGCAGAGATCCAGGAGGAAGAGATCATGGTTGACCAGAAGGAGGCAAAAGCCTGATGTTTATCCCGATGGTTATTGAACAGACAGGCCGGGGAGAAAGAGCCTACGATATCTATAGTCGACTTTTGAAAGACCGGATCATATTCATTGGCGACGCCATAGACGATCATTTGTCCAACCTTGTTGTCGCTCAGCTTCTTTTCCTTGAAAGCGAGGATCCGGACAAGGACGTCAATGTCTATATCAACAGCCCTGGGGGCGTTATCACCTCGGGACTTGCTATCTACGATACCATGCGATACATCAAGTGTCCCATTTCCACGATTTGCGTTGGTCAGGCGGCAAGCATGGCCGCCGTTCTTCTGGCAGGCGGGGACAAGGGGAAAAGGATCGCCCTTCCCAGCTCGAGGATCATGCTTCATCAGCCCCTCGGTGGAACCCAGGGCCAGGCAGTGGACATACAGATACATGCAAGGGAGATAATGAGGCTTAAGGATCGTATCCATGAAATACTTGTCGCTCACACCGGCAAGACAGAGAGCGAGATCAGTGCTGATACAGACAGGGATTTCTTTATGTCTGCCGAAGAGGCTGTGTCGTACGGGATTATTGATAAAGTGATCGCCCAAAGGTAAAATCCCTTCAAGGGATAAAATACCATATGCGCCCGGAAAAGGGAGCTCCTACAGGCGCTCCCTTTTTGTTCACCCAGGGGTAAAAATGAAGTAATATGGCCCTGAATTATTGGAAAAATCCGGAACCATCTGTAACAAGGGGGGGAAACAATTGTCAGGGACAACCGGAAACGGATCAAGAAAGACAAAACGTGAAGCCAGGTGCTCATTTTGCGGTAAAAGCCAGGATGAGGTGACAAAACTCATCGCCGGACCTGGTGTATATATATGCAACGAGTGCGTCAACCTTTGCAACCTTATTCTCAGAGAGAACGAAGATGGAAAATCTCTTCCCGTGCCATTTGAGAAAGAATTCAGGGATCTTCCCAAACCGGTGGAGATCAAGGAACAACTCGATCAGTATGTGATCGATCAGGAGCAGGCCAAGAAGGTTGTTTCGGTAGCGGTCTACAATCATTACAAGAGAATAGCCTGTGGTATTGAAGACGATCTTGAGATGCAGAAAAGTAATGTCCTCCTTATAGGGCCAACCGGATCAGGTAAGACTCTCATTGCCGAAACCCTTGCCAGGACGATCAGGGTCCCCTTTGCCATGGCGGATGCCACGACCCTTACAGAGGCGGGTTATGTTGGGGAGGACGTGGAGAATATTCTTGTCAGGCTCCTCCAGGCCGCAGATTACGATATTGCTGCAGCTGAGAGAGGGATCATCTATCTTGACGAAATTGACAAGATCTGCAGGAAATCCGAATCGGCATCAATTACAAGGGATGTTTCCGGAGAAGGGGTACAACAGGCCCTTTTGAGGATCCTGGAGGGTACTGAGGCAAACATTCCTCCCAAGGGCGGGAGAAAACATCCCCACCAGGAGTTCATCCAGATCAATACCAAAAATATCCTCTTTATCTGTGGAGGTGCTTTCGATGGTCTGGAGAACATTATTTCCCGAAGGACGAACAGAAAGATCATAGGCTTTGGAGGCCAGGTGTCCAGAAACGAGAAAAAAAACCGTTTCAGGGTGCTGAAGGACGTACAGCCTGATGACCTTATGTCTTTCGGTTTCATACCGGAATTTGTCGGGAGGGTCCCTGTAACGACTGCCCTTGAAGGTCTTGATGAAAAGGCCCTTGTACGAATACTGACCGAACCCAAAAACGCTCTTGTCCGGCAGTATCAGAAAGCATTCAGGATGGAGAACGTTACACTTGAATTCACGGCGGAGGCTCTGGCGGCCATAGCCAGGAAAGCTTGCGAAAGGAACACCGGCGCGAGGGCCTTGCGGTCAATTATGGAGTCGGCCATGCTTGATCTGATGTATGAACTCCCCTCGAGGAACGACGGACTTTCAAAAGTTGTTGTGACCGACGGAATGATCGAAGGGAAGGAACCTCCGGTTCTGGATTATGCGAGAGATGGGGAGGTCGCCTAGTTGGTTCTGGAAGAAAACTCCGAAAGAAAAATGTTGCCCCTTCTTCCTGTTCGTGACCTTGTTCTGTTCCCGGGTGTCATAGTTCCCCTTTTTGTTGGAAGACCCCGGTCGCTCAAGGCTCTGGAAGAGGCAATGCTGCATGAAAAGACCCTTCTTGTGGTAGCACAGAAGGAAATGTCAGTCGAGGATCCGGAGCCCGAGGATATTTACGGTGCCGGGACGATTACAACCATAATCCAGATGCTTCGTCTGCCTGACGGTACTACAAAAGTCCTTGTGGAAGGCATATCACGTGCTGCAATAAATTCAGTGGCTCTGGAGAATGATACCTTTTTCGCCGAGATAGAACCCCTTGAAGGATCATCAATTCCAGCCGGGCCAGAAACGGAGGCTCTAGGAAGGACCCTCCTCGCCCAGTTTGAGAGATACGTTACACTTCATCCCAAGATTCCTCTTGAAGTCATGATGTCCGTTTCTTCCCTGGAGGACTCTGGTCAGATATCGGATCTTGTAGCTTCTCATCTCACCGTAAAAATAGCTGAAAGGCAACAGATACTTGAAGCTTCTGATATACCCCAGAGGATGGAGATGATACTCAAGATCCTCCTCCGCGAAGTTGAGCTGCTGGAGATGGAACGATCCATACATGACAGGGTCAGGCAAGAAATGGAGAAGGGGCAGAAAGAATATTACCTGAGAGAACAGCTGAAGGTTATTCAGGATGAACTTGGTCAGGGAGAAGATTTTTCCGAAATGGAGGCATTCCGAGAGCAGATAAACACTTCAAGGATGCCCGAGGATGTTCGAAAGAAGGCCCTTCATGAACTTGACCGTCTGGGTAAAATGCCCCCCATGTCCGCCGAGGCTACCGTGGTCCGATCCTATCTGGACTGGATGACGAGCCTTCCATGGAGGAAAAGTACGAGGGACAGTGTGGATGTGACTCTTTCATCAAAAGTTCTTGATGAGGATCACTACGCTCTGGAAGATGCAAAGGAAAGAATTCTCGAGTACCTTGCTGTCAGGAAAAATGCCGGAAGCAGGCTGAAGGGACAGGTTCTCTGCTTTACAGGTCCTCCGGGAGTCGGAAAGACTTCTCTCGGGCGCTCCATAGCAAGGGCGACGGGCAGAAAATTCGTTAACATGTCCCTTGGTGGAATAAGGGACGAGGCTGAGATCAGAGGACACAGAAGGACATATATCGGAGCCCTTCCGGGCAGGATAATCCAGAAAATGAGGCAGGCCGGTACATCGAATCCGGTCATGCTTCTCGACGAGATCGACAAGATAGGCCTTGATTTCAGGGGAGACCCGGCCTCTGCTCTCCTTGAGGTCCTGGACCCGGAACAGAATAACGCATTTACTGACCACTTTCTGGAAGTTCCCTACGATCTTGGCAGTGTTCTGTTCATAACCACGGCCAACAGCACCCACACCATTCCCAAACCGCTTCTGGACAGGATGGAGGTCATCAGGCTCCCTGGTTACGTTAACGAAGAGAAGATCCAGATCGCCCGAAGGCACCTTATTCCCAAAGTTCTTCAGGAACATGGCCTTAAAGGCGAACAGATATCATTCACAAACTCCTCGCTGGCCCGGATAATCTCCGACTATACTCGTGAGGCAGGGGTAAGGGAACTGGAAAGAAAAATTTCCAGGATCGCCCGCAAGATCACAAGAAAGATTGTCGAATCCGAAGAAAAGAAAAACAAAAATAGCAAAAAAAGCTTCAGCGTCGGGGTATCCAGCCTTGTTTCCCTTCTGGGAGTTCCCAGGCACCTTGGCGGAGTGCATCTTCCTTCTTCCAGTCAGAGAGGTGCCGCTATCGGGCTGGCCTGGACGGAGACCGGTGGAGATATCCTTGTTATCGAAAGCGCAATGATAACTGGCAAGGGGAAAATCCTTCTTACAGGCAACCTCGGCGATATAATGCAGGAATCCGGCCAGACAGCCCTGGGTTACCTGAAGGCCCACGCCGGTGATCTTTGTATCTCTTCCATCGATTGGGACAAGACCGACATACACGTTCATGTGCCTGAGGGGGCCATACCCAAAGATGGACCATCAGCGGGTATTACCCTTGCTGTTTCAATTTATTCTGCCCTTTCCGGAATACCCGTTAGAAGCGGACTTGCCATGACCGGTGAAGTGACACTTCGCGGAGAAGTCCTGCCTGTCGGTGGCATCAGGGAAAAGATTCTTGCTGCCAAAAGGTATGGTGTTTTCAACGTGATTCTTCCAGCGGATAACAGAATGGAAACAAAGGAGATGCCGGGATGGGTGCTCAAGGGAATGAACCTGTTGTTTGTCGATAAACTGGATGATGTTTTCCGAAGTGCCCTGGATGATGGTGGAACGGATGCCCCAGGGAAAGTATAAAGCTGAGATAATGGCTACATCCTTTAACAGCAAGCAGTTTCCGGAACCCTTCCTGCCGGAAATTGCTTTTGCGGGAAGGTCGAACGTAGGAAAATCGACCTTTATAAATGGGATAATCCAGACTCGGCTTGCCCATGTCAGTTCGACCCCGGGCAAGACCAGAAGCATAAACTTTTACAGGGTGGAACGGAAAAAAGGTTTTACTCTTGTGGATCTTCCGGGTTTTGGTTTTGCCAGGCGTGGGAAGGCAGAAAGAAAAGCCTGGGGTGATCTTATCGGAGAGTACGTGCAAGGGCGAGAATCCCTGGTCCTGTTGGTTCATCTGGTGGATTTCAGGCACGGAATGCTGGATAACGATATCCTGTTCCAGGAGTGGATAAAGAAGACAGGTGTTCCTGTTCAGGTGGTATATACAAAAATCGACAAATTATCCAGGGGCAACTGGGCTCAGCTGAAAGCCCGGTATTCTGCGAAGTCTTTTTCTTCCGTATCCGAACCTATTCTTGTTTCGATGGAGAAGGGTTGGGGAACCGGCGAGTTCCATCTTTTTCTCGAATCATACCTGGACTCGCTGGAATAGAATAGCCTCGGTCATCCATAATTTTGATTGAAATTATTAAATCGGTATCACAGGCAGCCAAGGAGGCGTTATTTTATCATGGCAACTGACGGAAAGACTCTCGGTAAATCATACGACCCCGGACCCATCGAGGAAAAGTGGTACGGACGCTGGACTGAAGGCGGACTTTTTCGTGGAGACGCGGAGAGTCAAAAACCCTCATACTGTATCGTCATCCCTCCTCCCAATGTCACAGGGTCACTGCACATGGGACACGCACTGAACAATACCCTGCAGGATATTTCCTGCAGGTACATGAGAATGAAAGGCAAAAACGTCCTCTGGCTTCCGGGAACCGACCATGCGGGGATCGCCACCCAGAATGTTGTGGAAAAGAACCTCTCAGGCAAAGGGATCTCCAGGCATGATCTTGGGAGAGATGCCTTTGTCGAAAAGATCTGGGAGTGGAAGAAGGAGTACGGAAGCAGGATCATAAACCAGCTCAAGCGTCTTGGAGCCTCGTGCGACTGGGAAAGAGAACGATTCACAATGGATGATGGCCTTTCCCGGGCCGTCAGATCTGTTTTTGTAAGGCTCTACAAGGAAGGACTTATCTACAGGGGCAAGTACATAATTAACTGGTGTCCCCGGTGCCAGACTGCCCTTTCTGATCTTGAGGTCGAGCATCACGAGGAAAAGGGAAAACTGTTCCATGTGAGATATCCCCTTGAAGGAGAGGAAGGATATCTTGTTGTGGCGACCACCAGACCGGAGACGATACTCGGTGACGTTGCTATAGCGGTTCACCCCCGTGACGAAAAGAACTCGTCTCTGGCAGGAAAATTTGTGAAAGTCCCTGTTACCGGGAGAGTAATCCCGGTTATCGAGGATAACATGGTCGACCCTGCCTTTGGTACTGGGCTTGTCAAGATAACACCGGCCCATGACCCAAACGATTTTCTGGTTGGCAACAGGCACGGGCTTGAAGCGATCCAGGTTATCGATGAGCATGGGGTCATGAATGAAGAGGCCGGAGCACCTTTTACCGGACTGGATCGTTTTGAGGCAAGAACCAGAATGGTAAATGTTCTCGAGAAGGAAGATCTTCTTGAAAAGATAGAGGAACATGATAATGCAATCGGACATTGCTATCGTTGTGATTGCATCGTCGAGCCCTATCTTTCGGAACAATGGTTCGTCAGAACTGAGCCCCTCGCAAAGCCGGGGATCGAGGCCGTTCGTGACGGAAGGATCAACATTGTGCCCTCCCAGTGGGAGAGTACATATAATATGTGGATGGAAAACATTCGTGACTGGTGTATTTCAAGACAATTGTGGTGGGGACACCGTATTCCAGCCTGGACTTGCTCAGACTGCGGCCATCTGACTGTTTCCGAGGAAGACCCGACAGCCTGCGAAGCCTGCGGAAGCTCCAGAATATGCCAGGACGAAGACGTACTCGATACATGGTTCAGCAGTGCCCTGTGGCCTTTTTCGACACTGGGTTGGCCGGACAAGACAAAAGAACTTGAAACTTTCTACCCTACGAGTCTTCTCGTAACCGGTTTCGACATTCTCTTTTTCTGGGTCGCCCGAATGATCATGATGGGGCTTCGCTTTATGGACAAGGAGCCTTTCACTGATGTCTATATTCATGCCCTAGTGAGAGATGAACATGGTCAGAAGATGAGCAAATCCAGGGGTAATGTTATAGATCCCCTTGAGATTATAGAAAAATCCGGATCCGACTCATTAAGGATGACACTTGCGGCTCTTACGGTTCAAGGGCGGGATATATTCCTTGGTCCAGAGAGAATAGAGGTTTACAGGCTTTTCATGAACAAGATATGGAATGCCAGCAAATTCGCCCTCGCCAACCTCGATGGAGAAAAGTGCGATCCTTTCAAGGAAGGAACGGCTTTGAGAACTCATGACCGCTGGATCCTCGAAAGGCTTGCGGTGGTGACGGAAAATGTCACCAGGGATCTGGACGGGTATTTTTATGGTGAGGCCGCCCGTTCCCTTTATCAGTTCGTCTGGAACGAGATTTGCGACTGGTATCTTGAGATGGCGAAGCCATCCCTCAGGGGAGACGAAGGGGAAGATCGGGGCATGGCTGCAAGGGCCGTTCTCGAACTGGTTTTTTCGAATATTTTCAGGCTGCTTCACCCCTTTATACCATTCCTTACAGAGGAACTTTGGGAGAAATTTGGATTTGGCAATGATTTTATCGAGAAAGAAGAATGGCCTGTACCGAAACATGTCCCCGGAGGATCCAGTTCTGTCGACGAGATGGAGATATTCCAGGAAGCGGTAAGAAATGCAAGAAATCTCAGGGCAGAAGCACGGATGCACCCGCAGCAGGAGATCAGGGAAGTTGTGATCAACCTCTCCGATAAAGCCGGGGTTTCTGCTGAAGTTCTGGGCAACAACGCAGACCTGTTCTGTCTCCTGGTAAGAACCGCGGTTCTTCGTGTTAACCCGCCGGGATCGACAAGACCACCCAGATCTCTCATGGCCGTTTGCGGTTTCGGGGAAGTTTTCCTGGTTGCCGGTGATCTGCTTGATGCAGTATCGGAGGTAACACGACTCGAGGGCGAGCTTGCAAAAGCTAAAAAAGACCTCGAAAGATCAACAGCAAAACTTTCGGACAGTTCCTTTATTTCGAGGGCGCCGGCTGAGATTGTAGAAAAGGAAAAAGCCAGGGTCTCCGCTTCGGAGGAGAAGATCCTCCTTATCGAAAGGAATATCGAAAGCCTGTCGAGGCAGTAGAACTGACGGGGAATATGAGTATTGAGAGATAATCTTAACGAAATCGAAAATTTGCTTCAAAATGTTTCCAGTCCGCTGATATGCCCGGGGCTTTCGAGGATGGCCCGCCTTATGTCTGCACTTGGAAATCCCGAGAGGAATTTCCAGGCAGTTCATGTTGCAGGCACTAACGGCAAAGGTTCGATATCGGCGATGCTGGAATCCGTATTTCTGAAAGCGGGTTACAGGACCTGTCTGTACACCAGCCCGCACCTGGTGGATATTACCGAGAGGATCCGCTTTTGTGGAATTCCGTCCTCGAAAGAGATTTTTCTTGATTCGGTCAAGGAAGTTTGTTCTGCTGTCAGATCCAATTTTGACCAGAAGAACAGACCGACCTATTTCGAGGTTCTTACAGCAGCTGCTTTTCATTCTATAGCAAGATATGCTCCTGATATTGCCATCGTTGAGGCCGGTATGGGTGGGCGCCTCGATGCTACAAACATTTTGAAAGGTGTCGTTATGTCAGTTATTGCCACCATCGGGATGGACCACTCGGAATTTCTGGGCCCCGATCTGGGGGCCATAGCAATGGAAAAATTTCTGGTTCTCAGGCCGGGAGGGATCAGCGTTTTCTCTGGCGGAAACAGTGAACTGGAGTCCAGATATGACCAGCTTTGCGAAAGGATCTCCAACAAGGGTCTTGTTGCTTCAAGAGAGGCCTGTATCAAGGACCCTGAGACTGGAGTAGACAGGAACTCTTTCCTTTTGGCAACAGGGAATATGGAACTGGGAAGATTTACGACATCACTGGGTGGAATATTTCAATTGGAAAATGCAAGGACGGCCATTCTGGCGGCCCTGGGTTTGGCTGATAAATATTCCGGAATTAACCTGTCAACTGTAAAAAGCGGTCTTTCCTCAACTGATTGGCCCGGCAGACTGGAAAAAGTCTCCTTTCGGGGGAGAGAACTTATTCTGGACGGGGGACATAACCTTGA
This sequence comes from Thermovirgaceae bacterium, assembly GCA_035448245.1. Taxonomy (GTDB): domain Bacteria; phylum Synergistota; class Synergistia; order Synergistales; family Thermovirgaceae; genus DAOTIQ01. The sequence continues at coordinate 14,171 of DAOTIQ010000021.1, read as the reverse complement.
AGGTGTTGCTGGGACAACAGAGACTCTTCGACTTTGCGGTTACTCCAATAATTGCGCCGTGGTCTTCGCGGCCATGAAAGACAAGGATCTGCAGGGAATGATCAGGAAAATTGTAGAGAACTTCCCCTTCGTAGTTTTTACCTCAGTCCCGGGTACAGCGCGGTCCGCAAACCCCTGGAATCTTCTTGATATGGCCAGGACAATGAATACAGAAACCTTTCTTGACGTTGAGGAGGAACCCATGAAAGCCATTGAAAAAGCATATGGATTTGCCGGAAGGATACTCTGCTGCGGTAGTCTCTTCCTTGTTGGAGAAGTCAAAAAACAAATCCGCGGATGAGATGAAGGGGGCTTTCTCGTGACCCTCGAACATGAAAAATGGAAACTTGCTGTCAGTGGCAAACAGTCGTTGATCCGTTTCATCCCTCCAGGGGACATGAGCAAAAGAATGTCTGTTACACTTTTCCTCAGGGGCCCCGTTACAGAGGGGGCTGAAGGCTCTCCCGAAAAGGCGGCATCCCTTTTGTTTGAAGACCCTGTAAAGACGACGTTTGTTGCCCCCCTGCAAAGACACGGGACCGCCGTGATAGACGCGGTCCCTATTTGGTCCCTGCCGGCCAGACCGGAGGCGGATTCGGTATTTATTTCCCGCAGTGGTATATGGGGCAGTCTCAGGTTCGCCGACTGCTTCCCGGTGATAGTTGTTTCTGAAAAACCTTTTGACTGGTGTCTCCTTGTTCATTCCGGTTTTGCCGGAACATGCAGGGGTGCGGTTTCAAAAGGACTTCGGAAAATGTTATCCACCGTGGGAATGGCCAGGGCCGAAGAGTGTCATGCCTGGATCGGACCTGGCATAGGAGGATGCTGCTATAGCAGAAGTCTGGAAGATCCCTCGACCATGAGAGCCATGGCGTGCCTTCCCGGTGACTCCTTCAGAGTTGAGAATGGCAGGGTTTATTTTGATCTCCGTAATGCTATTATTACACAATTATATGACATGGGAATACCCATAAACAATATAACCGATACCGGAATATGTACATCATGTTCTCACCCTCTTTGTTTTTCCTACAGAAAGGGTGACAGGAATGCAAGATCTCTCCTTCTGGCGAGATTGTATTCCAGTTACCACAAACAACCTTTCTGGTGGGAAAATGTTTAAAGCGGGGTTATCATATTTCCGCAATCGTTATCGCGGGAGGGATATTAATGGACCCGGTTCGTGTCGGGGTTATCGGGGTTGGTCATCTCGGGTATCATCACGCAAGAGTTTATACGGAACTTCTCAATACGGATGTAGTCGGGATTGTTGACAGTAACCCTGATAGGGCTGCAGCGGTGGGGGAACTTCTTCGTGTACCTTATTATTCGGATATAGAGAAGTTTTACAGCCAGGCCAGGCCGGATGCCGTCAGCGTTGTGGTCCCCACGGTCTATCATTACGAAACCGCCAAAAAGGCCCTTTCCTCCGGCGTTCATGTTCTTATCGAGAAACCTGTGACCTCTACGGTAGAAGAGGCAGAAGAACTTTTGAAACTTGCTGCAACACATAACCTTGTCCTTCAGGTAGGGCACATTGAGCGTTTCAACAGTGCGGTTCAGCATGTAAGGAACATTATCAAGGCGCCACTTTTCCTTCAGTCCAGAAGGATCGGGCCTTTCAGTTCCCGCATCAACGATGTGGGCGTTGTTCTCGATCTTATGATCCATGATATTGATATTATTCTTTCTCTTGTTCACTCGGAGATCTCGAATATTTCCGCGATGGGCAGGTCCATCAGATCTTCTTTCGAGGACATTGCATCCGCGCAGATTTCATTCGAGAACGGGGCCCTCGCACAGATTCTTGTCAGCCGTGTTTCAGAGAGGCGCCTCAGGCAACTTGAAATTATGGAGCCGGAGCGATTTGTTACAATCAATTACGAAACTCAGGACGTTTCTATACATAGATGTATACAGGAAAAGGAATGTGGCCTTGTAGAGGTTATCGAACATCCAGTTTTCCCCAAGAGGGAACCTCTGAAACTTGAACTCCAGCATTTTGTCACCTGTGTCAGGGAAGGCAGACAGCCCCTTGTAGGGATAATGGATGGCAAGAGGGCTCTTGAGGTTGCTATTGCCATCCTCAAACAGATACAGACGCCGCAGAGATCAGCAGGGGAAAAGATCGGCCTTGCCTGAATGTGTTATTGACCAGAAGGCCGCCTTATAAGGCGGCCTTTTTTTTGCGCGCACAACGGCTTGATGGATTGAAAAATTCGAACCAAGCCCCTTCTGCGTTTTTACTGTTACAATACAGAATCGAAAAGAAATCATATCGAAACGGGGGAATTGTCAGGTGCCTGTTGCGAATATTCAGGCTCTTTCAGCGCTGGGACTGTTTCTGGCGTGTCTTTTCATTTCCAGAATGATCGTGAACATATCATCAGGAAAATGGCCCGGAGGTATTATGTGGGTAACCTACCTGAGGACTCTTCTGGGATTTATGTTCGCCGCGGCGATCACTCTGGCGCTTTATGCATTTGCCGGTATCGAATTTCTCAAAAGAAACTGAAGGCTATAAGAAACCACATGCTTTTAGCCCCGAACTTTTCATGAAAGGATTGTTTTTATCTTGGATAAAATAGTCGGAAAAGCCCTGGGAGGAGACCAGCGTTCAATGGCAAGGCTGATCACCCTTGTGGAAAATGAGGCACCAGGGGCAACAGATGTCATGAAAGCTGTCTATCCCCATTCGGGCAAGGCTCATATCATTGGAGTTACTGGAAGCCCCGGGGCCGGTAAAAGCACTCTGCTTGACAAACTGATCAACGGAATTACTGGTTCGGGCCACGACCTGGGGGTTATAGCCGTGGACCCCTCAAGCCCTTTTTCCGGGGGAGCGGTCCTAGGAGACAGGCTTAGAATGCAGAACCACACTCCCGGAGCAAATGTGTTTATCCGTAGCATGGCGACAAGGGGTTCCCTCGGAGGCCTTAGCAGGGCCACTTACGAGGCTGCATTGATCATGGATGCGTGCGGAAAGGATGTAGTTCTTATCGAGACGGTGGGAGTGGGACAATCGGAGATAGATATCATGAAGATCGCTGATACAGTCGCTCTCGTACTTGTTCCGGGCATGGGTGATGATATTCAGATAATGAAGGCAGGTATAATGGAGATCGCCGATATTTTTATTGTTAACAAGGCTGACAGGGAAGGGTATGAAAGAATTGTCAGGGAAGTAAACATAATGCTGGATCTGCTGGGAGATAAACCCTGGAGGCCTCCTGTCATTCCGACTATAGCTGAAAAAGGCGATGGAGTGGATGTGGCTTATGGTGCCATCGAAAACCACAGGAATTATCTGGAGAGTTCCGGAGAAGGCAAAAAAAGAAAGTTTGACAGACTTAGGCTCGAAGTAGAGGAGATTCTCAGGAGAGAGATAGCAAAGGTGGCCGAAAAAGCGTGGGACAGAAAAATATCATCCCATATCCTTGAAGACCTTGCGGCCAGAAGGAACGATCCCTACAGGGTTACAGAAGAAATCCTGTCTAACATCCTCTTATCCTGAGAAGTACGAAGGAGAGTATCGATCCGTCATTCCTGACGGCGGAACATGCTATCATACGAAAAACATCAGATACAAATGACTGGAGGACAAAAAATGCGAATCGCTCTGGGTTCCGATCATGCCGGATATTCCCTGAAAAAATGCATAGCCTCTTTTCTTATCGAAAACACATCATTTTCGGTTGGGGAGTTCGGTGCAGCCAACGCCGAAGATCCATACGACTACCCGGATGCAGCCTTTGATGTCGGGAAAAGGGTCTCTTCGGGAGAGTTCGATCTGGGAATACTGGTTTGCGGGACCGGCATCGGAATGGTTATGGCTGCCAACAAGATCCCCGGTGTTCGGGCAGCTCTTGCTTATGATGAGGATACTGCCCGCTTTGCCAGAAGGCACAACAATGCCAACATACTGGGTCTGGGTGGAAGGAAGACTGACTGCGAAAGAGCATTGAAGATCGTAAAAGAGTGGCTATCCCAGGATTTTGAAGGTGGAAGACACAGGAACCGGATCGATAAGATATGTTCCTTCGAAATGGATAACGTGAGGAATGCAGGAACGGAAGTATCACCCCGGCTTGTCACCTTCGATCATCCCCTTATCCAGCACAAACTCGGGATGATCAGGGACAAGACCACCTCTGTCAAGGTTTTTCGCGAACTTGTCCAGGAGATCGCGGGATTAATGGTTTATGAAACTACAAGGAATCTTCCTCTCGAGCCGGTGGAGGTAGAAACGCCCATAACCCGAACAACAGCATTTTCGTTGTCCGGGAAAAAAATCGCCATTGTTCCCATACTCAGGGCCGGTCTCGGAATGGTCGATGGTGTCCTGCAACTGATCCCCAACGCAAAGGTTGGACACGTGGGCCTTTATCGTGATCCCGAAACGCTTGAACCGGTAGAATATTATTGCAAACTCCCCGGAGATATCGGTGAGAGGGATATAATCATTGTAGATCCAATGCTTGCGACGGGAGGATCCGCTTCCGCGGCGATCGACCTTGTCAAGAGGAAGGGTGGGGTCAAGATTTCTCTCCTGAGTCTGATCGCGGCCCCTGAAGGAGTTTCAAGGGTCCACGGAAAACATCCGGATGTTGATATTTATACTGCCGCACTGGACAGCCATCTTAATGATCACGGATATATAGTACCCGGCCTCGGAGATGCCGGCGACAGGCTTTTCGGGACAAGATAGTTGTCCTGAAAAATGAGAGAACCCCTCTGACATGGTCGGGAACCCGTTAATTTTCATAACGTTTTTTCTTCTGGCTCTTGTGGTTACACCGCTCTCTATCGCCGTCTCAAGACAGTTTGGAATAATTGATGAGCCGGGAGGAAGAAAGACCCACAATAAATCTACCCCAAGGGGGGCCGGTGTGGTCATATGGCTTGGCTACATGCTGTTTTCCCTTTTTTTTCCTGATTCCGGAAACGGACTCAGACTGATATCAACAGCTGCGACGGTGATATTCATATTCGGGTATATGGACGATATGCGACCTCTTCCGGCCACCTGGAGGCTTTGTGTGCATGGTTTATGCTCTGCAGTTGTGGTAGCCTTCCTTCCTGTTACACCGGTGTTCAAGTTGATCCTTTTCCTGTGGATCACCGGTTCAACGAGTGCCTATAACCTTATTGACGGGATTAATGGCCTTTCACTGATTCTCTTTGCGCTGACCGTGATCCTCGGTCTTTTCCTTTTCGGACAGTACTGGTGGGCGGCGCTGCTTGGATTGGCAGCAGGGGTACTCCCATGGAACTATCCCGTAGCAAGAACATTTCTTGGCGATGGAGGAAGCACCCTGATAGGCTTCATCTGTATGTCCCAGTTTTCCAGTGAACTGGCCTCCTACTCAACGGAAATGTCTGTTGCGGGATTTCTTTTTTTACTGCTTCTGATCGGAGGGGTTCCGGTTATAGATACTCTTTACTCTATCTTCCGAAGGCTGCTGGCGGGAGTCTCCCCTTTTCTCCCCGATAGAGGTCACTTTCACCATATCCTTTGCGACAGGGGTTTTCCCGTGGTCGTCGTGCTTCTTGTTCTTGGTATCTTGCACTCTTTCCTGCTCCTTGGAGCAGCCGTTATATTGGGTCATCCCTTGCCGTTTCATGGAGTGATGTAATGTGAATATAAACAAGGAAATTGTCTGCTGTGTAGTCGGGACAAGACCAGAGGCTATAAAAATGGCTCCTGTCATTCTCCAGATCGCAAAGAGCAAATGCCTTCAACCCTTTGTTCTTGCTACAGGTCAACATACCGAAATGCTTACCCAGCCCCTGGATTTTTTCGGTATAAGTCCCGATGTTAATCTTTCTATAATGAGGGATAGTCAGACCCTGGACTACATAACAGCTTCAGTTCTGGAAAAAACCGGCAGTGTCTTTGATGAAATAAAACCTTTTATGGTTCTTGTACACGGAGATACCACAACGACCATGGCGGCTTCCCTTGCGGCTTTTTACAGAAAGACAAGGCTTGGACACGTTGAGGCAGGCCTGAGGAGCGGGAACATTAACCTTCCATTTCCCGAGGAACTTAACCGGATAGTTTCTGACAGGGTTTCAGGATGGTGGTTTCCGCCGACGACGAGAGCCATGGAGAGACTTATTGCCGAAGGTTGCGATCCGTCAAGAGTCATAGAGACTGGAAATACGGTCATCGATGCTCTTGTATGGGCATCCGGTAAAGTTGAAAAGCCCGGAATACCTCAACTTGAAAAGATACCAGCAGGTGCAAGGGTAATGCTCATGACTGCCCACAGAAGGGAATCCTGGGGGGAACCCCTTGAAGGAATCTGTGAAACTGTTTCCCGTATTACAGAGATTTATCCTGATCTGTGGGTCATTGTTCCAATGCATAAAAACCCCCAGGTCAGAGAGGTTATCAAATCAGTACTTGGTGGAAATGAAAGGGTCCTTCTATGTGAACCTCTCGATTATCCTGATTTTGTCTGGGCAATGAACAGAAGCGCTGTCATTCTGACTGATAGCGGAGGTGTCCAGGAGGAGACGACGTATCTCAGGATTCCGACTCTGGTAATGAGAGATGTTACCGAACGTCCAGAGGCGCTTGAATATGGAACGTCTTTCCTTGTCGGAACTGATCCTGTTAGAATCCGGAAACATGTGTCCCGGGTACTGGAAGTTGACAGCATTTTTGAAAGGACTGTGGAAGAAACCAAACCTCCGTTCGGCAAGGGCAATGCATCGGAGAAGATAGTGGAAACTCTGGAAGAGATTTTGAGGACCGGCTCCAGATGATCCTGAAATATTTCAAGCCTGAATGGCACGAGGTGATCTCTTGAACTACAAAATGCTTATCCACGGTGGCGCAACTTTGAAAGGCTCCGTCGAAGTCCAGGGCGCGAAAAATGCAGCACTGCCTGTGATCGCAGCATCACTGCTCCTGAAGGACAAAACCCTCAAGATCAGGAGGGTTCCCAAACTTCAGGATGTTTTCACCATGGCTGAACTTCTTCGTCACCTTGGGGCCAAGGTGGATTTCCGAGGGAACGACATGAGTATAGCCGTTCCCGATGACCTTGCCTGGGAAACTCCAAAGACGCTGGTAAGGAAGATGCGGGCTTCCTCCCTTGTTCTTGGTCCGCTACTTGCCAGAACCGGAAGGGCCATTCTTCCTCTACCGGGTGGTTGCGCTATAGGAAGTCGACCCATTGACCTTCACCTGAAGGGGCTGGCAAAACTTGGTGCCAGTATCGATCTTGTTCATGGGGCGGTTCATGCAACTGCCAAAGGCTTGAAGGGGGCCAAGATATATCTTGATTTTCCTTCTGTGGGCGCTACCGAGAACCTTCTCATGGCGGCCGTATTTGCCGAGGGAGAGACCATAATCGAGAATGCGGCCAGAGAACCTGAGATCGCCAACCTTGTTGAGACTCTTGGGCTGATGGGTTGTGAAATAGATGGCGCAGGTACAGGAACTATACGGATAACAGGAACGGGCGATCTCGAACCGGCGGAAGTAGAGGTAATTCCTGACAGAATAGAAGCCAGCACATATCTTATAGCTGGGGCCGCGACCAGGGGAGACGTTACGGTTAAAAAGGTTATATCTGAGCACCTTGATGCCATTATCGCCAAGCTGGAGGAAACGGGTGTAGGTGTGGAGATAATGGAAGATAGCGTCAGAGTCTTTCCAAGATCGCCTTTAAGAAGTGTTTCGCTGAAGACGCTCCCTTATCCTGGTTTCCCGACGGATGTACAGCCTCAATTCTCGGCACTTATGTCAACCACAGAAGGGACAAGCATAATCCAGGAAAGTGTATTTGAATCCCGCTTTTTGCATGTCAGTGAACTAAAAAGGATGGGAGCCAATATAGAGGTGCAGGGTAATACAGCGGTCGTTACTGGTGTGCCCCGCCTTAACGGAGCCGATGTCAAGGCTACGGATCTTCGGGCTGGGGCCGCTCTGGTAATAGCAGGGCTTTCATCGGCGGAAGATACTTCAGTTTTTGGACTTGGCCATATATGGAGAGGTTACGAGGGAATGGATGAAAAGATCCGCAACCTTGGAGGAGATGTACACATAGTTATTTCCGAAGAGAACGGGGACAATAAATGGTAATTTCCGACAGAGACGGGGTATGAGAGTTGGGTTGGCTGAAGGGAATAATCAGAAACGATCTTGACGGTATCGAGAAGTACAAGTATGGGAAGCCTGTAAGCGACCTTCAAAGAGAACTGGGCCTTGAAAAAGTGGTAAGGCTTTGTTCCAACGAGAATCCGTGGCCTTTGCCCGAATCAGTAATGAAAGCCATAAGGGCAAGTCTCGAGAAGGTAAACTTTTATCCCGATCCTCAGTCTTTCAGGCTCAGGAGGATGCTTTCCCAGAAGTGTGGAGTGTCTACGGGAGAGGTAATAATTGGCGCAGGCACGGAAGGTATCCTTCATTCGATGCTTCATTCAATTATTGAACCAGGGGATGAGATAGTTTGCCCAATACCAGCGTATCCCCTGTACAGGGTCGCTGCCGTGGCGGCTTCCGCACGTTTCGTGGAGGTCCGGTCCGAAGATGGAAATGAACTGGACACAGGAATAATCCTGGCCTCGTGCAGCGAAAGGACGAAGGCAGTTATAATATCCAATCCCTGCAACCCTACAGGCCGGATCATGGAACGTGAAAGGTTGACAGCCCTCGCCAACGAACTCGATTCGCGCCAGGTCATGCTGATCGTGGACGAGGCTTACGCCGAATATGTCGATGATCCGGAGTATCTTGCCGGCATTGAACTGTTCAGGAATATTGGAAGGGTCGTTATTACACGAACTTTTTCCAAGATCTACGGACTGGCCGCTTTGAGGGTCGGTTACGCTATAGCGCCAAAGACAATGGTGGAATCCTACGACAAGCTTCACCCTGTATTTGAGGTCAGCAGGATCGGCCAATACGCTGCCCACGCAGCGATCCAGGAAGATGCCTTTATACGGGATATACGGATCAGAACAATTGCCGAAAGGAACAGGATCTTTAAAAACATACTGGATATTGGAATATCCGCTGTAAATACAACGACAAATTTTCTTCTCATTAAACACAAAAAGAGTGATGAGATCTACGAACTGCTGTTGAGGGAGGGTGTAATTATCCGTAAGGGTAGCGATCTGGGAATGAAGGGATATCTTCGAATAACTGTTGGGCTTCCCGAGGAGAACGATATTTTCCTTTCATCGCTTAAAAAGGTGTTGACCCGGATTGAATGAGCCCCGATCTTCTGTAGATCTTTCCGGGGTCTCGGTTGTTGCTTTTGTAGGACCAGCCGGTACCGGAAAAAGCCAGAGAGCCCAGCTCGTGGCTCTGGAAATTGGAGCCGATCTTATAATTGACGATGGTCTTTTGATCAAAAAGGGGCAAATACTGAGGGGGAAAAGCGCAAAGACCGAGAAGAACCAGGTCAGGGCGATAAGAAGAGCCCTCTTTCAGTATGAGGACCATCGGCAGTCGGTGGTGGAAATTCTCTCTGAATCTCAGCCCTGTACAGTGATGCTTATAGCGACTTCCGACGGAATGGCCAAACAGATCCTGGACAACCTTGGCCTTTCTCAACCGACAAGATATGTTCGTATTGAAGATGTTTCATCTCCGGAAGAAATATTCCGTGCGAAGAAGGAACGGACCATGAAGGGACAACACGTTATTCCCGTATCCCACATTCAGGTCCGTAAACATTTTGCCGGGAAACTGGTTGGCCGCCTCAAGGTTCTTTTCGATAACGCTGATGGTATGGAAGGAGAAAAGACCATCGTGCGTCCACCGTTCAAGTTTTTCGGTGAAGTTATTATCGACCCCGCTGTAGTTGACCAGATGGCGAGGTTTATTGCTGAAAGAACAGCCCAGGTAACCGCCGTTCCTTTTGTACAGACTCGCCCTTCCAATGGTGGAGTTGATATCCAGATAGGCCTGAAATGCCGACCTGGGGAAAGATCCTTTCTTACCGCAGGAGAAAATCTTCGAAGAAGAATTTCCGTGGCCGTTTCAGGTATTACCGGTTTGGACGTGCACCGTGTAGATATTACGGTAGTTGAGGTCGAACAGTTTTGACAGGGGAGAGCAAAATTATGAATGAAAATGTTCAGAAAATAAATCCTTCCGCAAGGTGGGATGACGCATGGAAAAAACTGATGGAGGAAACATCTTCCTGCGATCGGTGCCCTCTCCACAAAGGCCGGAACAGGACTGTTTTCGGGGAAGGCTCAACCCTGAACAGGTTAATGTTTATCGGCGAAGCCCCTGGAGCGGACGAGGATGAGCAGGGTGTGCCTTTTGTCGGAAAGGCGGGTCAGCTTCTTACTGGAATACTGGATGCCGCCGGAATAGGCAGAACCGAGATTTTCATAACCAACGTGGTCAAATGCCGACCACCGGGCAACCGTGTCCCTGCCATCGAAGAAATGTTAGCCTGTGAGGACATACTTAAATCACAGATAGCCCTGCTGAACCCCAGGATCATTGTCTGTCTTGGGGCAACCCCCACGAAGTGGATCCTCAAAACTGGAGATAACATTTCGGCGATACGGGGAAAATGGTTCGACTGGAAGGGAATACAGGTAATGCCCATGTTCCATCCAAGCTATCTTCTGAGGAACCCTTCCAGGAAAAAAGGCGCTCCCAAAGAACTTACCTGGATCGATATCCAGGAAGTTCGCAGGAAATGGAAGGAAGATGCATGAAATTCGAAAATAAGAAAAAACCCGGGTTTCCCGCCCACATAGCCATAATAATGGATGGCAATGGGCGTTGGGCTTCATTGCGCGGAATGCCAAGGGTTGCCGGGCACCAGGAGGGGGCCAGAGCGGTTGAAAGGATAATAAGGGCGGCGGCGGAATCCGGTGTAAAATACCTTTCCCTTTATGCCTTCTCTACAGAAAACTGGAAGCGACCCGCCACGGAGATCGAGGGACTCATGGGCCTTTTCAGGTATTACCTCAAGGGCAAGCTCGAGGATCTTAAAAAAAATGGTGTAAGGTTAGTCTTTTCAGGCAGGAAAGCGGAACTGCCTCAAGACCTTGTTGATGAGATGCAAAAGGCCGAAAAAGAGACCCTCGTGGGACAAAAACTGACGGTCGTGGTGTGCGTTAATTATGGCGGAAGACAGGAGATCGCCGACGCTTTTACCCGCCTTCTGCAAATTGGAACCAAAGGACCAATTTCGGAAAAGGACATCAGCTCTGCCCTTTATCTCCCGGAAATTCCTGATCCTGACCTTGTTATCAGGACAAGTGGAGAAATGAGGCTCAGTAATTTTCTGCTTTGGGAAACGGCTTACAGTGAAATGTATTTCACCGATGTACTTTGGCCCGATTTTAGCGAACCCGACCTCATTGCCGCCATTCAGGATTATTCGAAAAGGGAGCGCCGTTATGGCTCTGTCTCCTGATTCTTCAAATGGTTTTATTACAAGAAGCGTCAGTGGTGCTGTAATCTGCCTTGCAGTTCTCGGCGGAATCTACCTTGGTAACCCATGGTGGTACGCAATATGTTTATGTATTTCAATTCTTTCACTTTCAGAGTTCTACAGGATCACAGGTTTCAGATTCCATGTATCCAGGATCACCGGTTATCCTGCGGCATTTTTCCTGGTTACGGCAGCAGCTTTTTCATCCGATAGTAGTGTAATTTTACCCATACTGGCGGTTGTTCCGCTCGCAGTGTTATTTATAGAAATAGCGAGAAGGCATCTTACCGGCTCAAGTCACGGGATAGCAAGTTCCTGTGCGACACCGGCCGGGTTACTTTATATTGTTCTTCCATGGTCCTTTCTGGTAATTCTGAGGGATCACATATGGGGTATGTATCTTCTGACTGCGCTTTTTGCCTGTACGTGGTCCTGCGATGTTGCAGCATATCTGGTCGGTTCTCACTGGGGAAAAACCCGACTGTGTCCATCTGTCAGCCCGAAAAAGAGTATCGAGGGCTTTGCCGGAGGCTTAGCGGGATCAATTCTCTGCGGCGGAGGGCTCTCTTTCCTTTGGGGGGTAGCGCCTCTTCCGCTTGTTCTTATCGCCCTGATATGCGGAACCTTCGGCCAGGCGGGAGATCTTGCAGAATCTCTAATAAAGAGAGAAGCGGGAGTCAAGGATTCTGGGGACCTCATACCGGGTCATGGTGGCTTCCTTGACCGTTTTGACAGCATTCTGGTCAGTTCTGTGCTGGTTTTTGCCTTTTTTGGAGTCCTCTGATGATGATCGGAACAAAAAGAAACATCGCCGTAATCGGGGCAACCGGAAGTGTTGGAGGAGCCGTGCTTGAGGCCTGCCTGATGCATTATGACATTTTTAATGTATGGGCTCTTGCCGCCGCTAAAAACGTTGAAGGACTTCTCTCACTTGGGAAAAAGTTCGAATCGGATCTTTTGGTTCTCTCCGACGAAATGGCTGCGATGGAACTACAAAACAAGGGGTCAGTCAGTTTCGAATGCCGCGGGGGCGCAGGTGCAATTGAATCGATAATTGAAGACCCCCGATGTGAAGAGGTGGTTTTTGCTTCTTCCGGAACAGATGCGCTTCCAGCGCTTGTAATGGCCTTGAAGGCCGGTAAAAAAATATTTCTTGCAAACAAGGAGATCGTAGTCGCAGCCGGAGAATGGGTTATGCCTTATGCCCGAGCCGGAGCCCTCATACCTCTTGACAGTGAACATAATGCTGTCTGGCAGTCTCTGAAGGGAGAAGACAGGGAAAACGTAAGAAAAATTTTTCTAACTGCTTCCGGAGGGCCTTTTCTCGAATTGCCTGATGAAGAACTGTCAGTGGTAACCTTCGAAATGGCCATCCGGCACCCGGTCTGGCCCATGGGCAGCAAGATTTCCGTTGACAGCGCAACCCTTATGAACAAAGGCATAGAGATCATTGAGGCCAGACAGCTCTTCTCATTGCCACCCGAAAAAATTGATGCGGTCATACATCCAGGATCTCAAGTTCATGCTCTGGTAGAGTTTATTGACGGGTCCGTTAAAATGCTCCTTTCCAGGCCTGATATGAGACTTGCCGCTCTTGCCGCTCTTGGTTATTCTGGAAGACTGCAAAACACTGACGTAAACCTGAACCCGCCGGAACCAAAAGAACTCTTACTGGAATTCCGGCAGCCCGACGAAAATAAATTTCCCTGCCTGAAGATCGCGAAGGAGGTATGCCGACTAGGGGGTGCATATCCACCCTTGCTTATCGGGGCTGACGAAGCGGCTGTCGATCTTTTTATGAAGGGAAGAATAGGGTTTACGGATATTCCCCTATTCATCCAGGAGGCACTGGAATCCTTTTCCGGAGAAGCTCCGGGATCATGGGAAGAAGCCCTTTATCTTGTGGAAATGGGCAGGAAGAGTGTTTTAGAGAAGATATCCTCTGACATGAGGGGCATGGGGAGAGAAAAATGATGGTGACAAGCTTGTTGGCATTTGTTCTCGTAATAGCGATATGCGTTCTTTCACACGAGGCTGGGCATTTCTTCATTGCAAGGCGTTGCGGAGTGAAGGTTCACGAATTCTCTTTTGGAATGGGTCCATCTCTGGCAAGTTTCAAACGAAAGGACACACTCTGGTCCTTGAGAGCTGTCCCGGTAGGAGGCTTTGTCAGACTGGCCGGAATGGGTGAGGAGCAGACCGATGAAGTAATCCCCCCCGGAGGATCATTCCAGGAAAAATCTGCGTGGAAAAGACTTGCCATTCTGGCAGGAGGATCTGCCTCCAATATTTTTCTGGCCGTTCTTATTACTGCTATTCTTCTCTGGGGGCACGGGGTACTGGATCTTTCCAGCACACGAATTGGTGAGATCATGGCCGGTTATCCGGCTGATAAAGCTGGACTCGTTGCAGGGGACAGAATTGAAGCCGTATCCGGGAGTATTGTTTCCGACTGGACCGAACTTTCATCGGCAATAAGGGAACGATCCGTGGAAGGGCCTGTTTTGATCCTTTTTGAAAGGGATGGGGAAATAAAGGAAATTTTCCTGGAGATACCCTTCGACCCAATTAACCAGACGTATCTTCTCGGTATCAGGCCCTCCATAAAAAAGTATCCCCTGGGCCGGGCCTTTACAGGATCTATAGGCTACATATGGAATTTCAGCCTTGACATAGTACGGGGTATCCTTCAATGGGTAACAGGAA
>DAOTIQ010000020.1:13935-25286 GCA_035448245.1 Thermovirgaceae bacterium | reverse complement strand
CGTTCCGTAAGGGCGAGGGATCTGAATTTTGACGGTTTCCTCCAGACCGATGCGGCGATAAACCCGGGCAACAGCGGTGGGCCACTGCTAAACCTTCAAGGGGAAGTGGTCGGGATCAACACTGCGATAATCCCCTATGCCCAGGGGATCGGATTTGCGGTACCCGTGAATATGGCGAAACAGATAATGGACGATCTTGTCAAATACGGTAAGGTTAACAGGGGATGGCTGGGAATTTACCTCCAGCCTCTTTCGAGAGAGTTTGCAAGCGCCTACGGTATAGAGACCGATTCCGGTGCGGTTGTCAGTGACGTGGTCAAGGGATCTCCGGCCGAAAAGGCAGGTATCGCCAGGGGCGACGTGATCATAGAGATGAACGGCAGAAAAATCCTGGACCACAGGGATGTAATAGTGGGGGTCAGACAGCAACTGGCGGGGCAGAAGATAGATGTCCTGATCCTCCGAAGGGGTTCAGAAAAGAAGATTACCGTTACTCTCGGGAATGTTCCCTCGGTTTCCGTTGCAGGGAGATCTCCTTCGGAACCGGCCCCGAAGGTTGCCACCAGGCTTGGGATCACCGTTTCGCCCGTGACGGACGAGACCAGGGAGGAGTACGGTTTTTCCTCTGATTCCGGGGTGGTGGTAACCGAAGTTCAGCCGGGGTCCGTCGGAAACAGGCTTGGTCTCGGCAGAGGCGATGTAATTCTGGAGATCAACGGGCAAATAGTCAGCGATACCGCAAAATGGGAAGAAATTCTCTCGAAAGGGCCGAGGAACGTGGTGTTCCTGGTCCTGAGGGAAGGTCGGACCTTTTTCGTTTCAGCCAATCTTTAAGAACAGGAGGGGGCCGTCAGGCCCCCTCCTGCTATTCGAAGTCGTATTCTTCAAGAGCCTTTTTGTCGAGAGGGAAGATGACCCTGAAAAGAGCTCCGGAGCCCTTTTCGGATTCTATCTCTATTATCGCCCCGTGTATCTGCGCTATCCTCTGGACCAACGGAAGCCCCAGGCCGAAACCCGGCGTGGTCCGCGATGATTCCGCTCTCCAGAAACGGTCGAAACAGCGGTTGATCTCCTCGGGGCTCAGCCCGGGTCCGTTGTCCCTGATCTCCAGGATCGATCCGTTCCTCTCGATGTCCGCATGGGTCCTGATTACTATCTGGCTGTCAGGAGGTGAATGTTTGGAAGCGTTCTCCAGGAGGTTGTTTATCAGCCTCAGGATCATTGCTTCCCTGCCGGTGGTTGGGGCCGGATTCAACTCGGATTTCAGTCTTTGTCCCCGCTTCCCGATTATTGGAGACACAGTATTTATGGCATCCTCGGCTACGATAAGAAGATCCGCGGGCTCTCTTTTGTTCAGGCCCCGAAGCGAGTCGAGCCTTGCCAGTTCCAGCAGGGCTCCCACGAGATTTTGCATGTCCTCTATCCCGTATATGACCTCATGGAGTTTTTTTATGTAATATTCCGATTCCCTTTCCTTGAGCAGTGCCACGTCGACGGCGCCTCTCATGATAGCGAGGGGGGTCCTGAGTTCGTGCCCCGCGTCGGAAGTGAACTGTTGAAGATTCCTGAGGCTTTGGTCAAGACCTTTGAGCATCCTGTTGATGTGGCGGACTATTTCCAGTATTTCCCTGTCGGTTTCCCTGGCGGGTGGTTCTATATGCATGTTCTCTATCGACACCCGCGAAAGAGCGCGATTGATCTCCTTCAGCGGCTTCATGGCCTTTCCTGCAACGGTTTCTCCGATAAGGATCGAGGATATGATCGCCGCCATACCTGAAAAAACAGTAATCCAGAAGAGCATGTGCCTGGACTCCAGCATTTTTTCCAGGGATATCATGGTGACCAGGAAAACGGTCTTTCCGGAAAGTTCTGCCCGATTTACCGAAGCCCTCCACAGATCTCTCTCGGCCAGGCAATTCCACGGCAGTATCCACCAGGATCCGGGAAGGACCTTGCTCCTTGCGGGGTCAAAGGTCAGGTTTTCACCCCCGGGGCCTGGAACAGGCAGCAGGCTGGTCGGGATCCGGGAAGCGTCGGCACCTGACGGAGCGGAAAAAACGAGTGAATAGTCCTCGCTGAAGACATGGAAAAAAACGGTTCCCGGCGCGATCTTCCCGGAACCGTCATGGTATGTCCCACCCTCACTGAAATGGACCATAGCCTCGGCTGAGGCGCGTGAGAGAAAATCATCGACACGCTGGAGTTCCTTCATCGTGTAGAGTATGAAAACAAGGGACGCGAAAACGGCAATGGTAGCCGTTATCGTAAATGCCGAGAAGAATACCAGTCTGTAACGAAACGAGCGGAGCCATGGCGGCCGCCGCCCGTCTGCAGTTTTTTTCACCGATGCATCCATGGAGAC
Source organism: Thermovirgaceae bacterium (assembly GCA_035448245.1). Taxonomy (GTDB): domain Bacteria; phylum Synergistota; class Synergistia; order Synergistales; family Thermovirgaceae; genus DAOTIQ01. The sequence continues at coordinate 22,924 of DAOTIQ010000020.1, read as the reverse complement.
CCCCGTCCCCCGGAAAAGGGGTTTATTCGTAATCCGGGCAGGTGACCTTGTAACCGACACCTCTTACGGTAACTACGACCGTGTCAAGATTGTAGGGGCGAAGTTTGTCCCTGAGGTACTTGACGTGAACATCAACCACATTGCTCGTGCCGTCATATTCCTTCTGCCATACATGAGTTATTATTCTCTCCCGTGTAAAGACCTGGTTCTCGTACCGCATGAGAAGTTCCAGAATGTCGAATTCCCGTCTTCTAAGCGGCACAATTTCGCCTTCGGCCCTGCATTCCCTGGCTATAGGGTCCACGACAAGAGGTCCGCAATGAAGGATCGGTCTTTTGAGTTCCGATCGTCTTCTCGTAACAGCGTTGATCCTCGCGACCAGTTCCCTGAAATCGAAAGGTTTGACCAGGTAGTCATCGGCACCCTTGTTGAGTCCTTCGACCCTGTCCTCGATCGTGTCCTTCGCGGTCAGCATTATTACCGGAATGTCCTTGCCTTCTTCCCGTGCCTTTTCTACGACCTCGTATCCGTCCATCTCGGGGAGCATAATGTCGAGAACGATGCAGTCATAGTCGTTATTGCGGATCTTGTTGAGTCCCTCGATACCGTCATATGCGCTTTCGACGGTGAATTCGTTTTCGGCGAATCCCTCCGAGAGAACCTGGACAAGATCCCTGTTATCCTCGATTATGAGGATCTTCATGGTATCTCTCCTTCCTTTCGATGATTGATAAATATTTTTTCATTAATAATAAAACCACATAATTAAGAAAATGTCGAGTGCAGAATGAGCAGAAACTTACCCGGCCGATTGTTTGCCCCCTTCTTGTGCTGGTGGTATAATCGCAAAACCCGTTACTAGGTATCGCGCATGGTCGCATCTCTTGGTTTCGGGAATAAGTTTTCAGAGGTGAAGCAAGTTGCTGGAGAAGGAAAAGAAACAGGGTATTATCGAGGATTACAAGGTACACTCGGCCGACACCGGATCCCCCGAGGTCCAGGTGGCGATTCTCACCACCAGAATCAGGGACCTTACGGAGCATCTGAAGATCCACAAAAAGGATCACCACTCCCAGCGGGGTCTTCTCAAGATGGTGGGTCGCCGCAGGAGGCTTTTGCAGTATCTCAGGAACAAGGATTTCAACCGCTACAGTGAACTGATCCAGAGGCTGGGGCTCAGGCACTGACGGGCTGGTTTGCTTGTCCGGCCTGTAATATTGCAAGGGACCTGCCGGGGGCCTGGAAATGCAGGCTCCCGGTTTTTTTGTGTATGCCCGGCAGGGCTTTCCTTGTGTTATCCTGTAACGGATAAAACGAAGGAAAAATCAGGAGGAGGAAACAATAATGTCTGAATTATTTTCGATCGAAGTAGGTGGAAGAACGCTGAACTTCGAGACGGGTAAAATGGCTAAACAGGCCAACGGATCCGTCCAGGTAACACAGGGAGAGACGTCGGTTCTGGTGACCGCGTGTATAACCGACAAACCTAGAGAGGGACTTGATTTTCTGCCCCTTCTCGTCGATTACGAGGAAAGGTTCTACTCTGCGGGAAAGATACCGGGAGGTTTTATCAAGAGAGAGGGCAGGCCCTCGGAAACGGCCACCCTGACTTGCAGGATTATTGACAGGTCTATCCGGTCTCTTTTTCCGGGCCATATCCGCAACGACATCCATATAGTGGCCACAACACTTTCGGTCGATCAGGTCAACCCGCCTAACATCCTGGCTATCAATGGAGCTTCAGCTGCCATTGTTCTTTCGGGTATTGAATGGGAAGGCCCCATTGCCGCCGTCAGGATAGGGCAGATTGATGACGAACTGGTGGTAAACCCCACCGAGGACATGATGAAGGATAGCGCTCTGGACCTTGTCGTCAGCGGGCATGCCGGGGGTATTACCATGGTAGAGGCAGGGGCGAAGGAGGTCCCGGAAACTGTTCTTGTCGATGCCCTCGAACTGGCTCACCAGGAGATAAAAAAGATTGTTGCGATGTTCTCCGAGATGGGGAGAAAAGCCGGTAAACCTGCTATTCATTTTCCTGGACCTGAAACCTTCCCGGAGATCGACCAGTGGGTCGAGACCGAACTCTCTGGCGATATTCTCGAGGCAGTACAGATACACGACAAGAAACCCAGAGGAGATGCCGTGGATGCCGCAACGGCTCGTGCCATAGAGACCCTGGGGGAGAAATTCCCGGGTGCCGGGTCCTATATTTCCGCTGCCGTGGAAAAACTTCTCAAAAAAACCATGAGGAAGCGAGTGGTTGAAGAGGGCAAGAGAGCCGACGGGAGAGCCATGGACGAGATTCGTCCCATCACCTGCGAGGTGGGTGTGCTCCCAAGAGTCCACGGTTCGGCTTTGTTTACCAGGGGTGAGACGCAGGCTCTCGTGACAACGACCCTTGGTATGGTCGGAGAAGATGACCAGTTGGTGGACGGGCTCAAACACGACGAGCCCTCCAAGCGTTTTATGCTCCATTACAATTTCCCGCCCTTCTCGGTGGGAGAGGTTCGTCCCATGAGAGGTCCGGGACGCAGGGAAATCGGGCACGGGGCACTTGCTGAGAGAGCCCTGAGGGTGCTTTTGCCCGAACAGGATGAATTTCCCTACGCCGTGAGGGTGGTCTCGGATATTCTGGAATCGAACGGATCCAGTTCCATGGCATCGGTCTGCGGTGGGAGCCTTTCTCTCATGGATGCCGGTGTCCCTGTCAAAAAACCCGTCGCGGGCGTCGCGATGGGGCTTATCAAGGAAGGAGACGACGTAGCTGTCCTTTCTGATATCCAGGGACTCGAAGATCATTACGGCGATATGGATTTCAAGGTAACTGGCACAAGGGATGGCATAACGGCGCTCCAGATGGACAACAAGGCGGGCGGTATCACCAGGGAGATACTGCAGAACGCTCTGGAACAGGCCCGCAGGGGGAGACTCCACATTCTTGAAATAATGGAAGGTGCCCTTGCCGAACCTCGAAAGGAAGTATCCTCTCACGCTCCCAGAATATATACACTTACGGTACCCATGGACAAGATCCGCGACATAATAGGACCTGGAGGCAAGACTATCCGCAGCATCGTCGCCCAGACCGGCGTAAAGGTAGATGTCGAGGATGACGGTCATGTCTACGTTGCCTCACCCACCAGCGAAGCGGCCGAGAAGGCTCTTGCAATAATCAACGACCTTGTACGTGAGGTCGCGGCAGGCGAGATATTCTTCGGAAAGGTCACGCGACTTATGGCCTTCGGGGCCTTCGTGGAAGTTCTTCCCGGCAAGGAGGGACTCCTTCATGTCAGCGAGATAAGTACCACCCATATCGGCAAGGTCGATGATGTGTTCAGTTCCGGCGACACTGTGCTGGTCGTTGTCAAGGAGATCGATGACATGGGAAGGATCAACCTCTCCAGAAGGCGTGTGCTGGAAAGGAAAGAAGAACCGGAGATAGCCGGAAAGTTTGGTGACGCGATCATCCTTGAGGATGAGCGGGAAGAGAAGATAAAGAATCTTCCCCCTTCGGCTCCTTCCGACAGGGGAGACAGAAACTCCAGGGGGTCGAGCCAGCGCGGCGGAGACAGAAGGCCCCAGAGCGGAGGCCCCCGAAGGAGTGGTTCCTCCGACAGGAACAGGGACAGATCCTGATGGCAGATACCGTTACCGTAAGGGTCTTTATGGAGAAGAGCGATCTTCCCCTTCCCTTCTACGCAACGGAATTTTCATCCGGAGTTGACCTGCGTTCCTGTGAGAGCGCAGATATCCAGCCGGGGCAACGGATGGCTGTAGGCACCGGAATGAAGGTCGAGATCCCGGAGGGGTATGAGTGCCAGGTCAGACCCAGGAGCGGTCTTGCCCTGAAGCATGGGGTAACTGTATTGAACGCTCCGGGAACGATAGATGCCGATTACCGTGGCGAGATAAGGGTAATCCTGGTCAACCTTGGTGAATCGCCCTTCAGGATCGAAAAGGGTGACAGGATAGCCCAGATGGTTTTGACCCGTGTTGAGAAGATCAACTGGGAGGAATCACCAGAACTGGGTGATACCGAACGCGGAAGCGGTGGTTTCGGAAGTACCGGCAAGTAAAACAGAATATCGGTAACAAGAAGACATAAAAAGGGGGGCCGCCTCTTCAAGAGACGGCCCCCTGTATTTTTACCCGCTGTGCTATTTCTTATCCTCGGATTTCATGGTCCGGTAAACGCACCAGCCTGTGCCACCGAAGACAAGAGCCATAATTATTACCATATTGAACTGCCAGCCCATATGTATCCCTCCCTGTCGGTAGATTTCCTTAAATTTGGGAAAAGGGAAACCTCCCTAGTCGGTTGCCTCGAACTTGACGGTGGACTTGTTTGCCAGCCAGTTGTTGGTGGCCAGGGCGAGCACCACCAGAATTGCCCACTGGTAGACCATGGTACCTACGGTGAAAGCGTAATCCGAGATCGGGAGCCACTTCATGTAGGATTCCGGGTACCAGCTTGCGGCCTGCTTGATCCACCATCCGAAGATGATCACGAACCAGAGCGGGAAGAGGGTGATAAGTTTCCACATCCAGGGCGCGTTGAGGTCTGAATCGGGAGCGATGTACTCGTTCCAGATCTTCTGGATGCCGATCTTCATGGATGCGATGGAGAAGATCAGCCCGCTGAGGAGAAGTCCCACGCCCCAAACCCAGTCCTGGTTCTCCTGGAACCACCAGTAGTAGGATGAGGGCAGTCCAAGGACGGTGATGCCGACGCCGGCCGCTATGGCTGCCTTATGGCGCTCCCATCCGGCATCCATAAGCAGGCGGATGCCCAGTTCGACCATCGAGAGGAGCGAACTGAAGCCCGCAAAGATAAGGGCCAGGAAGAAAATTGAAGCGAAGAGGACGCCTCCGGGCATGACGGTGAAGAGATTCGTCAGGTGGATGAAGGCGAGGCCGTTGTTTCCAGCCGCGACTGCCGCCTGTGGGTCTGGTGAAAGAGCGAAGACCGTCGGAATGACGGCCAGTCCAGCCAGGAAGCCTGCCATGGTGTCCGCGAAGCAGACAGTTGTGGCGTTAAGGGCAATATCCTCGCGCTTCTTCGTATAGACGAAGTATGTCAGCATGAGGCCCCACCCGGCTCCAGTGGACCATGCGACCTGTGTGAATGCCTCAAGCCAGACACGGCCCTTGAGCAGGTCGGCCCACTTGGGCTGGAAGAGAAAACGGAGACCCTCCGTCGACCCCGGGAGCATGTTCGCCCTGATCGCGAGGATCACGAGCATGACAAAAAGAGCGGGGATGAGGATTTTGTTGATCTTCTCAAGTCCCTGGGATACGCCCTTGAAGAGGATCAGTGTTGCGGCTACCATGGTGATTATATGCCACGGGACCATCGCTCCGGGAGTGGTGTAGAAAGCAGTCCAGAGAGCTTCGGAGTCGAGACCCGGTTTGATAACCCCGGTAAGGGCATAGACGAAATATCGTACACACATCCCTACGACGACGGCGTAGTAGAACGCGATGCCAAGAGAGATCACCGCAACTACCGTTCCCATCCACGTCCACTTCCTGCCGACCATTTCCTTGAACGATCCGATAACGCCCATCCTTGATACCTTGCCCCATACGGCCTCAGCCATGAGGAGCGGGATGGCCCAAAGGAAAAGTCCAATCAAGAGCGCAATAACAAAGGCACCACCGCCCTGGGAGGCGGCAACACGGGGAAACCTCCAGATGTTGCCCGTCCCGACTGCCATACCGATGCAGGACAGGATGAGGCCCCACCGCGATGACCACTGGTCAGCCTTTTTTTTCTCAGCCATTCTGCAAACCCCTCCTTAGAAAACCTGACTTGGATCCCTGACTTTGTAAAACGAAAAAAAACAGTTTCGGAAAAACCTGATGCCTGGTGCTGGAGAAATTTTTAACTATCTTCCGCGAACCACTCCCTTCCTGAAAAAATGAACTGCAGAAAACAAATAATGAAAGAACTGAACACATTATATGCTGTTGCAACACTACATGGAGGCTGTATATTATATACATCTGCAGTTGTTTAAAGTTCACAACAGGCGTGGCTGTGATACAATTCTTTCCACGAAACCGGACAACCAGCTTTGTCAGGCTTTAAAAAACCCGAATATCTATCAGGGAGGATGAATCTATTGCCAGAATACAGGGGTCCCGAAGACAGGATTCTTGAAAGTGAGAAGATCCTGAAAGCCGGCGAAATTCTGAAAAAATGGGGAATATCGGGCGATTCCGTTGCGGCAATGGTCAATGGTGTCGTAGCGGATCTTTCGACAGAGGTCAAAGGTAATTCGACAATTGAGCCCGTCAGGGCTGGAAGCCCTGAAGGTCTGGACATGATCAGGCATTCCGTATCGCACCTGATGGCCCAGGCCGTACAAAGGCTCTTTCCGGGAACCAGGCTCGGTATAGGGCCGTCGATACAGGATGGCTTCTATTATGATATGGAGATAAAGGGAACCATATCGGAAGAGGACCTTCCCAGGATCGAGGAGGAGATGAATCGTATCTCGAAAGAGTCCCTTCCAGTGGAGAGAGTTTTCCTTCCCAGGAAAGAGGCGGAGAATTTTTTTCGTGACAGGGATGCGGTCTATAAACTGGAACTGCTCGAAGGGATCGAGGATGATGAAATATCCATCTATCGCCAGGGGGAGTTCGCCGATATCTGTCGCGGACCTCACGTGTCATCCACATCGGACCTGAAGCATTTCAGACTTTTGTCTATAGCCGGTGCCTACTGGCGGGGTGACGAGAAGAACATAATGCTCACAAGGATATACGGAACGGCCTTCGATTCGGCCGAGGCCCTGGAAAGGTATGTCAACCGCCTCGAGGAAGCCAGGCGAAGGGACCACCGCAAGATCGGCAGGGATCTGGATCTTTTCAGTATCCATAACGAGGGGCCGGGCTTCCCCTTTTTCCACCCCAGGGGAATGGTCGTAATAAACAAACTGGTCGACTTCTGGCGGGCGGAGCATATTCGCAGGGGTTATTCGGAGATCAGGACTCCCCTCATTCTTGACCAGGAACTCTGGATAAGGTCGGGGCACTGGGACCACTACCGGGAGAACATGTATTTCACGGAGATCGACGAGCGCCCCTTTGCTGTCAAACCGATGAACTGTCCCGGGGGTATTCTTGTCTACAAGACCAAAATCCGGAGTTACCGTGATTTCCCTCTGCGAATAGCCGAACTCGGGACGGTTCACCGGCACGAGCGCTCCGGAGTTCTGCACGGATTGATGAGGGTCAGGTGCTTTACCCAGGATGACGCTCATCTCTACGTAACACCGGAGCAGATCAAACAGGAGATCATCGGAATAATGGATCTGGTCAGATTCATATACAGGGATGTCTTCGGTTTCCCATACAGGGTGGAACTTTCCACGAGACCGGAGAAGGCAATGGGCGATCCCGCGATGTGGGACACTGCGGAAAAAGCCCTGAAGGAGGCCCTGGAGGAGTTCGGTATCGAGTACAGGATCAACCCTGGAGATGGTGCCTTCTACGGACCCAAGATCGACTTCCACCTCGAGGACTGCATCGGCAGGACCTGGCAGTGCGGGACAATCCAGCTTGATTTCCAGATGCCCGAGAAATTTGACATGACCTACATCGGTCCTGACGGAAAGGAGCACAGGCCCGTTATGCTTCACCGAACGGTCCTGGGCAGCCTTGAAAGGTTCCTCGGGATACTGATAGAGCATTATGCGGGTGCTTTCCCCTTCTGGCTTGCCCCCGTACAGGTCAGAATTATTCCCGTCAAGGAAGAACATGGAGATTATGCCGCGTCAATTGAGGATCGAATCAGGATGGCTGGTTTCAGGGTCGAAAAGGACACCAGGGACGAAAAACTGGGCAAAAAGATCCGCGATGCCCAGTTGGAAAAGGTTCCTTTCATGGTTGTGCTTGGGGGAAGAGAGGCCGAAAACGGGACACTTTCGGTGAGAGAACGTTCGGGGGGAGACCTTGGGTCCATGAGTGTGGAAGATTTCTTCTCCCTTCTGGAAAAACAGCCGGACCCGGCTTCCGGAACTTGCAATCACGGGACATAATGTGCTAGTATCCATCCTTGGATCGGGTATTGTTGTTTAGACAAAAGAATATGCAAGAGGAGCCATGCCTCCCACCCTTTGACGCTCCTTGGTGAGTTGTTGCAGGGTATGTCGACCGGACAGCGAGTTGCGTTGTCTGATTTTGTGCCGATATTGGGGCCGGGCTTGAATGTCCGGTCCCATTTAATTATCTGATGGAGGTGACGAATTATAGCTAAAAAAAGCGATGAACCGCGCATCAACGAAGAAATTCGGGTTCAGGAAGTTCTCCTGATCGATGACCAGGGGGTCAAGGTCGGAGTTGTTCCAACGTCCCGGGCATTGGCACTCGCTGAAGAGCGTGAGCTGGATCTTGTCGAGGTTTCGGGCCAGGCCGATCCTCCGGTCTGCAGGATACTGGATTACGGCAAGTTCAAGTTCCAGCAGCAGAAGAGAGACAAGGATGCCAGGAAGAAGACCAAGGGACAGGTGGTCAAGGAGATGAAGATGCGACCTAAGATCGATCTCCATGATTACAATTTCAAGGTGCGCGCGGTCAAGGATTTTCTCCTTTCCGGCTTCAGGGTAAAGGTCGCTGTCTTTTTCAGGGGGCGCGAGATGGCCTTTCTCGACAGGGGCCGGGAAGTTCTGGACAAGGTCGTCAGGGATTGCGAAGGAATAGGCAAGATCGATATGCCTCCCCGGATGGAAGGCAGATACATGAGGCTCATGCTGACCCCGGTGCCCCAGACTCAGAAAAAAAGCAGGCAGCCCGCAGATGAGGCCACGGAACAGGTCAGCAGCGCAGGGGAAACATCTGCCACTGAGGATAATTAAAAACCGCAGTTCCTGAAAAGAGGAGGAAAACAGGAAATGCCCAAAATGAAGACACACTCTGGAACAAAGAAAAGATTTTCCACGACGGGAACAGGAAAGTTTGTATTCAAGAAGAGCGGAAGAGG
>DAOTIQ010000020.1:5084-13835 GCA_035448245.1 Thermovirgaceae bacterium | reverse complement strand
AGGGCCCAGGAAGCGTACCTGCACTCCATGGCCAATGCGTACAGGGACAGAAGGGCCAAAAAAAGGAATTTCAGAAAACTCTGGATTACCAGGATCAGCGCAGGGGCGCGCATGAACCAGATGACCTACAGCTCTTTCATGAACGGTCTCAAGTGCGCCAACATCGAGATCAACCGCAAGGTTCTGGCGGATCTGGCGATCCAGGATATGCCCGCCTTCGCCAGGCTGGTTGACCAGGCCAGGGAGGCGCTTGCGAGATAGCCTTGAGAACGTTCCGTTCGTTCGGTATTGAACGGACTATCATTTTCGGGTTCCTGTCATTGATCCTGGCGGGAACCCTTGCTTTATGGATATCCAGTCATTTTTTTGATCCGCTGGGATGGGTCGACTCCCTTTTCACGGCTACTTCCGCTGTTTGCGTTACAGGGCTCGTCGTGGTCGATACGGGTTCGGACCTCTCCCTGATTTCGCAGTATATCCTCCTTTTTCTTATCCAGCTGGGGGGCCTGGGGGTGATGACGGCAGCGACCGCGCTCTCTCTGGTCTGGGGAAGGCGGATTGGGATAAGGCAGAGGCTTCTCATCAAGGGAGGTTTCGGTCTGGATACTCCCCAGGGGGCGGTTCGGCTGATCCTCTGGGTGGTCCGTTTCACAATCGTAATAGAGATGGCTGGCGCATTGGTGCTTTTTGCGGGTTTTCTTGGTACCCATGGTATTTCCCGTGCAGCCTACATGGCTGTGTTCCACAGTATAAGTGCCTTTTGCAATGCGGGCTTTTCTCCGATATCGGATAGCCTGATGGGCTACCAGGCGACCTGGATGGTTCCGGGTGCGGTCATGTCCCTTGTTTTTTTCGGGGGACTCGGTTTTATCCCTCTGCTGGAGATCTGGTCCAGTTTCAGGGGAGGCCGGATTCGTCCCCTTTCTGTTCATACCCGGCTTGTGCTTTCGGTTTCTCTATGGCTTGTCGCGATCGGGGCGGCCCTTTTTGCGGTTTCGGAATGGACGGGGACCCTGGAAGGGCTTACCTTTGCTTTCAGGATATGGAACTCTCTTTTCCACTCGATCACACCGAGGACAGCCGGTTTCAACACCCTGGACACTTCATCGCTGTCATCTGCCGGGATTCTTCTGACATGCATCCTGATGATTATCGGTGCTTCACCGGGTTCTACAGGAGGTGGAATAAAGACGACATCCCTGGGGGTTCTTCTGGCTGTGACTTCAAGCGAACTGAGGGGTGGGGGGGAAGTAACCCTCTGGAACAGGCGCATTCCGTCAAGAATCATAAAAAGGGCGCTGTCACTCCTTGTGGTATATCTTGGAACGATAATTGCCGGGACGGGGTTGTTGCTGGTATTTGAACCCTTCGGGCTAAGGGATGTTCTTTTCGAGGTGATATCAGCCCTTGGGACCGTGGGGTTGTCTACCGGTATAACTCCCCATCTCACGGCTCCGGGTAAACTTGTTCTGGTAATTTTGATGTTCTGGGGCCGTGTCGGGCTAATAACATTCATGTATGCTCTTGTAGACCATGCGCCGACTGCGAGGGTATCATATACGGATACCAACATACCCGTTGGCTAAAGGGGGGGAATGAGGATGTCGGAGAAAACAAGAACCTGCATCGTACTGGGTCTTGGACGCTTCGGTGAGGCGATATGTCTGCGTCTGGCCGAACTTGGCCAGAGCGTCATAGGGGTGGACAGGAACCGCTCCAGGGTGGAGGCCCTCTCTGAAACTATAGATCTGACTGCACAGCTGGATGTAACCGATGAGGCGGCCCTTGAGAAGGTCGGTGTAAAGGATTGCGATGTGGCTGTTGTGGCCATAGGCGAAAGCCTTGAGGCAAGCGTCCTTGCTTCTGCTATCCTTGTCGGTTTCAAGGTTCCTCTCGTTGTTGCACGTGCCAGGAACGCCCTTCACGCAAGGGTTCTTGCGCGGGTCGGGGTGCAGCGGGTCGTTTTTCCAGAGAGAGATCTCGGTCTTCGGACCGCGGAGCAGATAGTCCATCCCCACCTTTCCCGTTTTTCCGAGATACCGGGCAGTGGCCTGATAGTTGGGGAAGTTGGTGCACTGCCGGAGATGTTCGGCAAGACTCTTCAGGAACTCGATTTTCGTCATCAGTACAATGCCGTTGTTCTCCTGGTGAACAGGAACGGAGACCGCTTTCTTCCAAGGGCTGACACTGTGCTAGAAGATAATGACCTTCTGATGGTCACTGGAAAACAGGAAGATATCGGATGCTGGATAGACAGATGCAAGGAAAAAGTGCAGGGAGGGGAAACTCTTGAACAAAATATCTGACGATCTCGACAGGATACGTTTATTATTTCGCGAGGAACTCTCCAAAGCCTTCACCCGGGAAGAGATACAGTCTCTAAGAGTGCGTTTTCTGGGGAAGAAGGGTGAACTTACTTCGCTGCTCAAGCGGCTTGGCTCTCTCCCGGCGGAGGAACGTCCCGAGGCCGGGAAAGTCCTTAACGAACTCAGGGACGAGATGGAAAAAGACCTGTCCGCCCGGGAAACAGAACGTGCTGGTCAGGATTTGGCCGCCAGGGAGACGAAGGAGTGGATAGACGTTACTCTTCCGGGTAGGGGGCGTCCATGGGGTGCCTTTCACCCCGTTGCCCAGGTGACCCAGGAAGCCATAGACATTTTTGCCTCCATGGGGTTCTCGGTGGCATACGGCCCGGAAGTTGAAGATGACTTTCACAATTTTGAGGGGCTGAACATACCTCCCCACCATCCGGCGAGAGATATGCAGGACACCTTCTACCTCGAGAACGGATTGTTGCTCAGGACCCATACGTCTCCCGTGGAAGTTCGGTCCATGCGCAAATGGGGGGCTCCTCTCAGAATAATAATACCTGGCAAGGTTTTTCGCAGGGACAGCGACCAGACCCATTCTCCGATGTTCCACCAGCTGGAGGGTCTTCTTATCGATGAAAATATTTCCGTCGCCCACCTGAAGGGCTGTCTCGAAGCCTTTGTCAACAGAATATTTGGTCGTCCCCTCGCCGCGCGCTACCGTGCCAGTTATTTCCCTTTCACTGAGCCATCGCTCGAGATGGACGTCGAATGCGTCGCCTGCTCCGGCAAGGACCCATCCTGCCGTATTTGCAAGGGTACCGGCTGGCTGGAGATCTCCGGCCTTGGCATGACCCACCCCAACGTACTGAGGGCGGGGGGCATAGATCCGGTGCGCTATAACGGCTTTGCCTGGGGCATGGGTCTGGACAGGATAGCCATGCTTAAATATGGGCTGAAGGACCTTAGAGTGTTCTTCGAGGGAGATGTTTCTTTCCTCACATCGACAGGGGGCAGGAGATAATGCTTGTATCCTTGAACTGGCTCAGAGAACTGGTCGATATCCCCCTGGACACGGAGGCCCTCGCGAGGCGTCTTACCGATACGGGGTCTGAGGTTGAATCAATATCGACGCCCGTTCCGCTCTTTCGTGGAGCGCTGACCTCCAGGGTCTCCCGGATATCGGTTCACCCTTCCCGACCGGAACTTTTTCTCCTCGAGGTCGAGGCAGGGGAAAGTAAGGGTGTCTGCGTGACAGCCGCAAGGAATCTGCATGAGGGGGATACAGTCCTGTGGGGTCCTCCAGGGTGTGTGCTGGCAAGCGGTGACGTGATAGGAACAAGGGATTTTGAAGGAGTTATCAGCGAGGGAATGGTCCTTTCCGCAGAAGAGATCGGCATGCCGGAGATCTCCGACGAGTTCGGGATACTCAGGCTGGGAGATGGTTATTCCCCGGGAATGGATGCAAGAGAAGCCCTTGGACTTGATGATACGGTTCTTGAGTTATCCATCACTCCCAACAGGGGGGATCTCCTGAGCATGATGGGGGTGGCAAGGGAAGTCTTTGCGGTCGTTCCCGGTGCCGTGTTCCGGGTCAAGGACCCTGTTATCCCTGAAGAGTCAGAATCACTGGAGGGTTTTTCGGGTATTACGCTCCTGGATCCGGGTTGTCCTTTCTATGCTCTTGGGTCCATTGACGACATTCGCATAGCCCCCTCCCCTGTATCAACCAGAATAAGACTTCTTCTGTCCGGGATGAGACCGGTTTCCAACGTTGTTGACGCGACCAACATAGTCATGCTGCTGACAGGGCAGCCCCTTCACGCTTTTGATGCTTCCGGTCTTCCGGGTGGTGAGATCACTGTAAGATCGGCATCCAGCGGGGAGATACTCCAGACCCTTGATGGCAAGGCAAGGGTCCTCGATGGTTCAGATCTTCTTATTACCAGCGGTGGAAAGGCTGTAGCTCTTGCCGGGGTCATGGGAGGAAGCGAAAGCGAGATCGGCCCGGAAACAGGGAGGGTTCTTCTCGAATCCGCGCACTTTGACAGCATAAGGGTAAGCCGTACCTCGAGAAGACTGGGGCTTCCCAGCGAGGCGGCGTACAGATTCTCTCGCTACGTGGACCCATTCAAGGTCAAGCCGGCTCTGGCCATGGTGATGGATATGATCTCCGAATGGGGAGGAGGTACTCCGGGCGGGTGGATATCTTCAGGAAAACCTTCGGGTTCTGGAAGAAATGCAAGCCTCTCTTCGGCCTTGCTGGACAAGATAATCAACAGCGATGACCTTGAAATGGCGACCGCTATTCTTGATCGACTTGGTTTTGTCGATGAAGGCGGTTCTTCCTCGCAAAGGAGCTATATCGTCCCATCCTGGAGGCCTGATATTACCATCGAGGAGGACCTGATAGAGGAGGTCGCAAGGATAAGGGGCTATGACGGGATCGCCCCGGCCCTTCCTCCCGTCATGCACACTACCGGAGATATCACGGACAGGATGAGGGCCGAAAGAAGCATCAGAGGAACGGCGATGGGCCGGGGGTATGCCGAGGTCATAACCTACAGTTTTATCTCTCCGGACTTCGGTGAAAAATTCAGGATCCCCCCGGAGGACAGGAGGTCCAGGGCCGTTGCTCTCTCTAATCCGCTGACGTTGGATAATTCCGTCCTGAGGACAACCCTTGCTCCCGGACTTGTCAAGGCCCTGAAGGAGAATATAAGGTCCGGTTGGAGAGGTCCTGTAAGAATGTTCGAGGTCGGGGCCGTGTTTTTTCCCGAAGGGGAAGAGGTCGAGGAGCATCTGAAACTGTGCGGGTGCGTCTGCCCCGGGAAAGACACCAGGTCACCCTGGGGAGCGCAGGCTGTCGAGGATTTTCACTCTGTTGCGTCAGACCTGGAGGCTATCTGTGCCGGCAGGGGAATCTGGATCGAACTGGTGCGGGGAGAAGAACCCTTTGGACATGCAGGAAAAACTGCCCGTGTAATTGCTGATGGCAAGGATGCAGGTTACATACTGTCTCTCAAGCCGGAGATCGAGGCTGAACAGGATATTCCCGGTCCTGTCTACCTTTTCGAGATAGACATGGATATCCTGATCGAAGGTGGTTTGGCCAACTTTGGAGAAGCCCGCCGATATCCTCCCGTATACAGGGATATTTCACTCCTTGTAAAAGACGGGGAGTATTCGGCTGAAGTCCTTGAACTCCTCAGGAACCTGGCCGATCCCCTTCTGGAAAAGGCATGGCTTTTTGACGTCTACAGCGGGAAGGGTATCCCCGACGGTTACCGCAGCCTTGCCTTTTCGCTGGCATACAGGGATCCTGACAGGACTCTCAGAGATGATGAGGTCGATTTAATACATGAGCGGCTCCGGACGCTTCTGAAAGAAAAGGGTATTGTCCTTCGATAATGGTTGACTGGAGGTGTTATGATGTTCGAACACATGGAAAATCTTGAAAGGCTGATTGACGGGGTTTCATCCACCATCCAGACCCTCCGGGACGAAAAGAGCCAGATGGCCGAAGAACTGGATGTAGTCAGGGAAGTTCTGGAAGAAAGAGAAAAGGAACTCGCCTCGCTCGTGGAGGAAAGAACAGCGTTGGAGAGAAGGCTGGAGGCTATTCTTGAAAAGGCCAGGTCATCTTTTGGCTTTTCCGGGGATGGTGGCGACCCTTTCCAGGAGGCGCTCCGGACGGATGGAGAAAGGTTGCCAGATGAAGACGACGGGAGCGAGGATTCGCCCCGGCAAGGCGAACTGACGGACAGGTTCTGAACGGAGAGGGGGCCCGGGATTGACTGACGAACCGCGCAGGGTGTATGTGACCCTGGGCAAGAAAAGTTACTCCATATTGACCCTGCTTGACGAAAAGCGTTTCGAGCGTGTGGCCAGGATAGCAAGGGACAGCCTTTCCGGGATCGATATTTCCATCGACCAGGAGGACCGGCTTCTACTTGCGTGTTTCAAGCTGGCCTATTCAATAGAAAATGCCGAGAACCGGCTGAGGAAAATATCAGGGGAGAGTGATGGTTCGTGACCCTTTCGGGCGGGGTGGATCTGCTTTTTCTCCTGATCCTTGTAACCTTCTGTATCAGGGGCGGCTTGCGCGGCCTTTCGGGCGAGGCAATATCACTGGTCACCACCATAGGGGGGTTCATCCTGGCGTGGAAGGTGTCTCCACAGGTTTCAAAACTGGTTTCTCCCCTCATCCCGATGAGCCCTGCTGCTGTCCAGACGGCTTCCATAGTTGCGGTCTACGTAACTGTCCTTATTTTGGGAGTTTTTGCGGGAAGGGTTATCAAGGCATTTCTTAAATTCACGAACCTTTCCGGGGTGGACAGGGGGATGGGTATCGTGGCCGGCGCGGTCAAGACCTACGCGTTGCTCATGATCGTCTATGCCGGGGTGTTGTACTTCTCCCCGGTAATTTCACCTTACTGGATGAACGAGAGTTATTCTATGACTTTAGCCCACCGCAGTTGGCCCATGATCCAGAAAAGCCTTTCCGGGGTGCGTCTGCTGGAGCCCGAAGCTCTTCCCTGGAGTGGTGCTCCATCCGAAACCGGCAACGGCAAGGACGGTAACAGCACAAATTGAAAACAGAACCAAAGACCCCCCAACTGGTCGAGATACCGGCGGTGCTCGAAAGGCTTGCCAGAAAAACCCGCTCCGAAAATGGCCAGCAGGCCTTTTTGTCCATTAACCCGTGCCATACCCAGAAACAGGCAATCCACCGACAGTCACTTCTCAGAGCCTATATGAGATATGTTGCGAAAAAAGGAGATTTCCCCTGGGACGGATCTCTTCGCCCGGTGTCGCCATTCCTGGAAACCGCGAAACAGAGTTCATACCTGACTGGAGAAGAACTTCTCCGTTTCAGGACCCTGATCGGTCTGGCAATTAAAATCCGCCTGGCTGCAAACGAGGCCAAAGGTGACATTCCGGGTATTGAGGGTCTTGCGGAGGGGATTCGCGACATGTCCAAAGAACTTTCTGCCCTCCAGGTGATCGCCGATGACGGAGAACTTTATGATCAGGCCTCACCGAAACTTTCAAAAGTGCGGGGAGAACTGAGAGATACTCTTTCTCGTGCCAGGTCGAGGTGCATGGACATTGGAGGTCAGCAGCAATTTGGACCGTACCTTCAGGACAGGGTGGTTCACCTCAGGAAGGGCAGGCTTGCTTTGCTTGTAAGGGCGGAGGATGCGAGCCGTTTTGACGGGATAGTCCTGGATCGTTCCGGCTCAGGAAAAGGGGTCTACATGGAGCCCCGGGAAGTTGTGACACTCAACAACAGGGCCGAGATCCTCAGGGGCGAGGAAAAGGAAGAGGAAAGAAATATCCTCTCAGGCCTTACGGCGATGATCCTGGAGAAGAAAAGTGCCATTCTGGATGCCCAGAAAGCGGTTGCATTCATTGATATTCTTCATGCATGTTCGATCATCCTTGATGAATCGGGGTGGTCCCTGCCCGAGATACGGGAAAAACCGGGTTTTTATTTCCGGGAGTTGAAAAACCCCCTGATAGCCTCGAATTGTGTTCCCATAACCATTCACTGCGGTGACCGCTTCCGACAACTTGTGATCACGGGTCCCAACACCGGGGGGAAGACCGTTGTTCTGAAGACCGTGGCGATAGCGGTTTTTCTCGCTCTCTCGGGTCTTCCTGTCCCGGCCGCGGAGGGTTCCGTCGCTGGATGGGTGGATTTTATGGCCGCGGACATCGGGGACGAACAGGGAATAGAGCAGAGCCTCTCAACTTTCAGTTCTCACGTCAGCCGCATCGTTATGATGATCGAAAAGAGTGGAAAAGACAGCCTTTTGTTTCTTGACGAACTCGGGGCCGGGACAGACCCGCAGGAGGGTGCCGCTCTTGGTGTGGCCATTCTCGAAAAACTAAGGGAAAAAAGATGTCTTGTTCTTGCGACGACACATCACAACCCTATCAAAAAATATGCAGTCACTTCGAAGGGGGTCGAATCGGCCAGCATGGAGTTCGATCCTGTGACCTTTTCCCCGACCTACAGACTGCTGATGGGGGTTCCCGGCAAGAGCAACGCCATAATGATAGCCCGAAGGCTCGGGATGTCCGAAGACGTAATAGACCAGGCGATGCAGAACCTTTCCGGAGAGAGCAGATCCGCGGAAAACCTCATGGCGGAGCTTTTCGATAAACAGGTTGAACTTGAAAATGCGGCAAGGGAAGCCGCTGAAGAGCGCAGAAAACTGGCGGAAATGGAAAGACTGTATAGCGAGCAGGTCGATAGCATGGCAAAACGGGAAGAATCGATCCTTCTGGCCGCTGATTCCAGGGCGAGGGGCATCCTGGAAGATGCCGAAAAGGCCGCCAGGGAAATGCTGAAAAACCTGGAGGGAGCGGCCGAATCCGCTGCAAGGCGCGAATTCGAGAAGGGAAGAAAGGAAACCAGCGAATTGAAGAAAAA
>DAOTIQ010000020.1:0-4984 GCA_035448245.1 Thermovirgaceae bacterium | reverse complement strand
AGGGGGATGACGCTGGACGAGGCCATGCCGGAGGTGGAAGTTTACCTTGACAGGGCATTCAGGGCCGGTTACGGGGAAGTCACCGTGATACACGGCAGGGGAGAGGGTGTTCTCCGACGGGCTGTTCACTCTCTCTGCGAGGATCTGCCCTATGTTGTGGATCAGAGACTTGGCAATGCCGGGGAGGGCGGCTTCGGAGTTACCATAGTTTCTTTCAGAAGGTAGGAGAATCCTGACAGCGTGAGAGGTGAAACGGAAAAACCCAAACCAGGACATCTCACCCAAGACAAGGCTCCTCATTGAACCAATCCCCTCGTTGATACGTCTCTGGAATTTGTCGGGACCTCGTCGGGACCAGATCATTCAGATTGCCTGTGGGGTGCCTTTTTGCCGTTGAGTTTTGCTCCTTTCGTCTCACGACTTGCGTCTTTCTTTTCACTCTTTTTCGATTCACGGGTTCCGAGCAACAGATATACCGAGTAACAGATATACTTGACAACCACGGGGGGCGCGCTGTACCCTTAGCGCCGCGGATGTGTGCCCGTAGCTCAGCTGGATAGAGTGTCGGCCTCCGGAGCCGAAGGTCTCGGGTTCGAATCCCGACGGGCACGCCAAATCAGTAATAGCAAGGGTTTCTGGCTTTATCCTGGCCGGGAACCCTTCTTTTTTGTCTTCCGGGAGCATCGGCCCCATGGGTGCGTAAACACTGAAGGGTTTCCGGGATCGGGTTTAATTTCGAGACCTTTTTCCGGGCCCTTTTAGTATCTGGTATATTATGAACGCGTCAAGGGATAAATTTTGAAACGTGTTGAACAGGCAAAGTTCCAGTCCCTGATCTCAAGTAAGGGATGTGTCTTGTGACCAGGCAACTAATGGAGGTGGAAATGGATGAAAAGGGTCATGTTGCTGTCGTTATTGTTGTTTGTAATGCTCGCTGGAGCAGCCTGTGTAGAGGCTTACGGCGAATGGCTCGAAAGCGGGACCCTGCCCGATGGACCAGATCAGCAGAATGTGGATCCCCCCTTATGGGGTGCCTGGTTCCTTCCCGGCCAAGTATGGATGAGGGAAGCCGTCGGAGGTCAGGAAAGTTCTGGCCCAAGGTTTTTCTGCGATGTAAAGGGAGAGTGGTATTTCCTCGAGGATGGCACGGAAGGCGTTCCGGTGCCGTGCGAACCTCCCGGCTGGTACCCCTGGCAGGATACCCCCGAGAAAAGGGGGCTTACCTCAAAAGGCAAGGAAGAATCAGCATGGGAAAAGAACCCCTCCTTTTCATGGGGCGAATGGGAGAATCATTTCGGAGGGTGGTTCCGAAGGGTCAATCCCCCAGGCCCTCCGCTGCTGGGAGCTTCACACATGGTTGACGAAAAAGGTGACTGCTGGGTCCTGGTGGTTTACCCCGGAGCTACTCCGAGGAGAGTGGAACGGTTTTCCTGGTTTCCCGGTTTCCCGCCCGGCCATGTTATCAGGCCGGAAACTACGGTTCTCGTAAAACCTGAAACCGGCCAGGCTCAATAATCGCAAAAAATCATAATGACAGGGAGAGTGCACAATGACCGTTTATCATGTAAGAAGCAGAACACGTTCATGGGATGGTGAATCAATAGGCATTCTCATTCTCGATGCCTGTTACCCCTGCGTTCCAGGAAATGTCGGAAATGCGACAACCTACAACTTCCCTGTACGGTACAGGGAAGTAAGGGGAGCCTCAATAGAGAGGCTTCTAAACGAGCGAGATCCTTCTCTTCTTGAGCCCTTTGTAGAGGCAGCCCGGGATCTCGAGGCGGAAGGGGTAAGGGCCGTCACCGGTGCATGCGGTTTCATGGCCCTTTTCCAGAGGCAGGTCGCCAGATCCGTAAAAATACCAGTGTTCCTCTCCAGCCTGCTGCAGGTTCCTTTCATATTCAGGACCCTTGCTCCGGGGCGCAAGGTCGGGATAATAACGGCCAACAGAAGTTGCCTCACAGAAGAGCATTTCGAGTCGGTAGGGATAACCTCCGAGATGCCCCTTGCCATTTACGGGATGGAGGACCAGGAAGAGTTCCGAACGTCCATACTCGAAGAGAAGGGGACTCTCGATTCCGACCTTATCCGAATAGAGGTTACCGATGTGGCCAGGAGGATGGTAAGGGAAAACCCGGAAGTCGGGGCGGTGCTTCTGGAATGCAGCGATCTCCCGCCCTATGCGGCGGCAGTTCAGGAAGCCGTTGATCTACCTGTGTTCGACTTCATCACGATGATCAATCATGTGCATTCGGCGATCAGGAGGACCCCCTACGTGGGTCAAATGTAGCAGTGACCGGTTTTTCAGGATTGGAGGAATTATTGATGGGCGATTCTCCGAAAGGACGAGCGGGAACTTTTTCCAGCCAGGCGTTGCTGCCGGCGCTTCCGGTGCCGGACCTGGAAGAGACCATCGAACGACTCCTGGAGTGGGCCTCCCCCCTTCTGGATCCCGATACGCTGGAAAGGACAGGCAGGTCCGCAAGGGAGTTTGCTTCCGAAAGTGGTCCAGGGCCGATCCTTCAAAAGGCACTGAAAGAATTTGCCGCCAGAAAGGATGTGGCCAACTGGCTTGAACCCTTCTGGGAGTGGATGTACCTGTCGGGCAGGGCATCTTTGCCCTTTTACAGCAACATTTTCTATATGTTCTCTCCACGATCGGCATCCCCGAAGGAGATCACACAGGCTGGACACGCGGCCGGGCTGGTCGTCTCTGCACTGAGATTCAAAAAACTTGTGGATACAGGGCAGTTGCCGCCGGATACCGAGAAGGGGCGTCCGATATGTATGATCCAGTACAAAAAAATGTTCTCCTCCGCCAGGATACCGGAAAAAGGCATGGACCGGATACGCAATCCGGTTATTTCCCATGATCCCACGGAACCTTACGAGAGACATATTGTGGTCATCAGCCGTGGAAGGTATTTTTCTGTCGATGTGATAGACCATGAGGGCAACTTTTTTGATGTCGTGGCTGTCGAGAGTGCCATTCAGGAAATAATGGACCTGGAAGGCGAGGCCACCTCACCCGCAGGCGTACTTACGACCCTTCCCAGGGATGACTGGGCCGAGGCCAGGGCGAACCTGTCGATCATTTCCGGCAACAGGAAGATACTGGACACTATCGAAAGGGCATTGTTTGTTCTTTGCCTTGAGCAAGGGCAGCCCGAAGGGATAAAACAGCTCTCGGAGACCATGCTCACCGGGGATGGACGCTCAAGATGGTTCGACAAGGGTATGCAGTTTATCGTCTGTCCTGACGGAACCAGCGCGATTAATATGGAGCATACCGCCACAGATGGATCAGTAATGGTCCGCTTCGCGTCTTTTGTGGGAAATGACGATCCCTGGAATGGTGAAGGCTCGATAAATAATGGGAAATGTCCCTGGAGAGATCTGGTTTTTGATATCGATGACGACATGGCGTCCATCATCGAGTCAGCCGCCACGGCTTTCGACAGGATGAAACGCGATACTGAAACGGAGGTCCTGATATTTGGATCCTTTGGGAAAGAAAGGATAAAGAGTCTTTCTGTGGCTCCAGATGCTTTTGTACAGATGGCGATGCAGCTCGCACAGCAAGACGTCTGGGGAGTTCCCAGGAGCACCTACGAGGCTGTAATGACAAGGCAGTTCCTCCACGGCAGGACAGAGGCCGTAAGATCTGTATCTGAGGAATCGGTAATTTTTACAAAGGTCATGAGGGACCCATCAGCAACGGATCCTGAAAAAGCGGTGGCGATAAGGGCTGCCGCCGAGAAGCATGTCTCCAGGATGAAGGAATCCAAGGCCGGCAAAGGGGTCGAAAGACACCTTCTCGGTCTCAGGCGAATCTTCGAAACCATGGGAAAAGATCTCGGCTTGCAGGGAGAACCTGAATTTTTCAGCGACCGGGGGCTTAAAACCCTTACCCGAACCCTTCTGTCCACAAGTACTTCAGCAGTGGACGGAATGTACCTTGCGGGGTTCGGGACCGTGGACGATGAAGGTCTTGGTGTTCGTTATCTCACTTTTGCCGACAGCATTCACTTCAATATCACTTCGAGAACGGCCCTCAGAGGGCAAATGGAGCTTTTCGCGAAGAAACTGGAGTCAGCCCTTGGTGAAATGGCCGAAACAATTGACAGGACAAAACAATAGATCCCCAAACTGGTCTGGAGGTGCATGAATTGAGATCATCAAGGTTCGCGACAGCGGTTTTTCTTGCAATCCTTTTCATTGCTATGCCTGTGTATGCCGAGGTGTCGAAGGAATTCAAGGGAGAGGTCGAATGGACTACTTCCGGGGAGAGACTTTTCGCTGCCCTTGCAGAGAGGCTGGATCCGGATTCAATGGAAATGGTACTGGATGAGGAGCCTGGGGAGGATGGAAGCCTGCGCCACATGTATCTGCTCGTCAAAGGTGCCCGTTTTGGCGCTTTCAGACTCGAAGAGATGGCTTTGGAGACAAGGTTCGGAAAATTCAACCCCGTTTCGGAATGGGTGGATGCTGAATCCATAAAGGTTGAAGAGATACTTTCCGGTAATTTTGCGGCCATTGTTCTTGAAGGAGACATCAACTCGGCTCTCAGGGAACAGATAGACGAGAACTGGCAGAATGTACGAGTAGAGATAAGACCGGGAGGAATTTTTGCCCGTGGTTATTACGTTGTCAGGGGGAGCATCAGCCTGAAGATTCTTGTGGAGCTCTCCACGGCTCTGGAGGTCAGATCAAGAAAGGTCTGGCTCAAGGATTATTCCCTCTTCGTCAACAACGCCGAAAAGACATCGATAGTGGAGCAGGCTGTCAGGGATCTTCAGCCCGTTGTTGACCTGGAGGATTTTGTATTCCCGCTCAACATAGACAGCCTCGACCTTGGCGGCAATTCTGTAAAACTATCGACCAGAACTCCCCCGCAAATTTTTGAGGGGATAAGGTATCTTTATTCCAGGTGATTCATGGCTTTCAATCCTTGCGGTTGAGCCATGGCTGGCGACATATCGCC
>DAOTIQ010000019.1:0-26791 GCA_035448245.1 Thermovirgaceae bacterium | reverse complement strand
CCCCTCCGCGACGGCTGCGAAACTCACCGGCTCCTGAGCCTTCGGCAAAGACTTCTCTCCGGCCCTTGGCCTTGCCCTTCCCGTCTCCTGCCTCCAGATGCCAGTCTCCTTGCTTTTCTTTGTCATTCAGAGGAATGAAATGACGAAGAATCTGGTTTTTCGAGTTACGAGTCAAGCCCTTGCCCCTGATTGACCCCTCTTTTTTTCTGGTGTATCCTTTTCATTGTTGGATCATATGGAAAAACCCTTCGGTGTCGGGAATTCCGGTGAAAGACCGGAGCGGCCCCGCCACTGTTACCGTGACGAAACCGCGTATCGAACCACTGGCGAATGCCGGGAAGGTGCGGGAGTAGGGAGAACGGAAGCCAGGAGACCGGCCGGGGGGCGAAGTCCATGTGTCATGCGCGGGCGTGACACGGCAGAATATCCGTCCTTTTGCTGGGCGGCCTGGCGTGTCAGGCCGCCCTATTTCATTTGGGAGGGACGGCTTGATGAGAAAGGTTTTTGGTGTTGGTTTTACTGTTTTTGCTGCGATCGCATTTGTACTTGCGGGGTATCATGGTGTTTCGGCCGAGGTCACGACGGTGGCGCCGGAGGTGGTTACGGGGAGCAGGATCTACACCGACCTGAATGAGGTTCCGGCACCTGCGTACGTGATCACTGCGGAAGATATCGCTGCCAGCGGGGCGTCGGATCTCGGGGCGCTTCTGGATAGCAGGATACCGGGCATCTTCATGAAGAAGAAGAGCGGGGTGGCCCAGCAGTCCCAGATATGGTTCAGGGGTTTCACCAACCAGGTGCTTGTTCTGAGCAACGGGATTCCACTTTACAGTTCTTCGATAGGAGTTGACTTCGGGGCTGTTGATTTCCGGTCTTTCGCACTGGAGGATATCGAACGGATCGAGGTCGTAAAGGGAGGCGCTTCCGCCATTTACGGCTCCATGGCTGCGGGAGGCGTCATCAATATCATCACGAAGAAGCCGGAAAAGCCTGGCGGCAAGGTCGTCGCCGAGGCGGGGCCCAGCGGCTGGCGCAGGTATTATGTGTCGGGTAACACCGGGGGAGATGTCCTCAACGCCGGCATCTGGTACGAAAGGGTCGAAGAGGGACGAAAGAGGCTTTTCTATGATACTTCACCAACCAACAGGTATGATTCCCTTGGTTATAAAGGTGATGCTTATGGCCTGAATTTGAGTGGAAAACATTGGATTTTTAAGGCCTCATGGGGGGATTACAAGTATCAGTATGAGGGGAACTGGACGGCTTTCAACGATGAAAAGAAGACCTACAGCCGCTACTCCTTCCGTTACGACTGGGACAACTGGTACCTTCTTACAGGGTATGACACCCAGCGTTACGATATTCTACAGAACCCGAATAACTATTTTGAGGACAGTGCGTATACCGCGGAAGTGGGCGGAAAGAGTGCCCTTGGCGAAGCCCTCGTTGCCTGGGGGTTGTATTATCGCCGTGAGGACACAGAATTCAAGGATGATGGAGCGGTCAACCCTGTGGTCTCAAAAGACCGGTACAACCTGGCGCCCTTTATCGAGGCGTCTTATCCCCTTGGCGAATGGGTGGCGAACCTTGGCCTCAGGTACGAAATATGGAGGCAAGATTCAAACGATCACGATGAGCTGATCCCGAAACTGAGTCTCCAGAGACAGTTTGCCAACGGGAATATGATCTACATCTCTGCCTCCAGGGTGTTTGCGATGCCCACTTTTTATATGTTATTTGCAGATTATGACATGGGATGGGGAGATAAAACAGTTGGCAACCCGGATTTAAAGCCGGAGAAGGGGTGGAGTTACGAACTTGGTCTCAAGGGTATTGATTTGTTGGAGCCCTGGCAGATCGGCGTTTTCCTTACAGTTCTGGATGAAAAAATAAAATATGATTATCGTTTCCCTTTCCCTTCTACCTATATCAACGTTGCCGAGTTTAGAACCTACGGCATTGAGGCAACTAAAAAATGGAAACTTGGGACGAACTGGACTCTGGGGCTCAACGGGACATGGCAGATGCCGGAGGAGAAAGCGACAGCGACCTCCGACTGGGTTCGAAGCACTGCCGTTCCGGAGTGGGAGATAGGGGGATCCTTAGAGTACAAGAGCGGTCCATGGACAGCTCTACTGATTCATAGCTGGTCCGGGAACCAGGGAAACAGGGATTCGGATCACCTTTCCCAGGTTGATCTTGCCCTTTCATGGGAGTCTGAGGTGGATACGGTTCGTCTGAACTTGATCAATGTATTTGGTAAAGAAAATATTTTTGAGGCGGGGTTCGGCTCATACTACTACGGCCCCGAGCGTGGCATAAAACTGAGCTGGGAGCGGCGTTTCTAGATTTTTTTGAGTCAGAACTCAAAAAGGGGGAGCTTTTCGGGAGCTCCCCCTTTTTTGTATCCATTTTTTTGCTGTAGAATACTTAACAAGGATTTGAATACGGACATCTCAAGGTTGTGAAATGGTCGACCCCATGAAAGCAAAAAATCTTTTCATCATAATGATTGCGGCTTTGTTCGCGCTGATATTCGTCCACCTGGGTTTCAGTGTCTCGCTGGGAATACGCTCCGAGATAAAGAACCTGGATTCTGCCCTCGTTCTGGCAACGAGGACAATATCCTTTGTGGTAGGAAACGACCTCCAGGAGATCGACCGGATAGTATCGACCGATACCGGTGTGTCCGCATCGCGGGATTTGCTGCCCAAAGGTGCCGGACCACTGGCCCTTGTTCCTAACGAGACCCGCCTGTCCAGACCACTGCCAATGCACGGCAATTGGCATGTTCTTTCGGTTGAACAGGGTCAGGGTGAACTTGCATTTGCGAGAAGGGCTCCGGAAGGTTATCCCGCTGCCTTTATTAAATACAGGCCGGACCTTTCCTGGGCCGACTTTCTCTTGCCTGGTATGGACGGAGCGGAATTAAGGATAGTAGCGGCCGACGGCAGCCTGTTGTGGCGCACAGGACAGCCCCTTTCGTTACCCGGGAAGGCTGGATCGGGTATATCCACCCCGAGTGACGCAATATGGTCCCCGGTTTACAAAAGAAGGGCTGATATCGGTCCGGGAGGCCTTTCTGTTGAGGTCGTCTTCCCCGCCGTGCCTTTTGTCCTTTCAGCCCTTGCCAGGCTTCCATGGACAATAGGGGTGGAGCTGCTTCTAATAATGGGACTATTTGCGGCATGGATCATTTTTTCGAGATTTCTTCTTGACCCTCTCGAGAGAGTAACCAGGCTTTCGCTCCAGATGCAGGACAGACTTTTTACATCCACCAGTCCCGCTGATCTCGCTGAAGGCGTGGCGAACCTTGCCGGCGGTATAAGGGACCTTACCAGAAACAGCAGGCTTTCGGAGGTAAAGGTATTTTGCCAGACCCTCTCAAGTGCCCTTCAAGGGTATGTTTACCAGCAGGAAAAGATTATGGACAGCGGTAAGGAACTGGAGAGGGCGAACCGTGCTCTCTCGGAGGCCAACAGGGGATTGCTGAGACGCGACGAGATATGGAGAAAGATCCTTGATGTGTCAAGGAGCGTCACCATCGAGTCGGGTTTCCAGAAAGGCCTCGAAAGGGTCGCATCGATACTGGCCGATGTTGCTGGCGCTTATGGAGTGGCGATCTGCAGGATTGAGGGCGACAGAATAGTGGTTCTTGCCTGGAGCGGATTTGACGGATTGCTGGAGATAAAGGATACCCTTCTTGATGGAAGCATAATCGGCAGGGCTTTGGATTCAGGTTCTCCCGTCTGGGTCGAGAATGTTTATTCCGATCGGTCCTACTGTCAACTTAATCGCAAGATCAAAAGCGAACTGAATATACCCATGTTCCATATTGGCAAGGCCGTCGGAGGTCTTGCGATATCGTGGAACCAGGTCAAGACTGAGGATAAGGCCCTTGTGGAACTGGTAATGCCTGTGGCCCTCCATGTTGCCGGACTTCTCAATACCCAGGCATCCATGATGGATCTGAAAAATTCCTACAAATACATGGCCGGGAGGCTCCAGAACCTCACTGCAATTTACCACGACGAGACCGCTGCCCATCTGGAAAGAATGGAACATTACTGTCGTTTTCTGTCTGTAGCGATGTCTCGGAGTATGATAGAGGTGGAGGATGTAGCCCTCTTCTCAAGGCTC
Organism: Thermovirgaceae bacterium; assembly: GCA_035448245.1. Lineage (GTDB taxonomy): Bacteria > Synergistota > Synergistia > Synergistales > Thermovirgaceae > DAOTIQ01. Next base: position 22,651 of record DAOTIQ010000019.1, on the reverse strand, counting down.
CATGACATTGGCAAACTGAAGGTCCCCATGGAGATCCTTTCCAAACCGGCAGGGTTGAACAAGGCCGAGTTCGATATTGTCAAACACCACACAGAATGGGGCGCGGAGATTCTGGGCGAAGCCTCGTGGCTCCAGATGGGGAGGAACATCTGCCGCTATCATCACGAAAAATGGGACGGAAGCGGTTACCCGGAGGGGCTTTCCGGAGAAAGCATTCCCTGGGAGGCCAGAATAGTGGCCCTCGCTGATACCTACGATGCCCTGCGCTCTTCAAGATCTTACAAACCACCATATACACACCTTGAAACAGTAAGAATCATTCTTCAGGGCGACCAGCGGCTGAGGCCCGAACACTTCGACCCTGCGCTTCTCGACATTTTCAGAAAATTCCACCACCGGATGGCGGAGATATACGAGACTTTCAGGGATGAGATCCGGAACACCCCTGCATAACGAATGTGTTAACGCGAGGAGAGACGATATGGATAACCTGATCGCTCCTGGAGACCTTGTTTTTATCTGGGCTCCGCCAAAAGGTGACAGTTTCATCGTCAGGATCGTACCTGGCGGGAGGCAGGACAGCCGTCTTGGACAGATACTTCACGATAATATGATAGGCAAATCCTATGGGGGCTGGATTTCTACCAATCTCGGAAAAAAGTTCTGCATGCTCAGACCCAATGTTCAGGAATTCAGCAGGAGGGTAAGGCGCCAGACCCAGATACTTTATCCCAAGGATATCGGTTTTATCCTTGTCTCTCTCAATATTTTCCCCGGGGCACTGGTGGTGGAATGCGGGACAGGTTCTGGAAGCCTCACTTCCGTTCTGGCTCACTTTGTGGGTGATGAGGGCAAGGTCGTTTCATACGAGAGAAGAGAAGAATTCTCACTCCTGGCGAAAAGAAACTGCGAGAAATGGGAAATCGCCCACAGGGTAGAGTTCAAGGTGCGGGATATTGCCGACGGTTTCGACGAACGAAATGCCGATGCGCTTTTTCTTGACCTACCCAACCCCTGGGACTATCTCGAACAGACCAAGGCCACTCTCGCGCCCGGCAACAGGCTGGGTATCCTTGTCCCTACGACCAACCAGCTTGAGAAGGTGATTGATGGACTGGAGACCAATTCCTTTGCCGACATCCAGATCGTTGAAATAATGCTGAGACATTACAAGGTAAACAGCAGGAGGATTCGCCCCGAGGACCGGATGATAGGACACACGGGATACCTTGTCTTTGCCTCGAGCGTCGAGGCGTTGCCTGAGGTGGAAGGGGAAGGAGCGGGTGACCTTATTTGACCTTGAAAGTTGTCCTCCATGTGTGCTGTGCCCCCGACGCGACGATACCATGGCCTGCTCTTATGGAAGAGGGTCATAAAGTGACGGGGTACTTTTATTCTTCGAATATCCACCCCTTCGAAGAATTTCGAAGGCGGTCGGAAGACGTCGAAAGGCTTGCATTGCTTCTTGGAGCCGAGTTTCTGGTTGATGAATACAGGCCCCTGAACTGGCTTGAAAAAGTATCTTCTCATATACTTTCGCCGGAGGGCGGGGAAAGGTGCGCGCTTTGCTTCAGGGAACAACTTGAAGGGGCGGCAGGAATGGCTGTTGAAAGAGGCTTTGATGCTTTATGCACGACACTGACAATAAGCCCTCACAAGGATGTCGGTCTTGTCGACGTCATTGGTCGTGAGGTTTGTGATGAACGGGGTCTCGAATGGCTGTCCAGGATCTGGAGGAAGAACGGGGGGTTTCCCGCTTCGGTCCGCAAAAGCAGGCAGTTGGGATTGTACCGACAGAATTATTGCGGCTGCGTCATGAGCATAAGGGACGAAGGAACGGAGTGATGCTGCAGTGAAGGGAGAACAGAATACCGCAGTTTCCGGAAAGCTGGCGCCGGAAATTCTGGAAAAAGCGGTTCTAGCCTACGGCGGAGCGAGGAGAAAAGAGGTCCTGATAGGACCGGGAGTGGGTGAAGACGCAGCGGTAATCGACTGGCCGGTCGGCAAATACCTTGTTGTGGCTTCCGATCCCATAGTCGGGGCCAGCAGTGGAGCCGGCAGACTTCTCGTGACCGTTAATTCCAATGATATTGCTTCAAAAGGGGCCGACCCTGCTTATTTGATAAGTACCCTGATATTTCCGGCCGGGACGACTCCCGAAAGTGTCTCTTCCGTTGTGCAGGAAATACATGAGGCATGCCTCGAAGCGGGCATATCAGTGGTCGGGGGTCATACTGAGATAAACGACAAATACGCTCACCCTGTTCTTTGCGCGACCATGATAGGTATGGCGGAAAGGGTGATATCGGCCAGGGATGTCCGGCCCGGTGATGTAGTGCTGATGACGAAACACGTCGGGATAGAGGGCATGTGCATCCTTGCCGGAGACTGCCGCCAATACCTCGGGAAATGCCTTGATGAAGCCGAGATTGACGAGATCCTGGGCTGGGGTTCGCTCCTCGATGTTTTGCCCGAGTCGAGGATACTCAGGAAGTGGGCTTCTTTCATGCATGACCCTACCGAGGGCGGATTCCTGGGAGGTCTTGGTGAGATCTGCCGTCTCAGCGGTTTCGGGATCGATCTCGATACTTCGTCTATAGAGATCCATCCCCTTACAAGGCATTGCTCGACATGCCTGGGTTTTGATCCCTTGCGCCTGATATCTTCGGGAGTTCTTGTAGCGGTGATCCCGCGGGAACATCTGGAAGAAGCCAGAGTATCTCTCGAGAAGGCGGGTATCAAAAGCGCGGTGGCAGGTAGTATTACAGAAGGTCCTGGATCAGTGGGGACCGAGACGGTTGAAGAACTCTGGCGCCTTCTCGCGGAGGGTTGCCGATGGAAATGAACAGGGCCATGCAGACCGAACGCAGGATAGAAGCCATGCGATCCTCCATGAAGAGCGCCGGGGTTGACGCGGTAATAGTTCCTGTAAGGGAAGGGCTGAACTGGGAAACCTGTTTCTACCTGACGGGGTTCAGAGGTTCCAGTTCGGTTTTTTACGCGACCAGTGATCAGGCGGGGCTGATAACTGATGGAAGATATCTTGCCCAGGCTGCTTCGCAGACTCGCATCCCGGTTATAGACCAGGCATCGACCCCCATGATGGATGTCCTGGGGGATATCATTTCCGGTATCGGGGGGATAGGGACCATCGGTTTCCAGGCTGACCGGGTAACCTGTGACCTCATGGGGAAAATAAGGGGATTCGGTAAAAGTACCGTCGATGTGTCCCCTCTTTTTTCCAGGCTCCGAAGGAAAAAGGACGGGGGCGAGATCGGAGATATCCGCGTCGCCGCCGACCTTGCTTCTTCTGCCCTTCTGAAGACCCTTTCCGAAGGCGAAAAAGATTTAACCGAAAGTTCCTTTGCGGCCAGGCTGGAATACAATATCCGGATGGCCGGTGCCGAAGGGGGATGGGGAAGCCATGAGTTCATCGTGGCGTCAGGGCCACGGAGCGCCCTTCCCCACGGAACCCCTACGGGAAGAAAGATCGAGCCGGGTGAGATGATCACCATAGACTTCGGTTCCAGGTTCAACGGGTACATCTCGGATATAACCAGGTCTTTTTGTGATGGAGAACCTCCTGAATGGGCTGTGGAGGCCCATGAACTGCTGACGGAGGCCCAGTCGGCCGCCATAGCGCTTCTTGAGCCGGGCAGGCCCGCCAGAGATGTCGATATGGCGGCGAGGAGCGTGATCGAGAAAGCAGGTTTTGGGGATGCTTTCAGTCATAGCCTGGGACACGGGATCGGTCTCGAAGTTCATGAGGCTCCCTTTCTTTCATTCCGCTCCGAAGACATTCTTGCCGAGGGGGATGTAGTTACCGTAGAACCCGGAATCTATTTCCCAGGGAAGGGTGGCATGAGGCTCGAGGATGATTTTTACATCACTGCCGAAGGAAGAGAATGTCTTACCTCGTCTCTTTTGAGTACGATTCTTCCCTTGGGTCAGAGAACCGAATGAGTCCCGGGCGTTGTCATTTCCTTTGCGAGATCTTATAATCTTGGAAAAAGCAGCAATACACTGAAAAGCCAAAAGGGGGAAGTTGCGATGAAGAAGTACCTGTGTACCGTTTGCGGATACGAATACGACCCTGCGGTTGGCGATCCTGACGGGGGAGTTGCGGCGGGTGTCTCCTTTGATGATCTCCCCGATGGGTGGGTTTGCCCCGTATGCGGTGTTGGAAAGGATATGTTCGAGGTCGTTGACTAAAAACACAGGTATCGGCTCGGGGAACAGATCCATAGAAATAAAAGGGGGGGCCTCTTCGGCCCCCCCTTTTTGTTGACATTTCCCTTTTGCAGGATATAATCGTTCAGACCTGAACGCAGGTTTGTTTTTTATAGTCATTATGAACCCTTCTTTATTATTCCCCGGGAGGAAAGTTTATGAAAGAGATGAAGATAGTTCTTGAAGACGGCAGTTTCTGGTCCGGGACAGGCCATGGCGGTTTTGCGTCGGGCGAGGTTGTTTTTACTACTGCCTCTTCCGGTTACCCCCAGGCCATTAGCGATCCATCTTTTGCGGGCCAGATAATAGTATTCGCTTTCCCCATGGTGGGGAACTACGGTGTGGATGAGTGTTTTCTGGAGAGCGGCCGACCCTGGGCAAGGGCCGTTCTGGCGGGAGCCGTAGAGGCCGGGGATTACCTTGGGCCGCGTCTTGAAGAGTGGCTTGCCGGGTACGATATCCCGCTGGTCACCGGTGTGGACACCAGGTCCCTCGTAAGGCATATTAGGACAAAAGGAGCCCTTCAGGGGACCGTCGCTCCTTCCGGAGAAACTCCGGTTTTCGGGATGACCTCAACTCATCCCGTCGAAGAGGTCTCGATCAAGGCTCCCGAATTGATGGATGGACCGGGAAAGACCATTGCCGTGATCGATTACGGTCTCAAGCAGGGCATCCAGAGGGAGCTCCTGAAACGAGGCTGCAGGGTTGTGAGGCTTCCCCATAATTCCTCAAAAGAAGATATCCTTTCCTGGCACCCCGACGGGATCCTCCTCGGCAATGGTCCGGGCGACCCTTCTGCATTGGTAAAAGAGACGGAGGTCGTCTCCTTGCTGCTGAAAGAGGTCCCCATAGGGGGGATATGTCTGGGCCTCCAGATAATAGCCCTTGCCTGCGGTGCGTCTACTTATAAACTTCCCTTCGGGCACCGTGGGGAGAACCATGCTGTTATCGATCTGAGAAGCGGAAGAGGACTGGTCACCAGTCAGAACCATGGATACGCCGTCTCGGAGAGCAGCCTGAAGGGGACGGGGCTTGAGGTGACCCACCGTAATCTTTCCGATGGAAGTGTGGAGGGTGTAAGAAGCCCGGGTGGAGAGGTCCTGGCGATCCAGTATCACCCGGAGGGTTCGCCGGGACCTGCTGACGGAGAGGTATTTTTCGAAGAGTTTCTGTCGATGTGCGAAAGGAGTTCGGCCCGATGAAGACTGGCAGGAAACCGATACTTGTCCTTGGCTCAGGACCTATTCGAATAGGTCAGGCGGCCGAGTTTGACTACTCCGGGAGCCAGGCCTGCAGGGCTCTCAGGGACCAGGGTTATCACTCGGTCCTTTTAAACAGCAATCCCGCGACTATCCAGACCGATACGGCCATGGCCGATGTGGTTTACATAAGGCCCCTGGAGACGGATGTTGTTGAGGAGATAATAAGGACACACAGGCCCGGCGGGGTCATTGCAACTCTTGGAGGGCAGGTGGCCCTGAACCTGTGTGTTGAATTGCAGAAAAAGGGAATCTGGGAGCGTTATGGTGTAAAGGTCCTGGGCACGTCACCCGAGTCCGTCCAGAGGTCCGAGGGAAGGGAAGATTTTCGCCAGGCAATGGTCGGAATAGGTGAGCCTGTAATTGAGAGCGCATACGTCGACAACATCGATGATGCCTTTGCCTTTGCCGAAAAAACATCCTTCCCGCTCATAATAAGGCCTGACTATACCCTTGGAGGAACTGGCGGAGGGGTTGCGTTCGATGCGGCGTCCCTCAGGGAAAGGGTCGGTGAGGGCCTTCGCCTTTCTCCCGTTTCAAGGGTCCTGGTGGAGCGATACCTTCAGGGCTGGAGGGAGATAGAACTGGAAGTAGTCAGGGACTGCGCGGGAAACAGGCTTTGCGTATGCGGCATGGAAAACGTTGACCCCATGGGAATTCATACGGGTGACAGCATCGTAGTTGCTCCGGTCCTTACCCTTTCGGACAGGCAGTGGCAGCGCCTCCGTTCCTCTGCTTTCAGGATAGTCGATGAACTTGACATAAGAGGAGCCTGCAACGTCCAGTTCACAATATCCCCGGATGCCGGAGAATACGCGGTGATAGAGGTTAATCCCAGGGCCAGTCGATCCAGCGCTCTCGCGAGCAAGGCCACAGGGTACCCGATTGCGCGTATAGCGGCCAGAATTGCTCTGGGCGACCTGCTTACGGAGATGCCTAACCCGGTGACTAAGTCCGGGAGCGCTCTTTCTGAACCTGCGGTGGATTACGTTGTAGCCAAGTTTCCCCGGTGGCCCTTCGAGAAGTTCCCCGGAGCAGAATACACTGTAGGCACAAGGATGAAGTCCACCGGTGAAGTTATGGCCATAGGGAGGACCTTCATTGAGGCCACTCTGAAGGCCGTCAGGTCTCTGGATCTCCCTGGCGGTCTTTTCGATCCGGGCGTAAAAGGCATGAGCGACGACGATCTCCTTGAAGAACTTTCCGTTCCGACCCACAGGAGGCTCTGGGCTATCCTGGAACTCCTTGGCCGGGGAGTCCCAATAGGGGTCGTATCCGACAGGACAGGCATTCACCCCTTTTTTGTAGATCAGTTTTCCCGTATTCCCCTTGCCTTTGACGAACTTAAGAATAGGGGTCCCGAAAAAAATCTTCTCCGGAGACTGAAGGAGATGGGTATCTCCGATGCGGATATCGCTTCCTGCCTTGGTATTCCCGAGGGTGATCTGAGGAGCCGAAGAATTGCCAGCGGGATAGTCAGGGGATACAGGGAGGTCGACGGTTGCGCGGGGGAAACCCCAGCCGAATCCGGTTATTATTACGGGAGTTGTGGAGTCCTTGACGACGGGGTTCGCGATTACCCGGGCGAGGCCATCGCTGTTATCGGTTCCGGCCCTATACGGATCGGCCAGGGAGTGGAGTTTGACTATTGCTGTGTTAAAGCCGTAGAAGCTATCCGACGATGTGGTAAACGGGCCGTGATGATCAACAACAACCCCGAGACGGTCAGCACCGACCATGACATGTCGGATTCGCTCTATTTCGAACCTCTTGCCGTTGAGGATATTCTTCCCATTCTGGAAAGAGAAAAGGTCACGGGGGTTTTTGCCGCTTTCGGTGGACAGACCTCGCTGAAGACCGGTCTCGCCCTGGAGCCGGAAGGGGTGAAAATACTCGGGAGTCCCTCATCGGTCGTGAGAGCTTCTGAGGAAAGGGGAGAATTTTCGAGGCTTCTCGACAGCCTCGGCATTCTCCAGCCTCAGGGTTTTGCCGTTTCCGATGTTGGGGAGGGGCTGGAAAAAGCCTCCATGATAGGTTACCCGGTGATGGTAAGGCCCAGTTTTGTTATCGGCGGCCTTGCAATGAGGGTCGCCGCCGGCCCGTCGGAACTTGGTTCCGTTCTTGACCTGGCGCTCAAGTCAGGGGAGGGCCAGTCTGTCCTTATCGACAGGTTCCTTCCCGGCTCGGAGTTTGAGGTAGATGTTGTATGCGATGGCAGTGAAGTAGTTATTCCGGGAATTTTCGAGCATCTTGACCCCGCGGGGGTGCATTCCGGAGATTCGGTGGCCATTTTCCCCGATGTTTCCCTCTCTCCTTCCAGGAGGAAGATGATAGAGGAAATTTCGAAGAAGATAGCACTTGGTCTGGGAGTAAGGGGACTTCTAAACATCCAGTTCGTGCTTTCAGGGGACGAGATATACGTTATCGAGGCTAACCCGAGGGCCAGCAGAACCGTCCCCATAGCGGGAAAGCTTACAGGGATGCCGCTGGTGGAGATGGCTGTCAGGGCATCTCTTGGCGAGACCTTCGGAGAAATGGGTTATAGTTCCGGAATTCAGGAAAGGAAAGGTCCTTTTGGGGTCAAGGTCCCTGTTTTCTCGACTGAAAAACTACCCGGAGTTGATGCCCTTCTGGGGCCGGCCATGCAGTCCACAGGGGAGGCTCTGGGGGTGGGCAGCACCGTAGCCGAGGCCCTTTACGAGGGACTTCGTGGCGCGGGCTGGAAAGTTCCTGTGAAGGGCAGGCTGCTTCTGTCGGTGGCAGACAGGGCCAAGACAGAATCTGCCCATGTTGCTGCGGCTTTTTATGCTCTCGGATGGAAGATATATGCCACTGCCGGCACCGCGGCCCTTCTGGGGAACTGGGGTATTCCCTCGGAAATGGTCGATAAGGGTCATTCTCTTGTCTCAGGTATAGCGTCGAGGCAATGGGACCTGATAGTGAACATAGCTTCCGGGAACCTGGAGGTACTGAACGACGGCTACAGGATGAGGAGGGCCGCCATAGAGGCTTCGGTTCCATGCATCAACAATCTGAGTCTGGCATCCGCCCTGGCTATTTCTGTGGCTATAGAAAAGGGCAAGAGGCAGGATCCGGGGCTGGCCTGAGGTTCAGGGATTGCTCCCGACCTGACAAAGACCAAGGAAGGTCTCGGCAAATTCCACAAGGTCGATGTCCTCGAAGGTTGTTTCGAAAGTCAGGGTTTCCTGGCCGGATGGAGAGACCGTCAGAGTTTTACCCGTGAGGGGATGTATCTCCAATGCAGCCGGGAAACCCGATACCCTCAGGGTCATGTAGACGGCTCCTGAACCGATGGGGCCGTCCGTCGATGATATTCCCTCCTCGGGCAGTCCATGCCACCCTGTTCCTGGTCCCATGAGAATGTTCAGATCGACTGAATGATTGTCGGGTGTCCGGAAATAGGATTGCTGGATCCATGTACCCTGGTTTCCGGAGGGGGTATCAAGGATAGTTGCTGTAGCATTCCCGGACCTGAAGCCTTCGATCTCCGGCAGAGCGAGGTTATCTGTTGCCGGGGAAGAGACAGCGAGCAATGCCGCAAATGTCATTGTCAAAGTCACTACGTTGAATAGCCTGGCAAGGAAATGCCCTGGAGCCATTTTTGAAGCCCCCTTTCTCGTGAAGAACCTGGAAAATCTTACAGTCAACCGTTATGAATTGTCCATGACCCTGCGTCCTCGAAAGTGGTATTATTCCGTAGGCGGTCTGGAAAGCAGATCAGATTGCGTACTGGAGGTAAAGGATTGCGGTCTTTCGCCATAAAGGTCTACGGATGCCAGATGAATGTCTATGACGCTGACAGGATAAGGACAGCCCTCGTCTCGACGGGGTGGGAAGAGGTTCTGGAAGATGTTGCGTCCCTTGTCATCTTCGTCACTTGCAGCATTCGGGAAAAAGCGGAGCAGAAAGTTCTGAGCGAAATAGGAAGGATCGGATCCCGGTCTGCTGAAGGGCAGCCGGTCATCGCTGTAGTGGGGTGCATGGCCCAGAGGATCGGCGATTCCTTGCTCGACCGTTTCCCGGCTGTAAGGCTCGTTTGCGGTCCCAGAAATCTTGGAAGGCTTCTTCCGGGTATCGACAGGATCATGGATTCCCGGGAGAGACTCTCCATACTCGATGAGAACCCGGTCTCGCTTGAAGACCTGGGCGTATCTCCCCTTTACAGGGAAAACCCCTGGAAGGCATACATAACTATCGCTCACGGGTGTGATAATTTTTGCACCTACTGTATCGTTCCCCACGTCAGGGGGCGTTTCATGTCGAGGGATCCGGAGGGTATTTTCAGCGAAGTCCAGGAACTTGTCTCCTCCGGAGTCAGGGAGATCATTCTTATCGGACAGAACGTCAATACATACGGACACGATTTTGGTAACGACTATCGTTTTTCGTCCCTACTTGATGACGTGGCTTCCATGAAAGGAGTGAACAGGATCCGCTTCTGCACGTCTCATCCAAAGGACCTCACCGAGGACGTAGTGCGGGTGATGAGCAGAAGGCCCTCTATCTGCACAGGGATAAACCTCCCCATACAGTCGGGTAGCGACAGGATCCTCGGTTTGATGAACAGGGGCTATACGGTTGAGAAATACGCATCCATCATTGAGATGATACGGGATCATCTTCCGGAGCCATCGGTGACAAGTGACCTTATAGTGGGGTTTCCGGGAGAGACCAACGATGATTTCAGGGAATCCGTCAGGGTAGTGGAAAAATTCAGATTCGACCTTGTTCACACGGCTGCCTATTCTCCGAGGGATGGTACTCCTGCGGCCCGAATGGATGGACAGGTCCCTTTTGCCGAAAAGAAGAGACGGCTGGCAGAGATAAACAGGATCCAGGAAGATATTACCATGGCAATAAACGATGCCCTTGTCGGACGCGAGTTCGAGGTGCTGGTAGACGGTTTTGCGCCCCGGGGAGACTCGATGCTCCAGGGGAGGACTTCTGCGGACAAGGTTGTCATATTTCCGGGTGATGCCTCTCTCCTTGGTTCTTTCAGGATGGTCAGGATAACCGGTTCTGGCAACTGGAGTCTCAGGGGTGAGATCATACCGGAGGGAACGCAATAATGCCCAATACAACTGGCCGTAGGAAAGCGCTTCTTTTCATTGTCGCGGGTCTGGTCTGCCTTGTCGCGGCGGGAGCGATCGTTGCGTCATTCTCCGGGAGATGGGAAAGAACGAGATCGGGTGTTGTGGCAGGTCCAGCTCCCGGAACAGCAAATGATGCGACCTCACGGGAGATTCCCGTTGAGGGGTCTCTCGAGGAGACGCAATGGGTTATCTATATAACCGGGGCGGTCTTCAGGCCCGGGGTCTACAGGCTGCCTGAAGGGTCCAGGGTCTACCAGGCCGTGGATCAGGCCGGCGGCCTGACGGCGGATGCGGATCCCGAATCCTTCAACATGGCCTTGCCCCTCCATGACGGGATCCATATCCACGTACCCCGCAAGGGGGAGTTGCAGTCTCTGGGAAGCACGGATAATGGAGTCAGGCAGGAAGGCGGTTCCAGGCTGATCGACATAAACAGCGCGGGAGCCGTGGAACTTCAGTCGCTTCCAGGAATAGGGCCCAAGACCGCGGCTGAAATAATCAGGTGCAGGGAGGAGCAGGGAAGATTCAAAAACGTGGAGGATCTGCTCTCGGTGAAGGGAATAGGAGCGGCGAAACTTTCGGGTATAAAGGACCTGGTGACAGTTTCCCGTTGAACCCTGCAGCAGTGGCTCCCGCCCTGGTGGTGTTCGCGGGATGTTCCCTTTCTCTCTGGCTGCGTGCCGCCGGGGCCTCTCTCTTTGTCGCCCTGGCTGGAGGTGCTCTGGTCTCTGCCTTCATTTGCCTTGCGGGTTCGGCACATTATTGTCCGCAAGGCTTCCGGGACGTGTTCATCTTCCTTGTCGCTGTTACGGCTATCGGTGTGGTTCTGATGGTATCCAGGCTCGAACCGGACAGATTCGAGCCGATAAGGATATCGACATCAGGAACGGTTGTGAGAGAACGTTCCTGGGGAAGAGGGAGGGTCATTCTCCTTGATTCCCCTGTCGGGAAAATAGTTGTCCACCTTTTGCCCTCTTCCCTTTTCAGGGAAGGAGAAATTTTAGAGGTAGAGGGAGTTTTGGAACCTTTCTCACCGGAACCCGGTTCCGGAGGCTTTGACGAGGGGACCTACTGGCTGGCCAGGGGTGCCGTGGGAATTATCCGGCATGGATCAGGTCGGTCCAGCGGAGAAATGTCGGTCGGGATCTCGAGATGGCGTGAACTTGTCAGAGAGAGAATTCTTGAGAGCATGCCGCCCATGATGAGGGGACACCTGCTTGCGGCCTGGCTGGGAGACAGGGATCCCGACCTTGCGCTCATGCATTCCGCATGGGGGACTTCTCACGTACTTGCCGTGTCCGGTCTTCACGTGGGGGTGGTCGTCCTGCTTCTTTTCACGTTATTGCCGGTGAGATTTTTCCGTCTTGCAACATCGTCCTTGTTCATGTGGCTGTATATTCTTTTTGCAGGGGCTTCCTCAAGCTCCCTGCGCGCGGGGCTTATGTTGCAGACCGGTTTTTTCGCCAGATGGAAGGGGCGACCCCTTCAGGCGTTGAACATGGTTTCTGTCGCCGGATTGTTGCTTCTTTTCTGGAGGCCCTGGTTTTTCTGGGATCTTGGCTGGAGGCTTTCTATGACGGCTGCCCTTGTCCTTTCTTCACTTCAGGGAACCAGACCCGGGAAGGGGTGGATCCTGGCCCCCCTCATACTCTGGGTTTCGACCGCCGGTCTGGTTTCTGGGACTTTCGGGAGTGTCCCGGTAGCGGGTATTTTCGTTAACATTATTGCCGTCCCTCTTTTCGGAATTCTCCTGCCAGGTGCGTCCCTTCTCGCGCTTCCGGCTCTGGCCGGAGTTCCGGGAGGGAGTTTTTTCGCGTGGACAGGAGAGATTCTTTTTCGGGCATGGGCAATATTGGCGGACGGAGTTTCATTCCTTCTACCCTGGAATGTTCCCTGTTCTGCCGGGTTCTCAGCGGCCGGTATGGCGGTGGCTCTTTCTTTTGTTCTTAAAGGGACCGGATTCGGTTGGTTTTATGCGGTTCTTTTTTCCGGCGCAATAGCTATCTTTTTCATGGTAATGTAGCCAAAACAGGTGGCAGTCTCTGGAGGTGAAAACATGCTTCTCGTTATCGACATAGGCAATACCAACACCGTTCTGGGTATTTTCGACGGAGAAAAGATGCTCAGAAACTGGCGCCTTGTTTCCGAAAGACACACGGCGGATGAACTGGGGATATATCTTCTTAACCTCATCTCCCTCGCGGGAATTACTCCCGAAGATATCGACGGGGCGGCTCTTTCCAGCGTGGTTCCCCCGCTTGATGCTCCGTGGGAGGAGGGTATAGGCAGATACCTTTCTCTTGATTGTCTCAAGGTAACCAGTGAAACTGATCTGGGTATACCGGTTCTTTACAGCACCCCATCCGAAGTTGGGGCCGATCGCCTTGTAAATGCCGTAGCCGGAATAAAAAGGTATGGGTCACCGCTCATTGTGGTGGATTTTGGCACCGCCATAACTCTCGACGTGATTTCGCCTTCGGGTGAATATCTCGGAGGTACCATATCCCCGGGTCTGGCATTGAGCATGGAGGCCCTTTTCGGAAAGGCGGCAAAACTGCCGAAAGTCTCTTTTGATCTTCCTGAAAAAGTCATAGGCAAAACAACCAGGGAATCCATACAGTCGGGAATGATCTACGGTTTTTCAGGGATGGTGGATTCTCTTGTCGAAAGAGTGAATCTCGAGCAGGATGTTTCGGCAACGGTCATTGCTACCGGGGGGCATGCCGAAGTCATAGCCCCACTTTCGAGGACCATTTCCGCAGTTGAGCCCTGGTTGACCCTTGAAGGACTCCGGATTATATATGACAGGAATTGTGGGGCAGGACGAAATTAATATTGGAGGGGTCTCCGTAGACAATCCGGTATGGCTTGCCCCGCTGGCAGGTATAACCGTGCCTTCGGTGAGACTCTTTTTCCGGAGACTTGGAGCCGGTTTGACCCATACCGAGATGATAAGCTGCGCGGGGCTGATTCATGGAAGCATCAAGACCTTCCGTATGCTCAGGATTCTTGACGGTGAGAGGCCAGTGGTGCTTCAGCTTTTTGCGGGTGACGAAAAAACTCTTCTCGAGGGGGCGGGTCTTGCCCTTTCCGCCTCGCCTTCTTTCGATGCTATAGGTATAAACATGGCCTGTCCCATGCCCAAGGTTCTCAGGAAGGGTGCTGGAGCCAGACTTCTTGAGAGGCCCGATATTGCCGGATCCATGGTCAGGTCCCTTCGCGGGAACGGCCTCCCTGTATGGGTCAAGACCAGGAAGATGCCCTCAGGCAGCCCGATGGACACCAGGGATTTTACTGGAATGCTTCTCGATGCGGGAGCGTCCCAGGTATGCATACACGGCAGATCGCCCGTTCAGCGATACGGGGGTTCTTCCGACAGGGAAGTGATCATTGAGACAGCGTCAGCCTTCCCCGGAATGGTAGCCGGGAGCGGAGATGTTTTCTGCTCTCGTGATGCTGCCGAGCTCCTTGAGGGAGGCTGCGCGGCGGTTTTCGTGGCCAGGGGAGCTTTCAGGGACCCTTTCCTTATACCGGTGATCCTGGACGAACTGGGATTTGATGTTGACAGGAAGCTGCTTTCCCGTGAACCGGGTTCAAGGATAGAGATGATGCAGGAACTGGGAGCCCTGATTGTCGAGGAAGAGGGTGAAAGGGCGGCCCTTCTATTGCTCAAGCGCTTTCTCTCGGGTATCTTTAAGGGGTTGCGCGGAGCTTCCCTCTTCCGTCGCTCCGTCGGTATGGCGGCAAACTGGAGGGAAATGCACGATATACTTCAAGAATGGAAAGTATTTGCCGAAAGGGGCGAGCATCTTGACCGATGAAAGAACTAATGACGAAAACGTTGTATCCGAAGATGAGATCCTGAAGCAGAGGACCGACAAGCTCAGGAGGCTTCGGGAGGAGGAGGGTTACGATCCCTTTGCCCACGAGCAGTGGATAAAGAAACACACCCTTGAGTTTGTAAGGGAGAATTTCAGCCACCTCGAGCCCGACGACAGGGATGACACTTGTATAGTTACTGCCGGCCGCCTTATGACCCTGAGAAAACACGGAAAGGCGTCCTTTGCTAACCTGGCTGATGAAACCTCGGGAATGCAGCTCTATTTCCAGGTAGATGCCATGGGTGAGGGACCCTACGAATTTTTCAAAAAATGGGTGGATACAGGAGATATGCTCGGAATAGAGGGCCATCCCTTCAGAACCAGAAGGGGGGAGCTTTCAGTGCTGGTCACCAGGTGCGTCCTTCTGGCCAAGGCCCTGAGGCCACTTCCGGAAAAGTGGCACGGGCTCAAGGATACCGAGACCCGCTACCGGCAGAGATACGTGGATCTTATAGCCAACCCTGATGTGCGAGACACCTTCAGAAAACGGGCCAGGATAATATCCTCCTTCAGGCAAGTGCTGGAATCTCACGGATCCATCGAGGTGGAGACACCTACTCTGGCGACCCTCGCCGGGGGGGCTAACGCAAGGCCATTTGTCACCTACCATAATGCCCTTGGAGTGGACATGTTTCTCCGTATCGCTCCGGAACTCTATCTCAAGAGGCTTATTGTCGGAATGCTTGGTCGGGTCTATGAGATCGGCAAGAACTTCCGCAACGAGGGTATTGATATAATGCATAATCCGGAGTTTACATCCATGGAAGTTTACTGGGCATACGCGAATTACGAGGACATCATGAACCTGACCGAAGAACTCGTTGTTGCGGCGGCCGATGCGGTGGGAAGCCGGGATATTGTCTACCAGGGAACTCCGATAAGCCTCAATCCTCCCTTCAGGAGGGCAACGATGGCGGAACTTGTTCTGGAGAACACCGGTTTTGATATCCATAGGACAGATGACGCATCTGCCCGGGATTTTGCCAAAAAGAAGGGACTGGAAGTTGAGGGGCACGAAAGCCGCTTCATTGTCCTCACGGAACTTTTCGAGTCGTTCGTGGAGGAAAAACTTGTCCAGCCGACTTTCGTGATCGGTCTTCCCACCGAGGTTTCTCCGCTGGCCAAAAAGAACCAGGAAAACCCCGATTTCACGAACAGGTTCGAACTATATATCTATGGATCGGAGGTCGCCAACGCTTTCAGTGAACTTAACGATCCGCTCGATCAGCGCGAAAGGTTCATGGACCAGATGAAGAAAAAGGAAGCAGGCGACGACGAGGCCCACGCCTTCGACGAAGACTACATCAACGCTCTCGAATACGGGCTTCCTCCCACGGGAGGGCTCGGTATAGGGATGGACCGGCTTACAATGTTTCTGACCGATTCCAGATCCATTCGGGACGTTATTCTTTTCCCGACCATGCGCCCAAGGTCCTGATCCAGGTTACAGGGAGGTCCGGCATTGGCCGAAGAGGAGACCAGAAAAAGAATAGACTGGCTCAGGGAAGAGATAGCGCGCCATGATCATCTCTATCACGTTCTTGATGCACCGGAGATCGAGGACTCGAAGTACGATCTTCTTGTTCGGGAGCTGAAGGAACTTGAGCTTCGGGAAGGCGGGGAGACGGAACCACCGTCTTCGGTCTCCCGTGTTGGTGGAGAACCCCTCAAGAGTTTCAGAAGGGTAGTCCATGATGTTCCCATGCTCAGTCTGGATAACGCGTTCACTCACGAGGATCTTGACTCCTTTCTCCGCAGGACTGGTGGCGCTCCAATGTGCTGCGAACTGAAGATCGATGGCCTTGCCGTGTCGCTTGTCTTTCGGGACGGGTTTTTTTCCATGGGTGCGACAAGGGGCAACGGAAGGGTCGGCGAGGACGTTACAGAGAACATAAGGACCGTATCCGGGCTTCCCCTTGAACTGACCGAAAAGATACCCGGAAGGCTTGAGGTCAGGGGGGAGATCCTTATCAGAAGCGAGGATTTTGCAACTCTCAATGCAGAGAGGGAGGAACAGGGTCTACCTCTTTTTGCGAATCCCAGGAACGCGGCTGCGGGGAGTCTGAGGCAGCTGGATCCGAGGGTGGCAGCTTCAAGGAGATTGAGCCTTTTCGTTTATCAGGTGGTTTCTCCGGGCGACCTTGGACTGAATAGCCAATACGAGACTCTGGGGCGTCTTCGGGACCTGGGGTTTCCGGTCCAGGGTGTCGAATCCCTTTGCGAGACTCCGGAAGAGGTGATGGGTTTTATCGAAAAATGGAGGACCCGACGCTTCTCTCTTCCATACGTTACCGACGGGGTCGTAATCAAGATCGATGATCTCTCCCTGAGGAAAACCCTGGGAACCACAGCCAAGGCCCCCCGGTGGGCTATAGCCTACAAATATCCTCCGGAGGAAAAGAAAACCCGGCTTCTGAAGATAGACGTTTCCGTGGGCAGGACCGGGACTCTGACTCCTGTAGCCATACTGGAACCTGTTACACTTTCCGGCACGGTTGTACAGAGGGCAAGTCTCCACAATGCCGACGAGATAGCAAGGAAGGACATCAGGGAAGGAGACATGGTCTGGGTAAGGAAAGCCGGTGAGATCATACCGGAGATCCTCCGTGCCGATCCCGGATCCAGGCATGAAGACAGCAGACCCTATGTTATGCCGGGGAATTGCCCCTCCTGCGGGTCTGTGCCCGTTTCCCTTCCCGGGGAGGTAGCCCTGAGGTGCATCAACAGGGCCTGTCCCGCCCAGATACTTGAGGGTCTCAGGTACTTTGCGTCCCGTTCGGGAATGGATATATCCGGACTTGGGGAGAAAGTGATAGAGAAACTGGTTGCAGACGGCAGGGTAAAAGATTTTTCGGATATCTATTCTCTTGAAATGAAAGACCTGGCACATTTGCGCCTGTCCGGGGAGAGATCATCAAGGGTGCTCGGGGAAAAAGCGGCGGCTTCGGTTCTTTCGTCTATCGAAGCCTCCAGAAAAAAACCTCCCGAATCTCTTCTTGCCGCTCTCGGCATACGTTACGTCGGATCCAGGGTGGCCGAGATCCTTGTGGGGGCTTTCGGAGGATTATACGAACTCGAAAGAGCCAGTGAAGAGGATCTCTCCGCGGTTGAGGGGATCGGTCCGGTGATCGCCGCATCCGTTGTGGCTTTTTTCAGCGATTCCCGCAACAGGGATATTCTTGAAAGGCTTCGTTCTTCAGGTGTAGCTACGGGCACTTCACAAATAAATCCGGGCAGCACTGTTGCTCCTCTAAAGGGGATCAGTTTTGTCTTTACAGGCGAGATGGATGTCATGACACGTTCAGAGGCCGAAGCCGCAGTCAAAAGGCTCGGGGGGCTGGCGCCCTCTTCGGTGAGCAGGAAGACATCCATTCTTGTTCGCGGGAAAAACCCCGGAAGCAAACTTGCCAAAGCCCAGTCCCTGGGCGTCAGGATCATAGACGAGACCGCCTTCGGCGAGATGATCGAGAGTGCAGAAGGAAGCAGCAAAGAAAAGAAGGGAGATGGAGCAAGTGGCGATAACTGAAAAAGACGTCCTCCATGTCGCCGAGCTCGCGAGGCTCGAGATCGGGACCGAAAGGATAGAACCTATGGTCCGTTATTTCCAGGACATTATCGGGCACTTCAAATGCCTTGAGAAGTGCGACACCGATGGAATAGATCCATTTACCGATGATGATATGCACCCTTGTCCGCTAAGGGAAGACAAAACCGCGCGATGGGGTTTTTCCGGTGAGGCCCTTGAGTCTGCCAGCCTCAGTGAAGGCCGTTTTTTCAAGGTTCCTGCCATTGGCGGAGAGGGAGAATAATAATGGCCTTTAACGAAATGGATGCCGCAAGGATCGCCTCCGGTATCCGCGAGGCCGAATTCTCAGCCAGGGAAGTGATACAGAGTTCAATATCAAGGATACGATCCCTTGAACCTACGCTTAACGCCATAATTACCCCTCTTTTTGAAGAGGCCCTTTCCCGTGCCGACAGGGTTGACAGGATCATATCAGAAGGAGGGAATCCGGGTCCCCTGGGGGGTGTCCCTGTTGTCGTGAAGGACAACATGTGCATGAAGGGGATCCCGACAACCTGCGGGAGCAGGATCCTCGAAGGCTGGAAACCTCCTTACGATGCTTCTGTCGTATCTTCTCTCGAGGAGGCCGGGGCGGTAATTATCGGAAAATCCAATATGGACGAGTTCGCCATGGGGAGTTCTACCGAGCATTCGGCTTATGGTCCCACCTCGAACCCGAGGGATACCGGCAGGGTGCCCGGAGGCAGTTCCGGCGGTAGCGCTGCATCTGTGGCTGCAGGGTATGTTCCGATAGCCCTTGGAAGCGACACGGGCGGATCCATTCGCCAGCCGGCAGCTTTCTGCGGGGTGCACGGCCTCAAACCCACCTATGGCCTTGTAAGCCGCTGGGGTCTCGTGGCCTTTGCCTCATCCCTGGATCAGATAGGCCCCTTTGCGAGGAGTATATCTGATATGGCCCTTGTCCTTGATGTCATATCAAATAACGATCCCAGAGACTCCACCTGCAGTTCATCGGAAAGGCCCTCTTTTTCCGATTGTATAAAAGATCCCTCTGTAAGAGGTAAAAAGGTCGGGATAGTAAGAGAGTTCATTGGAGGTTCCCTTGATCCTTCTCTGAAGGGTGCCATCGAAAAAACTGCATCCATGCTCGAAGCATCGGGGGCTGAGATAGTCGATGTGGCTCTCCCGATGTCTGGCGAGTATGGCCTTCCATGCTACTATATTATTGCGCCGGCGGAGGCCAGCTCGAACCTTTCCCGTTTCGACGGGGTCAGGTATGGTATGAGGGCCGAAGCTTCCGATCTCATCACCCAGTATATAAAAACCAGAGGTTCAGGTTTTGGCGAGGAGGTCCAGAGGAGGATTCTCACCGGGACCTTTGCGTTGAGTTCTGGTTATTACGATGCCTATTATCTTCTCGCTCTCAAGGTCAGGAGACTCATCTGTTCCGAGTTCGCCAGGGCCTTTGAAAGGGCGGATGTGATACTTATGCCCGCATCCCCAACCCTTCCCTTCAGGAAAGGAGAACTTGTCGACGACCCCATAAGTATGTACATGAGCGATGTTTTTACCCTGCCTGTCAACCTGGCCGGCCTTCCAGGGATCACGGTTTTCACGGGTTTCGAAGGATCTGGCCTGCCCCTGGGAGTGCAACTGGTCGCGCCAAGATTCCAGGACTCCAGACTGCTGGAGTTTGCCGGTGTAATAGAATCCTGGGCAGGACGGCCCGGAATATCACCGGGGGGTGATAAGTAATGGGACTGGAATTTGAGACAGTAATAGGTCTTGAGGTGCATGTGCAACTGGCGACCAGAAGCAAACTTTTCTGCCCCTGTTCGACAGACTATATCGGCGCCGAACCCAACAGCAATGTCTGCCCTCTCTGCCTGGGGCTCCCGGGGACACTTCCGTCGCTGAACAGAAAAGCCATAGATCTTGGACTAAGGGCAGCGTTGGCCCTGAAGTGCTCAATAAACCGCAAGACCAGGTTCCACAGGAAGAACTATTTTTATCCCGACCTTCCGAAAGCCTTCCAGATAAGCCAGTATGATGTGCCTCTGGCTGTATCGGGTTCCATGCCGATAACCATTGACGGAAGAGTCAAGAACATCGGCATCACAAGGCTTCACCTGGAGGAGGACGCGGGGAAGCTGGTACATTCCACTTCTGATGGCAGGCTTTCGGGAGCCATGTTCTCACTGGTGGACTATAACAGGTCGGGAGTGCCCCTTGCGGAGATAGTTTCGGAACCTGAACTGTCTTCTTCTGAAGAGGCCCGGGAATATGTGATCTCCCTGAGGAGACTTGTCAGGTATCTCGGTGTCTCTGACGGAGATATGGAATCGGGCTCACTGCGGGTCGATGCAAACGTTTCCCAGAAATGCTCCGACGGCAGGTGGGGCAATCGCGTGGAGATAAAGAACCTTAACTCTCTGAAAGCCCTTGAAAGAGCACTGGAGTTCGAGATATCGAGACAGAGAGATCTCCTGGGCAAAGGTGTAGAAATAATCCAGGAAACACGCCACTGGGACGATGGGGCAGGTGTTACCCGTTCTTCCAGGGGAAAGGAAGAAGCTCACGATTACAGGTATTTTCCTGAACCCGACCTCCCGGCTATAAGGATCCAGAGCGCTGAAGTCGACAGAATGGCCGGTGCCCTGCCGGAACTTCCCTGGGAGAAAAGAGAAAGATATGCTAAAGAGTGGGGTCTGAATTTACCCGATGCCTCTTCCCTTTCAGATAACCCGGATGTGGCGGAATTCTTTGAAAAAACGGTCGCTTCAGGGGCCGAACCCCTGCTTGCCGCGAACTGGATAAGGACAGAGATCCTTCGCCTTGTCAATGAAAATGAGGTGAAGGTCCTGGACCTTTCGGTAAAACCTGAACATTTGTCTGCTCTCCTGAATAAGGTGAGGGGTGGGGATCTTTCCAACACCGCGGCGAAGGACGTTCTGGGAGTCATGGCAAAAGAAGGCATTGGACTTTCTGATGCAATGAAAAAGGCCGGAGTCAGGGAGGGCGGTTTCTCCACGGACGCTCTGGAGGAAGTCGTAAGGGCGATCCTCGAAGCAAATCCCTCCGAGGCAGACCTTGTTCTGGGAAAAAAGGACCCGGGGGACAAAAAACGGAAATTCCTTACAGGGCTGGTCATGAGGGAGATCAGGGGCCAGGCATCCCCCGATGCTGTTGCGGCAGCCTTTGAAGGTATACTTGAAAGCCGGGAAGATATGGGGAATGCGCACTCTCATTGACGCTCCGCCCCTTGCCCCTTAAGATATTCCAGGTAGATCAGGGAAAATTCGGGTATTACAGGGACAGGGTGGAACCAACCTGAAAATAAACACTTTTCATCATTTGAGGGAGGTAAAAGTGTATGGCGACTCGCAACCCAGGTGATATAAGAACTGTGGCGCTTGTCGGCCACGGCGGTTCGGGAAAGACGGCGCTGGCCGAGGCAATGGCCTTTGATACGGGCCTCACCACGAGGATGGGAAAGGTCGAGGATGGTAACACGGTAAGTGACTTTGGTACCGAAGAGCAGAAAAGACAGATATCCATCAACTCCTCGCTTCTGTCTCTCGAACACTCGGGAAAACATTTTTATATATTTGACTGCCCGGGTTACGCTGATTTCATTGGAGAACTCAGGTCGGCAATGCGTGTCTCCGACACGGGTATAGTCGTGGTCAGTGGAGTGCACGGTGTTGAGGTTCAGACAGAAAAGGCCTGGGAATTTGGCGAAGATTTCCAGACTCCCATGGCTTTCTATATAAGCAAGATGGAACGGGAGAATGCCGATTTCGAAAAAGTAGTGGGAGAGGTGCAGCAGTATCTTTCAGAAAAGGCAACGCCCCTTTTTCTTCCGGTGGGGAAGGAAGCGACCTTCAGGGGCGTGGTGGATATCCTGAGGCAGAAGGCTTACCTTTACAAGGGAGACGGAAGCAGGGAATTCACCGAGGCTGATGTCCCGGATGATATGGCCGAACAGGTATCGTCCGCCAGGGAGGCACTCGTGGAAAGGATAGTTGAGGCCGAGGACGAACTTATGATGCGGTATCTCGATGGAGAGGCCCTTTCCATGGAGGAACTTGTTCCGGCTCTACGTAAGGCCGTCCTGAACAGAAGCCTTTTCCCGGTGATGCCCGGTGCAAGCACGGCAAACGTCGGCGTTGTCCAATTGCTTGATGCTATCGCCGAGGTTTTCCCCGCGCCCGTAGAAATGCCTCCCAGGATGGCCATGAAAGGTGATGCCGAACACCTTGTGGTGCCAGACCCGGCAGGGAAGTTCTCCGGCTTCTGTTTCAAGGTAATGGTAGATCCCTATGTGGGAAAACTCTCCTTCATCAGGGTCTTTGCCGGAACTGCTTCCAGCGATAACCCGATACATAATGTCACAAAAGGAGAGGACGAAAGGGTCAGTTCGTTCAAACTGATGAGGGGTAAAGAGGCTGTAGACTCCAAGGATGTTGTCGTTGGTGATATCGTCGCCATTCCGAAACTGCACAGCACCGTCGTAGGGGATACTCTCGGAGTAAAGGGGAACGATTTTACTTACCCGGAAATCGCTTTCCCCAAACCTGTCTACAGCGTTGCGGTCAAACCCAGAAGCCGGGCGGACGAAGACAAACTTGCCAATGCCCT
>DAOTIQ010000018.1:0-26876 GCA_035448245.1 Thermovirgaceae bacterium | reverse complement strand
CAGGAAGAGGACAAGTTGATGTGACCGGACCAGTGGGAATTGCCTCTATAGCCGGACAGGCCGCAAGGGAGGGCCTATGGACCTTCCTTGCATTTCTTTCAATGATCAACCTTCACCTGGGCATTCTCAACCTTCTTCCGTTCCCCGCCCTTGACGGTGGAAGGATTCTCATTATCGGGGGAGAGATCGTCACCGGAAGGAAACTTCCTGAAAAATGGGAAAATCTGGTGCACCTTGCCGGATTTGCACTTTTGATACTTCTTCTCCTTTTTGTTACATGGAAAGACCTTATCCGTCTTTTTTGACCTTTTGAACCTGAAAAAACCGGGGGGTTCCAGATGAGTGCCAGAAGCGTAACCATAGGTGCACTGGGTATAGGGGGTTCATTTCCTGTAAGGGTTGAAAGCATGCTCAGGACGCCTCTTGGAAGGACCGGAGAATGTCTTGAAGAAATACTGAATCTTCATGAGAACGGCTGTGAACTGGCAAGGGTGGCTTTCCCGGAGGTTCTGCTTGCCGATTCCCTTTCATTTCTGCTTCGGGAGTCTCCGATGGAGATAATGGCTGATATTCACTTCGATCACAAACTGGCCATGAAGGCAATTGAGGTCGGATGCCGGTCGATCAGGCTCAACCCTGGTAACATGGCCAGCAAGTCAGGACTTGCCGAACTTTGCAAAATGATAATTGAAAACGGGACCGTTGTGAGGGTAGGAGCGAATGGAGGATCCCTTTCGAAAGCCCAGATAGCCAAAGCCGGCGGCAACAGGGTCTCTGCCCTTCTGGCAGCGGTAGATGACCAGATCAGGGCACTTGAGGGTCACGGAGTCGGGGAAATTATTATGTCTCTTAAATCATCTTCCATGAACGAGACGCTGAAAGCCAACACACTCCTTGCGGAACGTTTCGATTATCCGGTTCATGCCGGCCTGACCGAGGCTGGCCCGGGTGAAAGAGGCATTATCAAAAGCAGTGTTGCCCTGGGATCTCTCCTTGGGAGCGGAATCGGGGATACCATAAGGATCAGCCTGACGGGACCCGCCATCGATGAAGTCAGGGTGGCAAAAAGAATAATTCAGTCCCTTGGGCTCCGGCGTTTCGAGCCTGACCTGATTTCCTGTCCCGCCTGCGGAAGAAGGAGGGCATCCGTTCCGGAACTTGTTAATTTGATCGAGCCCTTGCTTGAAATGCTTGAACCACAATTGACCGTGGCGGTCATGGGGTGTGAGGTTAACGGACCACAGGAAGCCTCTGGAGCCGACATAGGAATAGCGGGAACACCGTCGGGACTTATGCTTTTCGTCAAAGGCAAGCCCCTGGGAAGGTGTTCCCTTGACGACCTCGAGATCCGTTTTCTGGATGTTTGCAAAAGTCAGGGTTTTCTTAAGCCCGGAAAATAACCTGCCCTGTTTTCTCCTTTTTTCCTCTGAAGTTTCTTTTTTCATTTCTATTTTTCATTGACACCCCTCAGTCTCAAGATATAATGATATGCGCTTTTTTGCTGATAGTTGAAAGTATGGGAGGCCTGCGTTGTTATGTTGCCAGTTCCTGAGTTGTTTACGCTTGTTGTAGGGAGAGGCGAGGGAAAGAAAAAACTCACCGCCTTTGATTCGGCTCTTCTTGATGCCGGAGTGGGGAACATGAACCTTTTGCGGGTGAGCAGTGTCCTGCCTCCGCACTGTACCTTCAGGGAATCTCTGTCAATGCCTTTTGGCTCCCTTCTTCCCATTGCCTATGGTTCTATCACCAGTGATGTTCCCGGTGAGACCATATCCGCTTCTATAGGTGTGGGTATACCGCAGGATCCCGAATCTTTTGGGATGATTTTCGAGTTCTCGGGTTTTTGCCCCGGATCAGAAGCGGCAGCGAGGGTCGAGGAGATGGTGAGGGAGGCTTTCGATATGAGATCCCTGGCCCTGAAAGAGGTCAAAGTCAAGGCCGTTGACCATGTTGTGAAGGAGTGCGGTACAGTATTTGCAGGCTGTCCGCTCTTTTTCCCGACAAAATTCTGAAGGGAATACCATAATGGACAAAAGGATAACTGATCTCTGGTTTTCCGAGTACCAGACACCGGATCTTTGCCTTGGTTTAAGGATAACCGGAATTCTGGCCAATAGAAAAACCCCTTATCAGCATCTTCTCGTAGCAGATACCGAGGAATATGGCAGGTTGATGGCCCTTGACGGAGCTATTCAGGTAACCGAGAGGGATGAATTTGCCTATCATGAAATGCTTTCACATGTTGCCCTTTCATCGCACCCTTCTCCGAAGAATGTCCTTATTGTTGGTGGAGGAGACGGCGGGACCGCAAGAGAGGCAGCGAAGCATTGCTCTGTCGAGGAGATAGTCCTGGTTGATATCGACCAGGAGGTTATAGATGCTTCGAGGGAGTTTTTCCCATCCCTCAGAGTTGGGCTGGATCACCCCAAGGTAACTGTAAAGAGTATGGACGCTCTCGATTACATCCGGGAAAGACGGGGCCAGTTTGATGTTGTCCTTGTGGATAGTACCGATCCCGTCGATTTTGCCGAGGGCCTTTTTAAGGAGTCATTTTATAGGGATGTTTACAACTCTCTCAACGATGACGGTTTCATGGTGGCCCAGACAGAGTCCCCGTTCGCAGAACCAAAGATTCTGTCCGATGCCGTTTCGGAAATGAAGAAGGTCTTTCCCCTGGTAAAAGTCTTCTGGGGAGCAATGCCGACCTATCCCACCGGGGTATGGACCTATTCCATTGCTTCCAAAAAGCACGATCCCGAAGGAATAAGAAGCGATATTCCCGTGGATACCCGCTACTATTCGAAAGAGATCCACAGGGCAGCATTCGTTCTTCCTCCCTTTCTGGAAGATATTATCGCGGGGCGGTACCAGGAGAGTTGAAAAGGTTCCTCGAAAGTCGAAGGACCCATTCGGGAGTTAAATGGATCCTTCAGGGTCTTCCCCTCGACATGACCGTAACCAGGAGGCATGGCACGGGCCAGGCCCCTTCTGTCATAAGAGAGGAGTCCCATGGTCTCGAGACTTACAGTTTTCCTCTGGATAAAGATCTTTCAGAGATCGATTTTTGTGATATAGGGGATCTGAATCTCCCGGGTGATGATCTGTGTCGATCCCTCTTTATTATCGAGAGCGTCTCTTCCCGTTTTTTTGATATGGGCAAAAGAGTGGCTTCTTTTGGAGGGGAACATCTTGTTACCCTTCCTGTTGTCAAGGCCGCAGTAAAGACATTCGGGGACCTCGTGGTGATCCACATGGACGCTCATGCGGACCTCCGAGAGAAGTATCATGGAATGAAATACAACCATGCAACCGTAATGAGATGGATCGCAGAAGAATGTCTGGTTTCGCCCGGTTCTCTTTACCAGTTCTGTATAAGATCAGGAACCAGGGAAGAATTCGAGTGGGGTATGGCCAACACCAGTTTCTACCCGGGCGAACTGCTGAGACCTTTAGGAAAATGTCTTGAAAGGATCAATGAAAAGCCGGTCTATATTACTATAGACATAGATTCAGTGGAGCCCGCAGAAGCACCTGGTACCGGAACCCCGGAACCGTGCGGGACCCCTGCCAGGGAAATTTTCGAGGCCCTTTACGAGATGAAGGGGTTGAATGTTGTTGGTTTCGATATTGTGGAGGTTTCGCCTCCACATGACGTAAACAATGTAACGTCGGTGCTCGCGGCAAAGATGGCTCGTGAGTGCCTTATCATGTGGGGAGGTGACAATTGTTGAAAAACGGGGAATCCCTCGGGAGACACATTCTGGTCGAGGCCTATGACTGTGACCGCGAGGCCCTTGACAACATCGGGGAACTGCAGGAGGCAATGGAAACTGCCGCCGAAAAAGCGGGAGCAACGGTTGTGGAGTCGGCCTTCAGGAAATTTCAGCCCCATGGTATCAGCGGGGTTCTTGTAATATCTGAATCTCACCTGACGATCCATACCTGGCCAGAGTTCGGATATGCGGCGATCGATCTTTTTACCTGCGGATGCAATGCTGATCCATGGAAGGCTTTTGAGCACCTGTCGTCCTACCTGAAATCTTCAAGAACCACATCCATCGAAATTCAAAGGGGCTGTATTTCTACCGGAAGTGAAGGGGCAATAAATTCAATTCTGCCAAAGGAAAGTGCTATGGCCCTGGATTAATGAAATTACAAGGCGGGCTGGAACCCGCCTTTTTCCTTTTTGACAAATGATCTATACTTGACTGGACGTATAATCAAGAATCCAGGGGGTATATCATGACAGAAGAAGAAAGATCCTTCAGTGTTTCTTCAGAAGTTGGCAAACTTAAAAGAGTAATGCTGCACCGCCCCGGCAAGGAACTTGAGCGCCTGACTATTGATAACAAGGACAGCCTTCTTTTCGACGATATCCTCTGGGTCGAGGAAGCCCAGAAGGAGCACGATTCTTTTGCTGACCTGTTAAGAGACAATGGAGTTGAAGTGGTTTATTTCAGGAATTGTCTTTCTCATGTCCTGCGGGATGAAGAAGTTCGTGATTCTCTGCTTGATGAGGCTCTTGCCCTTGAAGCTATAGACATTCCTCTTGCCTCGGCCCTGAAGTCGGTTCTCAAGGAGGAGACCCCCAGCGATCTTGCAGAAATACTGATAGCGGGGCTTACCAAGGAAGAAGCCCTGGAGTTCATGCCCCCGTGCAGAAGCCTTGTCCTGCAGGCCATGTCTGACAGGGATTTTCTTATCCGTCCTCTTCCGAATCTTTATTTTCAGAGGGACCCCTTCAGTTTCGTTAATAACGGCGTGATCATCAGTGTAATGAATTTCGAGGCAAGAAGGAAGGAACCCCTTTATGCCAAATATATATTCCGTCACCACCCTTACTTCAAGGACATCGAGATTCTTTTTGGAGAGGATTACCGGGACACATACCCCTATAACATTGAGGGGGGAGATATCCTTGTCCTTTCCGATTCGATAGTTGCTATCGGTATCAGCCAGAGAACGGCAGCCGGAGCGATTCAGATCATCGGGAAAAGACTTGCAGAAAAAGCCGGGGTCAGAAAAGTTCTTGCCGTCGATATACCCAAGACCCGTTCGGCAATGCACCTTGATACGGTTTTTACCATGGTAGACCGTGACGCCTTCACAATATATCCGGAAGTCAGGGACTTTATCAGGGTCTGGGAGCTGGATTACGATGAAATTGGAAAGGTCACATCCATAGAGGAACACAAGAGCCTTGGGGGATGTCTTAAAAAGGCTCTGAACCTCGAAGAGGTCAGGTTCATAGAGACCGGGGGAGGCGATCCTGTGGCTGCAGCAAGGGACCAGTGGAACGACGGAACAAATACACTTGCTATCGCCCCCGGAGTAGTAGTCACATACCGCAGAAACGTTGTTTCAAACAGGGTTTTGCAGGAAAACGGAATAAAGGTGTTCGAGATCAAGGGAGCCGAACTTGGAAGAGGCCGAGGTGGCCCCAGGTGCATGAGCATGCCCATGATGCGGGACCCGGCAGTTTTTTCCATAAAATAACGACCAAACACCAAAACAACCAGGAGGTCTCAGTAAATGCCGCTAAATCTTAAGGGACAAAGTTTTCTGACGCTCAAGGATTTTTCCCGGGAGGAAATTCAGTATCTTCTCGATCTGTCGGTGGGACTCAAGGAAAAGAAAAGATCCGGCGTAAGGGGTGACGCCCTTGCGGGAAAGAATGTTGCCCTTATCTTTGAAAAACCATCCACCAGAACAAGGTGCGCCTTTACCGTCGCATGTATCGATGAAGGGGCTCACCCCGAGTATCTGGGCAAGAACGACATCCAGCTTGGCCACAAGGAGTCCGTAAAGGATACCGCGAGAGTTCTGGGCAGAATGTTTGACGGTATCCAGTTTCGTGGATTCAAGCAGTCGGTAGTGGAAGATCTCGCCAGGTATTCCGGGGTCCCTGTCTGGAATGGTCTGACTGACATGTATCACCCCACACAGATCCTCGCCGATTTCCTTACTATCCAGGAAAATTTCGGCAGGCTAAGAGGGCTGAATCTGGTCTATTCGGGTGACGGAAGAAACAACATGGCCAATTCCCTCATGATCGGCTCGGCCAAGATGGGAGTCAACTTTACGATAGCAGCACCAGCAGGGCTTTTTCCGGAAAAGGAACTTTCCGAGGAGTGTATGGCAATCGCATCAACGACAGGTGCGAAGATCGCCTTTATTGAGGATCCAAGGGAAGCGGTAAAGAATGCCGACGCGATATATACTGATGTCTGGGCTTCCATGGGTGAAGAAGACAAAATGGCAGAAAGGGCAGCGCTTCTGAAGCCCTATCAGGTGAATATGGATCTTATGAAGGCTACTGGAAACCCGGAATGCATATTCCTTCACTGCCTCCCCGCGGTCAAGGGGAACGAAGTCACAGAGGATGTTTTCGAGTCCTTCAGCTCGAAAGTCTTCGACGAGGCAGAAAACCGTCTGCATACTATCAAGGCAGTTATGGTCGCTACCGCAGGCAATATCTAAAAAATCCAAGGCCGGCCAGCTTCATTTCGGCCGGCCCGCCTTTTTCGGGAAGAGAGGTCAGTCAAATGGGAAAAAAACGAAAATACCGATGCGCGTCATGCGGTAACGTTTTTGAGTCCTGCGAGAGGGACATCAACCCTTCTTGCCCGGAATGCAGATGCAAAACCCTTATCCTGATAGAGGGTGAACCCAGAAAGAAGAAGGGTTGTGCTCCATCAGGGTGATCCCTGTGACGGTCGGCAGTTGCCGATTTTAAATAATGTCCGGGATTATCAGGGGATAGTCGAAATTACCGGCTCTGAACTGCTTACGTCCTTGAGGCCGCTAAGATCTTTTGCAAATTTTTTTACTCTTGATGATTTGCCCCTGAAAACAACACTTTCGAAACAATTATGGTGGTCGACATGGATGTGGGTGGAACAAATAATAATGTCCCCGAATTCATGCTGAAGAGATGTTATCTCCTGTGCTGAATCATGGGAATGGTGGTCGTAGAAGAGTGTGACGGTCCCGAACACGATCTGGTCCCCGTCTTCCCAGCACGATTCGGATATGTAACGCCGTATCAGTTGCCTGAGGGCGTCAGATCTTGTCTTGTTGCCCCTTACTTCTACCCATCTGTCGAATCTTTCAAGTAGATCCGAAGGCAGTGAAACGCTGAATCTTGCAAGCTTTTCCAAAACACGCCCCCCCAAATCTTTTCAAAAAGGTGGAAAAATGAAAAAGATTCGTGTCC
This sequence comes from Thermovirgaceae bacterium, assembly GCA_035448245.1. Lineage (GTDB taxonomy): Bacteria > Synergistota > Synergistia > Synergistales > Thermovirgaceae > DAOTIQ01. Next base: position 19,660 of record DAOTIQ010000018.1, on the reverse strand, counting down.
ATATTATCCAGTCAGACATAACATGGGGCAACCCCGCGGCCAACATCAAAAAAATGTCGGAAACATTTAACGGTCTGCCCGATGGGCCATCGGTCGTTGTCATGCCTGAACTTTGGACCTGTTCATATGATAACCCATCACTGCAATATCATTCGGAGCAAAGCCCCCGGGCACTCGACATGCTGCAGGGTGTGGCCAGAAATAAAGGGCTTTACATTGTCGCCGGCAGCCTTCCGTGGAAAGATCAACCTGATGGCCCGATCTACAACAGATGCTACGTAATAGGAGATGGGGGAGAAGTAACGGGTTTCTATGACAAGGCCCATCTTTTCCCCCTTCTTGATGAACCTCTTTTTTTCAGGCCCGGAGAGCGTCCTTTTCTTTTTGAGATTTACGGCGTAACGGCATCGGTTGCAATATGCTTTGATATCCGTTTCCCCGAATTCGTCAGGTCTATAGCCCTTTCCGGAGCACAAATGATATTTGTCCCCGCGGAATGGCCCTCAACAAGAATAGACCACTGGATTACCCTTCTGAGGGCACGAGCCATCGAGAACCAGGTTTTTATTGTAGCCTGTAACAGGTGCGGAAAGGGAGGGAATGAAATCTACGGTGGAAATTCCCTTTTGGCGGCTCCTGACGGGAACATTGTTTTTCAGGCTCCAGGAAGCGGGGAGTGCGTAAATACGATAGACACAGATATCAGCAACCTTGAAAGGATACGGAAAAAATTCCCCTTCACCGCGGGGAGAAACCCACGTCTTTATACTCCCGTAACCTCTATGGGGGAAGCGGAAAAACAGGAATAAACCCAGTAACAACTATGCTAGAATATCACCTGGATCGTCATAAAACCCCATTTATCCGGAGTGTGAGCGACATGCCTATCTATAGGGATCCTGAATTTCTTATCGAAAAGATCTCCGCCTGGGTATTCCAAAAGATCAAAGAGTCCGGGAGGGCAGGTGGTATCGTCGGCTTGAGTGGCGGAATAGATTCCGCGGTCGTTGCGGCCCTGCTTTCCAGGGTCTGTGGCAAAAAAATGGCTGTGGTCCTTATGCCATGTCACAGCAATGACATTGATGAGTCTGACGCAATGCTGGTGGTCGAGAAATTTGATCTTCCGTGGATACGGGTGGATCTTTCGGCGACCTACGACGCTCTTCTAAGGGCGATGCCTGCCGAGACATCCTCCGTGAACGGTGTCCACCTTTCCAACATAAAACCGCGCCTGAGAATGACAACTCTTTATTGTCTTGGTCAGCAAAAAAAACTTCTCGTTTGCGGAACTGGCAATCGCGCGGAGATACATACCGGATATTTCACCAAACATGGAGACTCCGGGGTGGATATTTTGCCCCTGGGAGATCTCCTCAAAGGAGAAGTAATAGGAATGGCTCGTAAGCTTGGTGTGCCCGCAACGGTGATAGGCAAACCCCCTTCCGCCGGTCTTTGGGCAGGACAAACGGACGAGGATGAACTTGGAATGACCTATCAACAAATAGACAGATATCTTGCTACCAAAGAATCTGACGATGCCACCGCCAAAAAGATCGATGACGCATTCAGGCGGTCTTCACACAAAAGAGAGATTCCGCCGATATGCCTTATTGACAGACAGATTTAGAACAGGAGTGATAATAGATGTCGGGACATTCGAAATGGGCAAACATAAAGCACCGGAAATCGGCACAGGATGCCAAAAGAGGAAAGGCTTTCCAGAAATACATAAGGGCTGTTATGGTGGCTTCAAAAACCGGTGGTCCGGATCCTTCTATGAACATGAGCCTCAAGGCGGCCATTGAAAGGGCCAGAGGAGCCAACGTACCTGTAGACACCATCGAAAAGGCTGTCAAAAAAGGATCCGGAGACATGGATGGAGCCTCTTACGACGAGATAATGTACGAAGGATATGGGAACGGCGGTGTCGCTGTACTCGTGGAGACTCTGACGGATAACAAGAACAGGACAGCCTCCGAGATACGGTTTCTTTTCAGCCGGAGCGGCGGTTCTCTCGGGGAGGCTGGCTGTGTTTCATGGATCTTCCAGAGAAAGGGCGCCATAAGGGTGACCGGAAATGGGCTGGACGAGGATCAATTGATGGGCATCTGTCTCGATGCCGGTGCCGAAGATCTGGAAGACAATGGTGAAGGGTTCACAGTAACCTGCGATCCCGCCGCGATGACGGAGGTCAGGGATCAGTTGACCAACGCCGGTTATGTTATTGAGAGCACAGGCCTTGAAATGATCCCGAAAACAACTGTGGAACTCAAGAACAGGCCGGAAGCTGAGAAGCTTCTGAAATTCCTTGAAACCCTTGAGGAGCATGATGACGTCCAGAATGTTTACGCCAACTTTGATATTCCCGACGAAATAATGGAAGAGATAGTCGGCTGATAACGCCATGGAAAGGGTCTGTTTCGGTGTAGACCCCGGTATAGGGAGGCTGGGGTACGGTGTTGTGGTTCAGTCAGGGGCAATTTTCAGGGCAAGAGAATTTGGATGCCTTACGACTTCCCCCGGCAAACCGCCGGAGCAGAGGATCTTGAAAATTTACAACGAATTATCTCTTCTCGTCGAGAAAAACATGCCGGATATTTTTTCCGTCGAGAGGCTTTTCTTCGGGAAAAACAGAACCACAGCAGAATCTGTTTTTCAGGTTCGGGGAGCAGTCCTTCTTCTTGCCGCCAAAGCAGGTATCCCCCTGGTCCAGCCCAAACCATCGGAGGTCAAGATGGCCGTGTGCGGCAACGGAAGGGCGGGAAAGGGTCAGGTAGAAGGAATGATCTCACGTATTCTGAACATGGAAAGAACGATTGGTCAGGATGATGCCGCAGATGCTCTGGCAATTGCCCTGACCGGGCTTGCCATGTACAACTATTCGAACCTGACGAAAAGTGGTGACGGATATTGATAGACAGTCTCCAGGGAAAAGTCACCAGGATCGATACCGAGGGCATAGCAATCGAGGCGGGTGGAATTGGGTTTTATCTTATGTGTTCGAGGGGAGTCTTCATGGAAGCCCGTGAAGGAACCGAAACAAGGGTTCTTGCCAGCCTTCAGGTAAGTGACGTGGGTCCATCTCTTTTTGGTTTCATAGATGAAACGGAAAGATCTCTATTCAACCTTCTTCTCAAGGTTCGCGGAGTGGGATCCAGGCTGGCCATTACCATTTTGAGGAACCTGGAGCTAAAAACAGTGGTCACGGCAATCTCCAGGGATGACACTACCGCTCTGTGCCAGGTACCGGGAGTCGGGAAAAAAACTGCAGAAAGGCTTTGTTTTGAGCTTAAACAGGGGTTGGAAAGATCAGGTCTTGAAGGTTTTGCCAGTTGTGGGCCAACTGAAAACTCCAATGTAGCCCAGTTTGTTATTGATGCCATGGAATCACTGGGTTTTTCACGATCCGAAGCAAGAACGGCGGTTACAAGGGTTGTGGAAGACCGACCCTCAGTGCCCGAATCTCCAGAGGAACTACTTAGAGAAGCCCTTGATAAAATCAGAAGGAGCTGACGTATTTAATTGAACCCTGACCTTCATGAGCGGGAATCAAATAATTCTTTTCTAAACAGGGAAGAGGAGACTCACGGGTTAAGACCGTTGAGGCTTTGTGATTTTATAGGACAGGATAACCTTCGGAAGAAACTGGCAATCTATATCAAGGCCGCATCTAATCGGAATGAGCCCCTGGACCATTGTCTGTTTTACGGCCCTCCCGGTCTGGGTAAGACGACTCTCGCCGGGATCATTGCCAACGAAATGGAGGGGCAAATTAGGGTTACGTCCGGGCCCGCCCTCGAAAGGGCCGGGGATCTGGCGGCGATCCTTTCAAACCTCCAACCAAAGGATGTCCTCTTCATTGACGAGATACACCGGCTTTCTCCGGCAGTCGAAGAGGTCCTCTACCCTGGAATGGAAGATTACTCCCTTGATATCATCGTTGGGAAGGGCCCCCTCGCCAGAAATATCCGTTTGCAGTTGCCTCCCTTTACTCTGGTGGGGGCCACAACGAGGCTTGGTCTTCTGACCTCCCCTCTTCGTGCCCGATTCGGAATTGTCGAACAACTTGAGTCCTATTCCACAAAAGATCTTGCTGCGATCATATCAAGAGGTTCCAGACTTCTTGATATTGAAGTATCCGAAGAAGCCGCCAACGCCATTGCAGGAAGTTCGAGAGGGACTCCCCGGGTCGCCCTTCGTCTTCTCCGTCGAGTCCGTGATGTTGCGGAGGTCAGGAACATACCGAATATTGACGCCAGCCTTGCCAGGGCTGCCCTTTGTATGCTTGGAATTGATTCCATCGGAATGGACGACAGGGACAGGAGATATCTTCACGCCCTTTCGGTACTTTTCGGAGGGGGACCCGTTGGGCTTTCTACCCTGGCAGCAGCCCTCAATGAGGAATCCCAGACAATAGAGGATATTTATGAACCCTTCCTTATACAGAACGGGTTTATCGAGAGGACCCCAAGGGGACGCAAGGCAATGGTGAAAGCCTTTGATTTTCTGGGAATAGAGTACAGAGATGAAAATACAAGTGAACAGCGATTGCTTTCGCTCGAAGAGAATGGATCAGAAGAGGATGGGGAAGAGTAATGATTACTGGTAATGAACGCTGGCGAAAAATTAGTCTGTTTCTTTCTGCAGGGATAGCCCTGCTCCTTTCCTTGACAGTTACTCCGTTTCCTCCGGCAGTTGCCTCTGCGGCGACAATATCTGTGGGGATTTCCACAGGAGAGAGCAGTTCCTCTTTTTCTGCCGGGAAAGAGTCATTCAATATTTCAGGTGCATCGGGCGAAAAGGCCTCCTTCAAATCTGCTATTAAAATTTCGGCAGGTACTGGGGGAACGATAGTAGCAGGTTCCAAAACGATGAAACTTCCAGTCACGATAAAAAGCCAGTCCATGATCCAATGGAACGGACGCCCTTACAGGGGATATATGCGCCTGGTGCAGGATGGCCGCGGTTTTGCCGTGGTCAATGTTATAGACGTTGAAGATTACCTCAAGGGAGTTCTAAAAATGGAGGTCAACCCTGCCTGGCCCATGGAAGTGCTCAAGGCACAGGCGGTGATCGCGAGGACCTATGCTCTGAGAAACAGGAACAAGCACGGGTCTGCCGGGTACGATATTTGCGCAACAAGCCATTGCCAGGTTTACAGGGGCGTCAATGCCGAAGACCCGATCCTTACCAGAGCGGTAGATTTGACCAGGGGAATGGTCCTGAAGTACCAGGGTACCATTGCGGCGACTTTCTACCACTCCGACAGTGGGGGGCATACCGCTGATGTATCCACTGTATGGAGTTCAGTCATTCCCTACCTTATGGGAAAACCGGAACCAATTGCCTACGAGTCCCCCTATTCCAACTGGCAGGTCAGGATACCCCTTTCTGAAATACAGCGGGTTCTTTCCGCAAGGGGAGTCAATGTCGGGAACCTTTCATCCATTGAGATCGCATCGGTGGACATGGCTGGCAGGGCGGAAATGATCACGGTATCCGGCAGTTCTGGAAGTGTGACGCTGAAATCAAGTCAGTTCAGGACTTTCATGGGCCCGGACAGGATAAAAAGCACTTTTTTCAGGATAGGGGAAGCTGTCCCGAACCTGAAAACAAACGTACCCCAAAACTCCACCCCTTCTTCTGCCGCTCAAGATCAGGATAACATCCCCCTTTCTCCGCGGGATGAGCAACTTTTGATCTCCCTCACAAAAAACGGGGTTTTCAACTCCGAGGAACTTATGGACATGCTCATAAAACCGGAAAAGAGAGGCCACTATCTCAGAGTTGCTCTGGAAAGACAAAGCGGATGCTCAAATGAGTCTTCCTTACCGAATCCACAACAGCCCCCATCGAGGTCCTCTGGAAATACCGTTGTTTTCACTGGCAGGGGATGGGGTCACGGCGTAGGACTTTCCCAGTGGGGAGCCAAAAGCCTTTCTGAAGCAGGTTGGGGTTTTGAAAAAATATTGCAACATTATTTTCCGGGCACCAGACTGGAAAAGATATCAAACTGAATGGGAAAAATCAAATCGCCCGGGAATGATCCACGCTATTTCAACTCCGCCAGTTACGATTACTTCCTTCCGGAAGAACTTATCGCACAGGATCCTGTCGAGCCCAGGGACTCCTCCCGACTTCTGGTTATAGATCGTTCATCAGGTGAAATGTACCATCGATACTTCCGGGATATTACCTCCTGTCTTCGAAAAGGCGACATCATGATCCTTAACGATACCAGGGTGATTCGTGCCAGATTGATCGGGAAAAAAGAGGGCGGGGAATCCAGGATAGAAGTCTTCCTGCTTAAACCGGTTGCTATGCAGAATAGCGTGGCGGTGGAGTGGGAAGCCCTTATCCGCCCCGGGAAAAGGGTCAAACCTGGCAGACGGGTAATACTGAAAGGTGATATCCCCGTTACAGTTCTGGGTGAGGGTAACGATGGGACAAGGATATGCCGGTTTCCCGATGATCTGGACGTAATGTCATTTATCGAAAAGAACGGAGAAATACCGCTACCCCCATACATAAAAAATAGCGCCATCGACCCCGAAAGGTACCAGACCGTATTTTCAAGGAATTCAGGGTCTGTTGCCGCTCCCACCGCGGGACTCCATTTTACCCGTCCATTACTGGAAAAGATCAAAAGCATCGGAGTCCTTCAAAAAAACATAACTCTTGACGTAGGTCTGGGAACATTCAGACCAGTCAAGACCTCTGATATAAGGGATCATGCCATGCACATTGAAGAGGGATTTATATCGGAAGAAACCGCCACAGAAATAATGAATACCCGGAAGAGGGGAGGAAGGGTCGTCGCCGTTGGAACCACTGCTGTAAGAGCACTCGAAAGCAGAACCATTGATAACGGAGAACTGGAGGCCGGACCCTTCAGCACTGATGCTTTTTTTTATCCGGGGTACAGGTTTCGTATGGTCGATGTGATGGTAACCAATTTTCACCTTCCAAAAAGCACCCTTCTTATGCTGGTGGCCGCTTTCGCGGGCCTTGATCTGACCATGAAAGCCTACAGGGAAGCTGTCTCAATGGGATACCGGTTTTATTCCTTTGGTGACTCCATGCTGATACTCTGATCCTGGATATCCCTGTTTTCACCAAGTATCCTGAGCGCCCTTTCCCCCGGTTTGCTCCAGAGCCAACGGGAGTAAATGGTTACACCCGTCCCCGGAACTGCCTTAATGTCGAAAAGGCCCGATTCCTTGATCTCCTTGAGAGCCCTGTAAGCCGTTCTTTCTGACAGACCGGAAACGGAAGCCAGTTCGTTGAAACGGCAGTTAAGTTCATCTCCCCGGCTCTGAAGAACGGAGGAGATCAGGAGTATTCTCGCTGCCTGTGAAAGAGGAAGGGCAAGAACACCGGCAATAGCAGACAACTTCCTTTTCGGAAAGGGTATGTCCCTCAATTCGGAAAAATCACTTTCAGTTAATTGAAAAACTTCAATTAACTCCTCGAGTCTGCCAATCAGGTCAAGAACTCTGGATTCTTTCTGGTTGCCTTCAGGCGGCCCCATGGGGATTACACCTCGGCTTCAATAATTTCAGAATATTGAAAAATGCTACAGGACACTGTCATAATACAATATATATAGCAAAATTCGTGCCCGGGAGGATTAAAAAATGTGGTCAGCCGGTCTGCTTCTGCCTCACGCTCCCATCCTGGTGCCGGAAGTTGCGTCAAGGTCGGGTGTAAGGCCGGGAAAAACACTTGAAGCCATTGTTTCCATGAAAACCAAACTTAAAGGGCATACCCCCGAGGCGATCCTTCTTCTGGACCCCCACGCTCAAACCGGCTTGAAACCCTGCGTTGTCAACAGCTATCGTTTCAAAGGTTCTCTCTCCGGTTTCGGAGCCGGAAACCAGAGTGTTGATGCGACAGGTGTGGGAAAAGAGGCTTCTTCCCTTCTGGAGCACATAAATCAAATGTTTTCGATAGCAGAGCAAAAACCAGATGTCTTTACCCTTGATTATGCTTCCGTTGTTCCTCTTCTTTTTTTCGAGATGATATTCGGAAAGATCCCTCCCTTGTTGATCTTCAATCCCCTGTTGCTTGATTTCTCCTCGGCATATAAATTCGGGATCCATCTTCGGCGGTATAACTCCAGCACAGACTGGCTGCTTCTGGCAAGCGGGGATCTCTCACACAGACTCAAAAAGGATTCCCCTGCCGGATTCCACCCCGACGGAGAGATCCTTGACAGAAAGATCCAGGAATCAATAGTATCTGCTTCACCAGAACCGGTTTTTTCACTTACCGTAAGGACAATATTGAACGGCGGCGAATGTGGCCTTCGCTCGGTTCTCGCCCTTATAGGTATTTCTCTTGGAGAAGAAATCGAACTGTTATCCTATGAGGCTCCTTTTGGAGTTGGATACGCTACCGCTCTCTGGAAACCGGAAAGACCTGCGGAAAACGTAGGGAAATATCACTTGATACTTGCAAGAAAAGCAATAGAGATGGCCTCCCTTGGCAAAGACCCTAATGATCACCTTGAAGAAATGCCCCTCTTCAGTGATAAGTCCCTTGAAGAAAGAAAAGCATGTTTTGTTTCCATCAAGACCGTTGGCGGCGAACTGAGAGGGTGCATTGGTACTGTTGTTCCAGTTTTTCCCAGCATTGGTGAGGAAATTGTTTCAAATGCCTACTCGGCGGCCTGTAAAGACCCTCGTTTTATGCCTGTGGCATGGAATGAACTGTTAAACTGCCGGATCTCCGTGGATGTTCTGGATGAACCGGAACCGATCACTGATCTGTCTCTCCTTGATCCGAAAGTTTTCGGGGTGATCGTTGAGAAAGGCTCCAGAAGGGGAGTACTTCTCCCGGACCTCGATGGAGTCGAAACTGTTGAAAAACAGTTGGGAATAGCCCTTTCCAAGGCTGGAATTGGTTCTGCAGAGGGGGTCAGGATAAGCCGGTTTCGCGTTTCGAGGTTTTCAGAATGACCGAAAAGACAGAAACCAGGGCAAAATACTGGAAAAAGGAAAATAATGGAAATACAAGGTGTCTTCTATGTCCCAGGGGTTGCCTTATTCTACCAGGGGAAAAAGGGAACTGCCTGACAAGGCTGAACAGGGGAGGGGAACTTTTCACTCTCAATTACGGTTACTTTTGCGCATCCGTAGACCCGGTAGAGAAGAAGCCTCTTTTCCACTGGAAGCCGGGAACGGAGATTTTTTCGGTCGGCACTTTCGGTTGCAATCTTTTCTGTCCCTTCTGCCAGAACGCCCATCTCGCGAGATCCGAAACACCGACTGGATTGAAATACCTTTCTCCGAATGGTTTTTCTTCCCTTGTCCGTGATTCTGGACAGTCTTCGGTAGCATTTACCTATAACGAACCTTCGGTCTGGTTTGAATTTATTTTGGATATCTCGGAACCTTTGAAAAAATATGGAGCAGATATTGTTCTTGTAACAAACGGTTTTATTTCCCCAGACCCCCTTGAGGAACTTCTTGATATCACAGGGGCCATGAATATTGATCTGAAAGGTTTTTATCCCCGAACCTACGAAAAGCTCGGCGGTTCGGTCGGCCCTGTACTTCATTGGATAAAAAGAGCGGTGGAAAGAGGTATCCACCTGGAAATTACACACCTTGTTGTTCCCGGGATCAACGACTCTCTTGAGGAATTCCTTTCCCTGACAAGGTGGATAAGCGGGCTTTCAAACAATATCCCCCTTCACATTTCAAGATACTTTCCTTCATGGCAATGGCAAGAGCCACCGACTTTACTACAGGAGATACGGAAAAGGAAAGAGATCGCATCGAGATACCTGAATTTCGTCTACACAGGAAACACTGGCGAAAAAAATGATACATTTTGCCCCTCCTGCGGGAAATTGGTTATTACCAGGGATTACGGCCGCTCTGTGGAAACAATTGCCACACCTGAAGGGAATTGTCCATTCTGTAAAACCCCCCTGGGTATTGTCACGAGATGATTTTCGAGATAGTCTTTCAGATAGAAAGTAATCCTATTTTGGGGGTCGATGCCAATGGTATCCTCGATACTAGAATTGAACGGTCATTCCTTGATGCTGGAGGATATCGTCCAGGTTGCGAGAATGAACAAAAAAATCGCCCTGGACAGTTCGGCTGTAGCCTTTGTTGAAAGAGGCTCCAGAATGGTGCGCTCCTGGGTCGATGAGGGCAAAACGATATACGGAATAACGACCGGGTTCGGAGATCTTGCCAGCCAGGTAATACCGGCGGATAAAAGTGAAAAACTGCAGGAAAACCTCCTGGTAAGCCATGCGTGCGGAGTCGGGGATCCCTTTCCAGAACATATCGTCAGGGCAATAATGCTTCTGCGGATCAATTCCCTCATCAGGGGGTTCTCCGGAATAAGCATGAAGACTCTTTCAAGGCTCGTCGATCTTCTTAACCTGGGTATCCATCCGGTGATACCATGCAAGGGCTCTGTTGGCGCCAGCGGAGACCTTTGCCCCCTTTCACACCTTGCGATAGCACTTCTTGGTATTGGTGATGTGTTTTACAAAGGAAAGCAGATCTCAGCATCGGAAGCTCTGAGGATTAACGGCCTGGAACCGGTCAGACTTGGGCCCAAGGAAGGTCTCGCACTGAATAATGGTACTGCAGCAATGACAGGAGTTGCAGCAATGGCAACCTGGGAGGCCCTTTCGCTTTTGAAAACCGCCGACATCATTTCGGCACTATCCCTTGAAGCCCTCAGGGGAGTCCCCTACGCTTTTGATTCCAGGACCCACGAACTTAGACCTCATCAGGGTCAGATCCGGGTCGCCCGGAATATCAGAAGACTCATAGAAGGAAGCCAGATCGTCGAAAAACACAAGAAAGAAAGAGTCCAGGATGCCTATTCGTTAAGATGCATTCCCCAGGTTCATGGTGCAAGCCGTGATGGGATAGATTATGTCCATGAAAAAATCCAGATAGAGATCAACTCCGTAACCGATAATCCCCTGATATTCCCTGCTGAGGGAGAAGCCATAAGTGGAGGTAATTTCCACGGGCAACCCGTTGCCCTTGCGATGGATTTTTTTGGAATTGCTATGGCTGAGATCGGAAGTATATCCGAAAGAAGGTCGGCCAGGCTGGTAGACGGAAAGCTTTCGGGACTTCCTCCGTTTCTTGTAGCCAATAGCGGAATAAACAGCGGATTCATGATCCCACAGTACGCTTCTGCCGCACTTGTTTCCGAAAACAAGGTCTTGTCGCACCCTTCCTGTGTTGATTCGATTCCAACCTCGGCTAACCAGGAGGATCATGTTTCAATGGGAATGTACTCTGCCAGAAAGGGAAGGGAGATCCTCGATAATGTAAAAAACATCCTGGCGATCGAACTTCTCCTTGCATCGCAGGGTGTTGATTTTTCAAGTCCCCTGAAACCGGGGGCAGGCACTGCGGTAATCCATCAACTTGTAAGGACGGAGGTTCCCCACCTGAATGAGGATAGCTTCCTTCACCCCATGATCACGAAAGTGATACAGAGGATCGAAGATGGCTCCTACCTCAGGGGAGTCGAGGATGCTATAGGTATTCTTGAATAAATCAACCTTGACGGAGGCGATATTATAATGAAAAACAATAATATTGTAGAAAAGGCAATGAAGATAAGGCTTGACCCGGATCTTCCCGAGATGCCTGCATTTGATCCTTCCATCAGAAGAGCCCCGGACAGGGGGTACAGGCTCACAGCTGACCAGACTCTTGTTGCTCTGAAAAATGCCCTCAGATATATTCCCCCGGAGCATCATGACACTGTCGCTCCCGAGTTCCTTGAAGAACTCAGGACGAGAGGGAGGATTTACGGGTACCGGTATCGACCTGACGGGTCCATAAAGGGTATGCCCGTTGATTTTTACAAAGGGAAATGCCTTGAAGGAAAGGCTTTCCAGGTAATGATAGACAACAACCTGGACACCGAGGTTGCCTTGTATCCTTACGAACTGGTTACTTACGGAGAAACAGGAAGCGTTTGTCAGAACTGGATGCAGTACCGTCTAATAAAAAAATATCTGGAGAATCTTACCCAGGAAACTACCCTTGTCGTCGAATCTGGCCACCCTCTTGGCCTCTTTGCTTCTTCACCGGGTGCCCCAAGGGTTGTTATCACAAATTCCCTGATGGTCGGAATGTTCGACAATCCCGACGACTGGGAAATTGCCGAACAGATGGGTGTGGCGAATTACGGCCAGATGACGGCTGGTGGCTGGATGTATATTGGTCCCCAGGGGATCGTCCACGGAACCTTCAATACGATTCTGAACGCTGGCAGAAAGCTGGGTCTGGGAAGCGAAAGCGGCCTTGAGGGAGTTGTCTTTGTCTCTTCCGGGCTGGGTGGAATGAGCGGTGCACAGCCCAAATCCGCCGAGATCGCGGGTTGCGTCGGAATAATTGCCGAAGTGGATATGTCAAGGATCAAAACACGTCACGATCAGGGCTGGGTTTCCGTTGTCTCTTCAGATCTGCCGGAAGTTTTCAATATCGCAAACAAATACAGGGAAGAAAAAAAGGGAATATCAATAGCCTATCACGGAAACATAGTTGACCTGCTCGAATACGCGTTAAATCACAATATTCCAATAGACCTGCTCTCAGACCAGACTTCCTGTCACGCCCCCTACGAAGGAGGGTACTGCCCATGGCAACTTGACTTCGCCGAAAGGACCGAAATGCTTCAAAAAGATCGAAACAAGTTCAGGGAACTGGTCAACAGCAGTCTGGGAAAACATTTTGATCTGATCCGGAAACTTGTCAATAAAGGGACATACTTCTTTGATTACGGAAACTCCTTCATGAAGGCCATATTCGATGCCGGATACACTGAAATTTCAATTAACGGCAAGGATACCAGGGATGGTTTCATATTCCCGTCCTACGTTGAAGACATCATGGGACCGGAGCTTTTTGATTTTGGCTACGGACCATTCCGGTGGGTCTGCCTCAGTGGAAAACCGGAGGATCTGGAGAAAACCGACAACGCTGCCATGGAATGCATTGACAGGGACAGACGTCCCCAGGACATGGATAACTACATATGGGTCAGGGATGCCGGAAAGAACCGGATGGTGGTCGGGACACAGGCAAGGATCCTTTACCAGGATGCCGTTGGAAGAGTAAAGATCGCTCTCCGTTTCAACAAAATGATCCGTGATGGAGATATCGGTCCCGTCATGCTTGGCCGGGACCACCACGATACGGGAGGGACTGATTCTCCCTTCAGGGAAACCGCCAACATCAGGGACGGAAGCAACGTGATGGCCGATATGGCGGTTCAGTGCTTTGCTGGCAACGCGGCCAGAGGGATGAGCCTTGTGGCTCTTCATAACGGTGGTGGGGTTGGGATAGGAAAAGCCATAAACGGCGGGTTCGGTCTGGTCCTGGATGGCAGCGAAAGAGTAGATGAAGTAATAAGAAAATCAATAACCTGGGACGTTATTGGTGGAGTTGCCCGACGCTCCTGGGCAAGGAACCCCAACTCTATCGACACAATTGTTGAACATAACAACAGTACCGATGATTCCATAACCCTTCCTTATCTGGCAAATGAAGAAATGCTTCTGAACCTGATAGTTAAGCAGCCGTAAAAGGGGGATCCCGTCATGAAGATAGTTGAATGCGTGCCTAATTTCAGCGAGGGACGGCGTAAGGAAGTAATAGAAAAAATTCTTTCTCCCTTTCGCGGAGGTCGGGGTTTTACTTTTCTGGACGCGAGGGCGGATGAGGACCACAACAGGCTGGTCGTGAGCCTTGCGGGTGAACCGGAGCCTCTCCAGGAAGCCCTTCTCAAAGCTGCCGCTGAAGCCGTTTCCCATATAGACATGAATGTTCATAGGGGAGGCCATCCCCGGATAGGCGCCATCGATGTTGTCCCCTTCACGCCTCTTGGCACATCCACAATGGAAGAGTGCGTTCAGATCGCTCATTCTTTCGGAAAAAGGCTCAATTCAGCGACGGGCATCCCTGTTTACTATTACGAGGAGGCTGCCCTCAGCCCCGAAAGGAAAAACCTGGAGAACATTCGAAAGGGGCAATACGAGGCCCTCATTAACAATGTAAAGGAGCCTGGAAGGCATCCTGACGTGGGGGAACCATCTCTTCATCCCACAGCAGGCGCTACTGTTGTAGGCGCAAGAAAATTTCTTGTTGCCTTTAATGTCAACCTTGGAACTGACAAAATCGATATCGCAAAGAGTATTGCCAAAAGCATCAGGGCTTCCGGGGGCGGACTGGCCCATGTCAAGGCGATCGGCCTCCCTCTCGAAGAGAGAGGCCTCGTACAGGTAAGTATCAATATCGTAGATCACGAGAAAAATCCGCTTTACCGGGTTCTGGATATGGTCAGGAATGAGGCCGCCAGGTGGGGAATCCCGGTCCTTGAGACAGAACTTTATGGGATGGTACCGGTTTCAGCAATGTATGAGAGCGCGGTGAGGTATCTTCAGACCGTGGATTTTGACCCCTCACAGATCATTGAGCTCAAACTTCTTGAAATGATCGGAGAAGAATAATGAACGCGAAGCTTTTCATGAACGGCAAGATATTTACTCCCATCAACGATGGAGCATCTGGTTCGGGGATCGTCTTTTACGAAAGGGGAGCTCTCCTTGTAAGGGACGGCCTGATAATCGAGGCAGGTAATATTGAGGATGTTCTTGCACACCCTCTTTCGGCGGAGACAGACCAGCAGATAGACTGCATGGGGAAGTGTGTGATCCCCGGTTTCGTGGATCCTCACACTCATATGTGTTTCGCGTCATTAAGGGAGCAGGAATTTGCCATGCGCCTTGAGGGGACCCCTTACCTGGACATCCTGAAGGCAGGAGGCGGAATACTCTCTTCAGTAAAAAACGTAAGGGAATCCAGCGATGAAGAACTATTCCGGGTTACGAGAAAAAATATTGAAACGGCCTTGCGCCACGGGACAACCACGATAGAGATCAAGAGCGGCTATGGGCTGGATACCCCTTCCGAGATCAGGATGCTGAATGTCATAGCCAGGGCTTCAAGGGAGACACCGCCGGATATTGTATCGACCTTTATGGGAGCACACGCAGTCCCACAGGAGTTCAGAGATGACCCCGATGGATACGTAGACCTTATCGTAAAAGAGATGATCCCAGCTGTTGCCAAAGAGTGTTCCCCCTCTTTCTGTGATGTTTTCTGCGAAAAAGGTGTCTTTACTATCCCCCAGAGCCGAAGAATCCTTGAAGCAGGTTCCAACCACGGCATGGGAGCCAAGATCCACGCTGACGAGGTTAATGACATCGGTGGGGCAGCGCTGGCTGCCGAGATAGGAGCCATTTCGGCGGAACATCTCCTTGCTGCAAGCGAGAAAAATCTGGAGGCCATGTCAGCCGCTGGAGTAATAGCCGTACTCCTTCCCGCAACAGCTTTCAGCCTTAAAAAACCATACGCCAACGCCAGAAGAATGATGGATCTGGGCCTTACCGTAGCTCTTTCAACGGACTGCAACCCCGGTTCCTCTTACACCCATTCCATGCCCTTCGTATTCAGTCTTGCGGTAATGAATATGGCCATGACCACAGAGGAGGCCCTGATGGGCTGCACTCTTAATGCCGCAAAGGCGATCGCCATGGATTCAAGAACCGGGAGCCTTGAACCTGGAAAATTTGCAGACCTTGTTATTCTTGACGGTGAAACTCCTGCCATTCTGGCATACAATAGTGGTGTAAATCCGGTGCTTTCGGTCTACAAAAAAGGAGAGCCCGTCGTTTCAAAGTTGTGCGAGTGGAGGAGAGAAACTTGTTGAATTTCCATGAAATGAAGCTCACGGATTTTCTCGAGGAACTCGGTTCATCCAGCCCGGCACCGGGCGGTGGTTCTGTGGCCGCGGTTTCGGGAGCCCTGGGTGCATCTCTTGCGAGAATGGTAGCAAACCTGACTGTCGGACGGGAGAAATACGCTGAAAGCGAAGAGGCCATGACAAGAGTCAGAGAAAGCGCAATAAAACTTGCTCAGGATTTTTTGGAACAGGCCTCGGAAGACACAAAAGCTTTCACCTCTTTCATGAAAGCTCTCTCGATGCCGAAAAATTCCGATACCGAGAAGTCCGCAAGAAAGGAAGCCATGCAGGGGGCGCTTAAGATGTCCACTGAAGTTCCCCTGCGGATCCTCTGCCTTTCACGTGAACTTTCCGAGCTTTGCCTGACAGCGGCAGAAATGGGTAACCCCAACGCCATAACCGATGCCGGAGTTTCTGCTCTTATGGCAGGTTCCGCCGCAAAAGGCGCGGCCTTAAATGCCCAGGTCAATTTGTCCTCCATAGATGACCCTGATTATCGGAAAACTTCGAACGCCATCATTGAAAGAGAACTGGTATCAGTGGAAATTACGGTTAGCAAAGTGCTTGTCCGGGTCGCTTCTTCCCTTGATCCGTCATGACATATTCCAGGTCAGGATGGGCACGTCTGGCCCTTTTTATTCAGAATTTTGTGTTATTTTTTGTTACGGCGGCTTTTTACGTTTCCCTAACATGGATCGTTCCGGAAAGGCTTTCGGTCATCATTGAACCCGGCAGGGGGGAGCCTCAGGAATTTGTAGTAGAACCCGGAATGGGTGCCCTCGATATTGCCCGTCTTGCCAAAAGGGAAGGGCTTACTGACAGCCCTTCTGACCTTGCCCGCTTTTTTTTCAAGCTTGGAATTGATCGTTCTATCAGGCCCGGAATCTACCGCATCCGTCCCGGTTCCCCCTGGGAGATCGCCCGGCAGATAGAGCGGTCGGAACCGGAGATTTCATCGATGACCATTATCCCCGGAGAGTCGCTACCGGAAATAGCGCAGAAAATCGGTGACACGATTCATGTCGCTATCCAAAAAGACTCCCTTTTTCCTGAAGAAGTCAGAAGATTCCTTCCGGCGGATCCATTGTCCCGATTGGCTTTTCTTCTTCCGGACACCTACAGCGTGTCACCCACGGTCTGGGCGGCTGAAGAACTGATCAAAAGCGCTTCATTTGCATGGTGGAAAAGGGTAGGATCCAGAATTGAGGAAGAGCTTGCCCTGGATAGCAAAAATCTTCTAAAAACAGCGATCCTTGCTTCTATGATCGAGAAAGAGGCCCGGCAAGAGAAAGAAAAGAAAATTATTGCCGGAGTTATACTCAACAGGGAAAGATCGGGGATGAAACTCCAGATAGACGCTACCGTGGTCTACGCATGGGCCCTCAGGGGTCTATCGCTTAAAAGGGTCCTTTACTCCCATCTCGAGATCGATTCCCCTTACAATACATACCTTTATCCTGGATACCCGCCGGCGCCGATATGCGTCCCATCTGCATCCTCATGGGATGCAGCCCTGAATCCGGATTTTGTACCATACATGTATTATGTTGCCAGGCCAGACGGAAGTCATTTTTTCTCGGTTTCCTATAATGAACACCTTGGGGCCATCAAAAGGGCGCGGAGCGAATTTGATTCATTGATGAACACCCCGGAATAGAGCGGTTAGTTAAGAGGAGTGAAACCTATGGACAGACTTTTCGACATCATGGAAACTCTTAAAATCCCCGGAATAACCTTTTCGGACGCTTTTATCCAGAGGAGTCACGGAAGATACGCTCTTTTTGACAACGGTAAATTCGAGGAGATATCGGCTTCCAGGACAGATGGCACCGGCATCAGGATCGTCATGGGGGACCGTACATTTTTTACCCATTCTACGGGTGCGACCTTCAACAGGGCTCTGGATTGCATATCTGGCAGCTCTGAAAGGGCGGGATTTTCAAGAACTTCCAGGAATGCTTCCCGGGACGATCTGCTTCTGCCTGATCCCGAAATTCCGGACGATGACCCCCTCGAAAGGATCCGGGATATTGATAAGGCAATTCGCAAGGAATCCAACTCGATCAAACAGGTTACTCTGGGATGGGGCAGTGCGTCATCAGAAATAGCTATTGCCGGTACGGAAAACCCTCTTTGCAGATTCTCGTCCTCAAAGACACGATTCACTGTTTCGGTCATATTGGAAAAAAACGGTGCCTTGTTTACGGGCCGGGAGGTCAGGGCCCTCAGTATATCCGCAGGGGAGTTTCTTGATGTTGTTGACCTGGAATCAGTAGCAACTGAGGCTCTCAGAAGAGCCATTCTAATGTCTGAGGCTCTTCCCTGTCCCGCTGGATCGATGCCAGTTGTCATATCGGGCATGGCAGGAGGCACTATGATACACGAAGCTTGCGGACACAGCCTTGAAGCGGATATTATCCTCAAGGACTTTTCGGTTTTCAGGGACTCAATGGGGAAGCAAGTCGCATCTCCCCTGGTCAGCCTCGCCGATGATCCGATGATACAGGACCTTTTCGGAAGTTATCCCTTTGATGGAGAAGGCACCCCTTCGAAAAGGACTATCCTTGTACGTGACGGTATCCTTGAGTCTTTTCTGACAGATATCCATTCCTCGATCCAGGGTGATTTCCCCAGGACAGGAAACGGGAGAAGATCTTCCTACAAGGTCTCTCCTGTTCCCAGAATGTCAAATACATTTATAATGAACGGTACAGAGGAACCCGAATCTCTGGTTGCAAGGATAAAAAAAGGTCTTCTTGTAAAAAAAATGGGTGGGGGAGAGGTAAACCCGACTTCCGGTGATTTTGTTTTTCACGTTACCGAGGGTTATCTTATAAAAAACGGGCGCCCGGTATGGCCCGTAAAAAATGCCATTCTGACAGGAAGCGGCCCACAGGTCCTCATGAATATCGAGGCGGTCGGAAACGATCTTCACTTCGAATCGGGAATGTGTGGAAAGTCGGGCCAGAATGTCCCTGTAACAGATGGTCAGCCCTCGCTCCTTATAAGGGAAATGACTGTAGGAGGAAGCGACACTGAAGGTAACTAGAAGAAAAGCAAAGAACCCGTCTTCCGAAAAGAACAAAAAATCAATCAGCAAGGGGGACAGGCCAAGGTCACCTCTCTTGATCGCTTCTGTTTTTGCCCTGCTCCTTGTTGACCTTTACATTCTCGCGACGGTCTTTCTCTTCCGTACCGGATCACTGGGGGATGTTATCCATTCATGGGCACTTCAGGTTCCGGGATCTGCCATAATCATTCTGCTTCTTTTCGCCGCCTGGCTTTCTTTAGCCTGGCTCTCAGGTCTCAGGATCCCGAGCCTTGCAAGGCAGACCTTTGGCACAGCCGTTCTTTTTATATGCTGCTCCCTTTTCCTTGGTCTTTATCGTCTTAGCGGCATCTCCTCAACAGCAAATCTCCTTCAACCAGGCACGTTGGGAAATGCTATAGCAATGACACTTTTTAACAAGATAGGACCTCTTGGCACCGTATTTACGGGTTTTGCGGGCATATCTCTTGCCATGGGGCTTTACGGGGTACTTTCCCGCAGAACTTTTTCATTCCTTACAGGGATTTTTTCAGAATCGGGAAGAAATGCCGATAACCAGGCTTCTTTGTCAAACTCCGCCGTTTCCGAAAAACAGGCCACCACAAAACCGCAAACCGGAAAGACCCCGGGAAAGATCGCAATTCCGGAAAACGATCTCCCCGATGGTTCAGGAAAGGACTATTTACCCAGATCGGAGGACCCCGACCCTGAACTTCACTTCCCGGTCCCACTTGAAATTTTCGGGGAACATAACGATTATTTTTTCGACCTTGACAGAGATCTTCTTGAGAGTCGGGGGGAAAGCAT
>DAOTIQ010000017.1:0-27695 GCA_035448245.1 Thermovirgaceae bacterium | reverse complement strand
CGGAGAAGAAAGGGCCGTTTGTCATGCTCTCGGAACCGCCGGCAACGCAAGTATCGGCCAATCCGAGCTGGATCAAGCGAACGGCCTCATTGATGGCTTCCAGACCGGAGCCGCAGAGCCGGTTTACGGTCAATGCTGGAACTTCATGAGGTATCCCTGCCTTGACAGCTGCCAGCCTGCTCAGGTAGGTATTCTCTCCAAACTGCAAAGTGTTGCCCATTATCACGTGATCTATCGCCGAGGCCTCGACTCCAGTCCTTTCAAGAAGGGCACTGATCACCCTTGCCCCCAGATCTGACGCGCTTACGGCAGAAAGACCTCCATTGAATTTCCCTACGGGGGTCCTTACAGCATCAATTACTACAACTTCTCTCAAAGCCGTTCCCTCCGTTCATTACTTTTGTATTTTGAGACGGCAGTTTTCTGTACCTGTTATTTCGTCTCTCCTGACTGATCATCGGCCCCCTCTTCCGTCGCGTAGCGCCTCTCGATCTTCTGCCCCTCACCTACGATCGCACGGACTATAAAAATGTTGTTCGGCGGGCAACCCTGGACGTATGTTCCGCGGCCTTCCAGATGTTTTGCGCAGATACCCACCAATACTGTTTTATCCTTTTCGGCGCAGGGGGGTAGAAGTTTCTCGTCAAGCGGGCCTGCTACAACATACTTGCCCTCCAGGCAGCCCTGAAGACCCTGGCTCTTGAGATCCATGATCGCGCTGATAACCGTGTTCCGGCACCCGGTGCATGCGCCTTCATCAAGCATGAGCTTGAATGGGGGAACACCCTCGATAACGGTTTCGCTCGCACGCTTGAACCGTCTCTCTACATCAGCGATGGAAGCATCTCCCCTGACCTCTATCCTGTCGAGGTCCATCTCCCCAATGCCTCTTGCCGCAGCCCGGACGGTTATCATTACATCCTTGGGGTCGTATCCCATTATCTTCCCGCCTACCGCATCAGCTGCCACATAATCCCTGGAAGCCAGAATAAGCCCCATGGGTACCGGGGTTCCGAAGATGGGTCCCATTCCTTCCTGGCATACTGTCGCGTCAAAGACGGTCAGTTTGGGTTTGAGAGCGGTCATGAGGTCTACAACGCCTTCCAGGAGTCCTTCCCTGTGGAAGGCCTTTTTCGTGGGGTCATCAATAAGGCCCTTGAGGTTTTTCATGCTCAGGGTCACTTCAGTCTGGTCATGGGTCTTCATGACAGGAACACTTATTATCACGTCTGCTTTCCGGACCAGTTCCCAGGATCCCAATTCGGAAAAGACCTTATGCCCTTCCGGAACAGGGATCTTTGCCCGGGGGGTAGGTTTGAGGTCGATCACTTCGTAGCCTTGTTCCCTGAGCCGGGTATATTCCCCGGCTTCGATGACCTTTTCCGTGTCCACCCCCGCGGCGGAAGACTCGGCTATTACCGGCCGGCCGCCCTTTTCCATAACCAGGTCGGCAATAGCTTTGCAGACTTCCCAGCGACTGATCGCACCCGTTACCCGGCCCGATGGGACAGCCACAAGATTGGGATTGATGAGAACAAGATCACCTTTTTTTACAATATCATCCAGGCCGCCGACGATATCGACTGCCCTGCGAACAGCTTCAGCTATCCCTTTCTCATCATCCTGTTTGACCTTTACAAGAGAGACCATACTCATTTCGTTCTTTCCTCCTTCTCTGCAGCTCCTGTTTTCATGGGGATTTTCTTCCTGCCCCTCAGGATTTCCTTCTCAGGCGAACCTGGGTTTTCTTTTTTCCAGAAAGGCTTTTATCCCTTCATGACTGTCGGGATGTTCAAAACAGGCTGCAAAAGCCATATTCTCTATCTCGAGTCCCTTTTCGACAGGGTGATTCCTGGAAAGGTTCAGGACCTTTTTCGCCTGCGACATGGCACTGCTGCTGCGTGCGGCGAGCAAACCGGCGAAGGAGAGCGATTCATCCCAAAGCCTGTCCTCGGGGAAGACCCTGTCCACAAGACCGCATGCCAGCGACCAGGCAGCGTCAAACCTGTTGCCGGTAAGTATCATTTCCCTGGCCTTCGATATCCCAACGATCGAGGCCAGCCTCTGGGTCCCCCCGAAGCCCGGAATTATCCCCAGGCTGATCTCCGGGAGACCCAGTTTGGCCCCCTCCGCCACAAAGCGAAAATCACAAGCCAGTGCAAGCTCAAGACCTCCGCCAAGGGCAAAGCCGTTGATAACCGCAACGACGGGCTGGGGCATCTCCTCAATGATCTGGAAAAGGTCATAACCGCTCCTGGAAAAAGCGGCAGCTTCCCCGGGAGTGAGACCTGACAGTTCGGATATATCGGCACCTGCGACAAAAGCCTTTCCCTTCCCTGTCAATAAGACCGAACTCACATCCGACCTTGCGGCACACTCCCTGAAAGTTTCCCTGAGTTCACCGATGATCCGGGCGTTGAGAGCATTGAGGGTCCTGGGGCTGTTGATCGCGACTGACAGAACACCTTCAGCAGCATCCTCAACTAAAACAAATTCCTTCTCACTGGTAACAGACATCCCATAACCTCCTCTTTAAGAACAGGCCGCCGAGACGCCTATCCCCGGGTGCTTTCGCCTGGATCCGGATCGACCCCTGCAAGGATCTCCGCAAGTTTTTTCTTCCCCTTGATGCTGGAGTTCCTGTAGATCATTATTTTCTGGGCCTGGGGGGATCCTGCCCCATGCATTGATTCGACAAGGGCAGTACCGCCGGTAAGGTTCTCGATAAGCCTCATCATCCTTATCCTGGTCTCGGTATCGACACCTTCTCGGCCCTTCAGGTACTTGGTGATGAAGGGCCCGATCTCCGGGTTGTTGAGGTCGGCTTCGGAGGGAAGCGTCGCCATGAGCCCGCCGGCGATGTCCTGGGCCAGACGGCATATCTCGTAGATATTCCTTGTCACGTTCTGCTTGGTAATATTTGCCAGCATTGGATCAGCCAGATATGCACCGGACGGAGTTGTGTGTCCCTCATGCGAGCATGCAAGTGAGCAGCTGTAAAGTGTTTCAGCCAGAAAGGTCATTTCTACCAGCTTATCCCTTATGTGCGAGGCGGTCTCGACTCCGTTATAGTCGGCAAGGGCAGCTGTGGCACCTATGATGACATCGCTGACGCCGGTCTTGCAGCCGCCGTAGTTCTGCCGGTGAAGTGTGGCGAAACGCTCCACCAGAAGGCCTGCATACTCAGCCTCACCGCAGAGATAGACGTTCTCCCATGGCACAAAGACGTCGTCAAAAATCGTGAGGGCTTCCCCTCCCACGATACCGAAACGGTGGTTGCCGGTGTCAATGGTGCTCTTTTCAAGGCGCCTGGTGTCGTTGGTCTGGCGTCCGAAAATATGTATCACTCCCTCGGCGTCGACGGGGAGCGAGAAACAAACCGCGTAATCGGCGTCATCTTCAGAAAGACCCGTGGTCGGCATTACCAGCATTTCATGGGAGTTGACCATTCCGGTCATATGCGCCTTAGCCCCTCTGACTACAATGCCGTCGGATCTTTTCTCCACAACGTGAACATACATATCGGGATCTTCCTGCTGGCCCGGTTTTTTGCTCCTGTCTCCCTTGGGATCGGTCATTGCCCCGGCGATCATGAGGTCATCCCTCTGCACTCTCTCAAGGTACTTTAGAAAACGTGCGTGATAGTCGGTGCCCTTGTCCCGGTCTATCTCCCAGGTTACCGAATAGACAGCGTTCAGGGCATCCCAGCCCACGCATCGCTGAAAACAGGCCCCCGTCTTCTGGCCAAGGAACCTGAGAGCTTTCACCTTTTTGACCAGGTCCTCATTGTTCTCGTGGATGTGGGTCCAGCGGTTCACACGGTCGTTGATAAACGGTGAGCGCGCTGATAACAGTTCCTGGTATTCAGGACGCATGGCAAGTTCATAGGTCAGGGCAGCACAGTTTACATGGGGCTGGAAGGCCGGATGATCGACCACGCTGTCAACCTTCTCCCCGAGGTAATAAACGACCGGCTTGAGGCTTCGAAGGCTTTCGATATACTCCTGGCCGTTTTTCATAGCAAAGTCACCTCCTGTGTCTGGATCTGGTTTACGGAATTACTCATAAACGAAGAATCCCCTCTTTGTCTTGCGGCCGAGGAAGCCTGCCCTGACATTTTTTCTAAGAAGGGGGCAGGGCCTGTACCTGGTATCACCGAATTCCTTGTAAAGGGTCTCCATAACGGAAAGGCAGACATCAAGCCCGATAAGGTCCGCAAGAGCAAGGGGGCCTATGGGATGGTTGGCACCCAGTTTCATCCCCTTGTCGATGTCCTCAGCCGAGGCAACTCCCTCCATCAGGGCGTATACCGCTTCGTTGATCATGGGCACAAGGATCCTGTTGACCACAAAACCTGGAGCCTCGCTTACCACGATAGGGGATTTACCCAGGGATTCGATGAAGGTAACAACTTCCGCCACGACATCTTCGTCGGTGGCCGCCCCCTTGACCACCTCCACAAGGGCCATCACCGGGGCGGGGTTGAAGAAGTGCACCCCCAGGAACCGGTCGGTCCGTTTCGTAACGGTAGCGAGTTCAGTGATGCTCAGGGCAGAACTGTTGGTCGCGAAAATGATCTTTTCACCGGGATCCAGGCTTTCAGCCTTCCGGAATACTTCCTTCTTGAGTTCCATCTCTTCTGTCGCTGCTTCAATTAACATGTCAACCCCGGAAATGCCCTCGGCCATATCGGCCACAGGGTGGATCCTGTCCATGATCACCTTTGCGTTCTCCGCGGTCTCTTTGCCCTTCTGGACGGCTCTGTCCAAAATAGACCCGACCTTGCCCTTACCCCTTGAAGAATTCTCTGTACCTCCACGGGCAGAGACCAGAAGAACCTCCACTCCAGATGAAGCCAGTACCTGTGCTATTCCGGTGCCCATGGTCCCTGTTCCGTAGACCATTACCTTTTTCATCAGGATAACCCCCTCTTGAGATCTTTTCGTTCAGTTCCGATCCTTCGCAAGATCGTACTTTTCTATGTTCCTGTCGGCCTTCTCCTGGATCGCTTTCAGGACCTCATTGAAATCATCTCTTTTATACAGGTGCTGATAGCGCTTCTGCGGTTTCAGGTATTCTTCCACAGGAACAGGATTGATCTTCTGAACCGACACCAGCCGGCCATTCTCGAATTCGACAATGGGGAACAGTCCTGTAGAGATGGCCTTCCTGGCCAGTTCGACAGTATTCTCCGGCTCGAATCCCCACCCAAGGTTGCATGGCGTGAGCATCAGGATAAAGGCCGGACCAGGGTTATCCATGCCTTTGCGGACCTTTTTCTTCAGGTCCGCAGGATCTGCTATGCTGGCCGTAGCGGCGTAGGGAACGTCATGGGCAAGGGCAATGGCCAACAGGTCTTTCTTGCTGACCATTTTGCCGAAAGAGTTACCGACCACTGGAGTGGTCGTGGTACCGGCACCTAGAGGTGTTGCGCTGCTTCCCTGGATGCCGGTGTTCATATAGGCTTCGTTGTCATAGCAGATATAGAGGATATCGTCCTTTCTCTCGAACATGCCTGAAAGGGAGCCCATACCTATATCGTAGGTCCCTCCGTCCCCGCCTATGGCTACAATCTTTGTGCCGTCGACGTTGCCCTTCGAATTGAGCCCGGCAAGAACACCCGTCGCGATGGCGGGGGCATTTTCAAAAAGGGAATGTATCCAGGGAACCTCCCAGGAGGAACCCCTGAAGGGGCTTGTGAAAGTTTCAAGGCACCCTGTCGGAGATACGACGATCGTGTTAGGCCCCGTTTCCCTGAGGATGAGCTTCACCGCGATCGCGCATCCGCATCCAGGACAGGCACGGTGTCCGGGGGCATGAAGTTCCTTAACTTCTGTCTGAATTGTCATCTTTAATCACCATCCCTTTACGCGATCAGCTGAAAAAACTTCTGTCAAGGCCCATCCAGACCGTTTCCTGGGCTCCCTGCTTCTCTGCAGCCCTGGAAGCGATGTCCACGATCTCCTTTACGACCCTGCGATTGACCTCTTTACCTCCAAGCCCTGCCATGAAGGGAACTATGACCGGCTGGACGTTTTCCCCGTAAAAGGCCGACTTGACCTCGGTAGCCAGAATGCCCCCGGAGTTGACACTAAGGCTCTTGTCGAGCACTGCCACCACCGGTGCCTTGCCGCACGCCGCTATGATCTCTTCCCTCGGGAAGGGCCTGAAGGTCCTTACCTTGATGAGACCTACCTTCCTCCCCTCCGACCTGAGTTCATCCACGGCAGCCCTGATCGTAGAAACCATAGAACCCATAGCCACGAGGATGACCTCGGCGTCCTCGGTGCAGTGGGTATCTACAAGGTCACCGTCGAAATTCCCAAAGACCTCCCTGTACTCCTTCGTTACCGAGCGGATCTTGTCCCTGGCCTTCTCCTGGGCGACCATCATGGCGTACCTGTACTCCATGAGCACATCCTGGTCTGCGTAGGCCCCGTAGGTCAAAGGGTTCGAGGGGTCCAGTTTCTGGACGGGAGTGAAGCTTCCCGCAAACTCCGCCACGGCCTCATCGGGGTAGACGGTAACAGGCTCATAGGAGTGACTGATCACCCAGCCATCCATGCACACCATAAGGGGAAGCTGTACTTCGGGATCCTCTGCTATCCTGAATGACTGCACATGGGCATCGTAGGCCTCCTGCATGCTTTCCACGTGGATCTGGATTGCACCGGTGTCCCTGAGGCTCATCGTATCCTGGTGATCCGGCTGAATGGTGATAGGGGCGGAAATGGCCCTGTTCACAGCCGTCAGTACGACAGGCAGGCGTGTCGAAGCCATGGCATAGATCACTTCGTTCATCAAAAGAAGACCCTGGGATGCCGAGGCCGTGTAGGCCCTTGCCCCCGCCGCGCTTGCCCCGTAGACTATGGAGGCTGCCGAAAACTCGGAATCGGCCCTCACGAACTGGCTTTTCAGTTTCCCGGAAGAGACAAACCTGGCAAGGTCCTCAAGAATGTGAGTCTGGGGTGTTATGGGATAGACGGAGATAACATCCGGCCTGCATGCGCGAACTGCCTCCGCAACCGCCCTTGAACCTTCGAGAATAGCGGTTTTGCCTTTCACTTCTCTTCAACCTCCTTCGATATCGCATCGACAGGGCATTCACGCATACAGATCAGGCAGCCCTTGCAGTAATAGAGGTTCACCTCTGCTCCGTCCTCTTTTATCTCCATGCAGGAATCGGGGCAGAATTCGGCACATCTTCCGCACTTTATGCACTTTGCCTTGTCCACCACCGGGCGGAAAGACCTCCACTTTCCTGTTTCAAGTTTCTTGGATTCACCAGCCTTGCATACACCACCGAGCGGCAGGTCCATTATTCGACACCTCCAACCTGTTCGTAGGCCTTACGTACTGCAAGCACGTTCTTTTCGGCTATCTCTCCTGGGAACTTCTCCCTTATAGCTTCGGCAACCGCATCCACAGACACCAGGCCGGTGATCCGGGCAAGGGCTCCTATCAGGGCGGTATTCATTATCGGCCTGCCGATGGTCTCTATCGCTATACGGCTGGCAGGTACAAAAAAGGCCCTTACATCATCCCGGGATAACTCCATGGATGATTCCGAATTGACAAGGATCACGCCATCCTTCTTCAGTCCTGAAAGGACATCGACCATCTCCATGATCGTTGGATCCTGGACGATCACAAGGTCGGGCTCCTCTATCTTCTCCCGCAACTTGATCGGGGAATCTGAGATCCTGGCGTAAGCCTGGACAGGTGCTCCTCTCCTTTCCCCGCCACCACCTAGGTATGGAAAAGCCTGGGCGAACTTCCCTTCGGCAAAAGCCGCCCCCGCTATCATTTCCGCCATGGCCACAGAGCCCTGGCCGCCTCTTCCGTGTATCCGGAGTTCCACCAGCAACATTGAACGCCTCCTTTTTTGTATTTCTTTAAAAAGTCCTTTTCCAAGTCAGGCTACAAAGAACTTTTTGTGTGTCTCGTATCAAGGACTCTTCATGGAAGTATTGACATTAAGCAATCCTATAATAATATAGGATTATAAAATAACCCTGTCAACGACAATTTTCATCGATTTCCCTTTTGGGCACTTTTTCAGTTCCAGCAAGACTTTTTCATATAGATAATGGAAGGAGGTGCGAGGTTTTCCGGAAAAAGTTTGATCAGCAAGGGATCACAGAAGGGACCAGACTCATCAGCATCTTTCAAACCCCGAATAAGGAAGGCGGTAATGAGATGAGAAGATTTTCAATTCTAGTGGCGATGGTGCTGGTATTTGCTTTCTGCTTCACCGCAATCGGCGATTTCTCAAAAGCCGAAGCGGAGGAAAAAGTTTACAAGTGGCGGCTTGTTACGCATTCAATGGTGGGTACATACCGTTACAAGCATGTTGAGGCTTTTGCCGACATGGTGAATAAGGCCTCCAATGGAAGGCTTATCATCGAACCCTACGGCGCAGGCGTCCTTTTCCCCGTGTTCGACTCTTTCGACGCAATAAGGGATGGAGTAGTTGAGATGGGAATGATCTATTCGGCCTACTGGGCCGGGAAAGATCCTTTCTTTGCCATCTTCGCAACCCGCCCCGGTTCGCCGATCCTCACTTTCCATGAGGGCATGTACCTTGATCAGAGAGCTTTCCCGATCGCAGAAAAGGTCTACAAGAAACACGGTATAACCTACCTGGGCACCGTCGACTGCTCCGTCCCCGAAATCCTCATGATGAGCACTCCCATCAGGAGTCTGGAGGACTTCAAGGGCAAGCAGATACGCTCCAGCGGCATGGGGGCACAGTTCTATACCGCTCTCGGCGCTTCCGCTGTCTCTCTCTCTGCTCCGGAGATCTACACTGCCATGCAGACCGGCACTATTGACGCCGCCGAGTGGACCGAATGGAAAGAGAACGAAGAGATGGGCCTGCTGGAAGTTACCAAGTTCGTCATGGACCCGGCTCACCACGGCGGAACAAACGAGGACAAGGGGCTCATCGTTAACGAGAAGAAGTGGGCTGAACTCCCCGACGACCTGAAGGCAATTGTTCTCGCTGCAAGGGATCACATGAGATACCTTTCGGCTGTCACCAACTACAGCGAAGCCGCCAAGACCAAGCAGCAGTGGCTCGCCAAGGGCGTTGACATTATCACTCTCCCCCAAGAAGACGTTGTCAAGATGCGCGAGATCGCTGCCAACGTCCTCAATGAGTGGGGCAAGAAGAACGCCGAATGCCAGGAATACCTTGAGCTCTACGCTGAAGTCCTGAACGAACTGGGTTACACAAAAGAAGCAGCAACACTTGGCTACAAGGCTAAGTAGATCGATCCGAACAGGGAAGTGCCCGACCAGGAGATACCTCGCGGACGGGCGCTTCCCATTCTTTTTTTGCTGGGGGAATTAGATCATGGAAAGACTGGGAAGATACACTTCGTATATTATTCTCCCGCTCGCTTTCATTATTGTTGTTGCGGTGATCATGAGGTATGTATTCAACAACATGCCGGGGTGGGCGTTCGAGATCTCTCTTTTCCTTTACGGAGTTCATTTCATGCTGGGCGGCGGTTATACCCATCTTAAAGGAAAACACGTTGCCGTTGACATCATTCACAAATACCTTTCCCCGAAGAACAAACGAAGGATGGATTTTCTTTCCGAAATGGTCGTTGCGTTCTGTTCGGCGGTTCTCGTATACATAAGCACCGGTTGGGCCATCCAATCCATAAAGATCATGGAACGTTCCATGCATCAGACCACTTTCGATCCTCCCATCTGGTGGTTCAAGTGCATTGTCCCGATCTCGGCGCTCCTTCTCCTAATAGCCTCGATCAAGAACATCATAAGACTCAGCCGGGGATCGCTCCCGGAAAGCAGGTGACGTCATGGAAAACGTTCCACTTCTTATGTTCCTTGTATTGTTCATTGCTCTGGCAATGGGTATACCAATAGCATTCGCCCTCACCCTTGTCGCCCTGGTCTTCGGATGGTCCCTTTGGGGAGTCGGGGGGATGAAGCTTCTTGTTACAGCCGCCTGGGGTACGATGAACAACTTTGCCTTGCTGGCCGTTCCGTTGTTCATATTCATGGCGCTGATCCTTCAGAAATCTAGAGTGGTAGAGGATATCTACGACTCTTTCTACAAGTGGTCCGGCCCTCTCAGAGGGGGATTGGCAGTAGCGACAATACTGGTGGGTGCGATCCTTGGGGCAGTCTCCGGTGTAGTGGCTGCCGGTGTTATCGGACTTGGATTGATCGGGCTCCCCCAGATGCTTAAGTATGGCTACGATCAGAGAATAAGCCTTGGTTCGGTAATGGCTGGCGGGACTCTTGGTCAGCTGATACCGCCCAGTACCAACATGGTAATTTACGGTGCTGTTACCGGGGTATCAGTCGGGAGCCTCTTCGCCGGAGGACTTACCTGTGGGACATTCCTTGCTCTTTTGTACTGCGGGTACATCCTGACCTGCAGTCTTTTCAACCCAAAGGTCTGTCCCGCACTTCCCCTTGAGGACAGGGTGGATTTCCGGGGCAAGATACGCGCCCTCAGAAAGGTTTTTCTGCCATCACTTCTGATCCTTTTAGTACTTGGTTCAGTTCTGTCCGGAGCAGCGACGCCTACTGAGGCTGCGGCTGTGGGAGCTGTAGGAGCCCTTTTCTTCAGCGCAGTTACCCGACGCCTTAATTGGGGCATAATCGGATCGGCATCGCTGGAGACACTCGAGATATCCAGCATGGTCGGATGGATAGTAATAGCCGCATCAGCTTTTGGAGCGGTCTTTTCCGGCACGGGCGGCAACAGGTTGGTAACAGAAATAGCCATGTCCCTACCCGGCGGACCATGGATGGTTTTTCTGGCCTCGGTCATATTTGTGTTCTTCCTGGGAATGTTCCTCGAACCGACGGCTATGATCATGCTTGCCGCTCCTATCGTCTCGCCAATCCTCTCCAAACTGGGATTTGATCCCCTCTGGTGGGGCCTTGTGTTCATGGTTCTCCTTCAGGTGGCGTATCTCTCCCCTCCTTTCGGCTTTAGCCTCTTCTACATGAGAGGAGCGGCACCTGACCATATAGGCATAGAAGAGATCTACATGTCCAGCCTGCCCTTTATAGGGCTCCAGTTTCTTTCGCTGGTCTTCCTCGTCTTTTTTCCGAGTATCGCCCTCTGGCTCCCCCGACTTTTGTTGAGCTAGGGACCGACAATACAGGAGGTGCCTTCAAAACATGGATGAAAGGCTTGAAAACGTAACGGTAGGGACAAAAGCCAATGTGTATTTCGATGGAAAGGTTGTAAGCAGGAACGTATTCTTCCCCGACGGAACCCGTAAAACCCTTGGGGTAATCCTCCCAGGTACTTTTGAGTTCGAGGTAGGAGATAAGGAGATAGTCAAAATCGTTAGCGGGAAAGCCGAGGTCCTTCTACCCCCGGACAAGAAGGAATGGATAACGGTAGAGAAGGATGATTCCTTTACTGTCGTCCGCAACAGTAGCTACCAGATCAGATGCTGCGAGATAGTGGAATATATCTGCGATTATATCCCGGAAGCCTAGTAACAATACCCCTTGGGGAAAGTATACACGAGGGCCTTGCTCTTCGGTATACTCTCCCCAAGGGGAAGTCTTAGGAGGAATGACAATGGAATTCTCAAAACGCAGCAAGGCACTGCCAGCTTCTCCGATCAGAAAGCTAGAACCCTTTGCAGCGGGAGCGAAGGCGAAGGGGAAGAAGATCTATCCCCTTCACATAGGTCAACCAGATATCGAGACCCCTACCCTCTTCTTCGAATCTCTGAAAAGTTTTGACAACAAGACACTTGCCTATGGCACTTCCCAGGGAGATCTCGCTTTGATCGACAAGATACTGGAATACTACGCCAAGATCGGCATAGAGTTCGAACGAGGCGATGTTCTCATAACCAACGGTGGAAGTGAGGCTTTGAATTTTGCGATCAATGTTGCCTGTGACCCCGGCGACAGCATCCTTGTCCCCGAACCGTTCTTTCCAGCCTATGCAGCCTTTGCGGTATCAGCAAGCGCCAGGATCACACCCATCACGACCAGGGCCGAGGATGGCTTCCATCTGCCATCCCGTGAAGAGATAGAAAAACTGATCGATACTTCCACCAGGGCTATTCTTCTAAGCCACCCGGGCAACCCTACAGGTGTAGTCTACACCGGGGAAGAGGTGAGAATGCTTTCCGATGTAGCCATGAAGCACAATCTTCTCCTTGTTGCTGATGAAGTCTACAGGGAGTTCGTCTACATGGATGAACCCTTTCTCAGCTTCGGAAGCATTGAAAGCATAAGAAACCACCTTATCATAGTCGATTCTGTCTCAAAGAGGTACAGCGCCTGCGGGGCAAGAATAGGCTGTCTCTTGAGCCGGAACCGTGAATTCATGGACCTTGGGTTAAAATACTGCCAGGCTCGGGGGTGCTCGCCGACGCTGGAGCAGTTGGGCGCGGCGGCGCTATACGAAACGCCGGACTCCTACCTTGCGGAAGTCAACGAGGAGTACAGGAAGCGAAGAGACACCCTTTTTGAAGGTCTCAACGAGATACCCGGTATTGTCTGCCGAAAACCGGAGGGAGCTTTCTACATAATGGCAAAGCTCCCCGTGGACAATGCTGAAAAGTTCATCATCTGGATGCTTAATGAGTTTTCAGACGACGGGGAGACCGTTATGGCTGCTCCTGCAGAAGGGTTTTACGCCACTCCGGGACTGGGTGGTCAAGAGATCAGGATGGCATACGTGCTCAAGGAAAAGGACCTGAAAAGGGCTGTTGAACTTCTTGCAAAAGGTATCTCCCAATACCCCGGAAGAAGGAGTGGTTTTTGAGTCAAGAATAAGCGGGACCGGTCCCAGGACCAAGGGACTGGTTTGAGGAGGAAAGGTGCCTTGGATAAAAAAGAAAAGAAACTTGTTCCTTTTGATGAAGCCAGGGAACAGATAGAGCGGGTCTGCCGGAGGCTTGCCATGCTTCACATAGCCTATGCACGAACCCTTGCCGATGAGTTCGGCGTGGAAGAGGGCAAAAGACTTGCTTTAAGGGCGATCAAGGATTACGGGAAAAGGATCGGGGAGGACTCGCTGAAAAGAACCCTGGCGAAGGGACTGGACAACATGCCCGAAAACTATTCAGAGGATCTCCCCACCTACGGCCTTTACGAGAATCTTGAAAGACTCGAGACGGAGAAGGGAAAGACAATGAGACTTAAGGGTTGCACCATGGGAAAAACCTGGAAAGAAATGGGTGAAGAGGAACTTGGCAGGATCTACTGTTACGTTGACCCTGCCAAATCGATGGCCTTCAACCCCGACTGGGCCCTGGTGCACTCCCGTTGCATGCCCGATGGGGATGAATTCTGCGACCTTCACTACAGGAAGACCTCCAAAAAGGAGAAGGAGGAATTCCTGGAGAAAGAGACCGACCTGAGCAAGATAGACCGGATCTGAAAACCTTATTGCCATACAGATATTCACAAACCCAGGCAGAGGAAGATATTCAAACCCTTTTATTGCGGAGCAGGTCTTATGGCGGTAGGTCTGGCAACAACGGGAGTCTTCCTGCCGCTGCATGTTTCACAAGAAGTCCCGACCGTTTCTAGATCACCTTCCTCTCCCGTCGCATCTTCGGCTCCATGATCCGGAATTTCAGGGAAAGGGCAGCATCCAGGCCAGGGAAATAGCTGTCTCTCTATGCCTTCTCTGGCTGACGATCTCTCTGTCAGAGCCCCTTGCCTTATCCCCTCCTGGACCGCAAGGGGCTCTCTCTTCCTGGTCGCCTTCTGGTCGCCTTCCTTGCAACTTCCCACATTCTTTCGTTCAAAACAGCAAGTTGACCAACAGCCTCCCGGAGGCGTGTACTGGCCTTCCAAATCTGGGGATTACTTAAGTTGCAGATGGTATGATGGTTCTCCAATGACCTCAATTTCAATACGGCCCTTAACTCCAGGAGGAACAATGATAGAGATACGCGAGGAAAGACCAGAAGACATCCAGGGAATCCGGAATGTGAACGAACTGGCATTCGGTCAGCCCATGGAGGCCGATATCGTGGACAGGCTCCGGGAAAACTGCCCCGACCGATTATCCCTTGTCGCACTGGAAGCGGGCCGGGTCGTGGGGCACATCTTCTTCTCTCCCGTCACCATCGAAGTCTCCGGCCGCGTGATCGAGGGCATGGGACTCGCCCCGATGGCCGTATTGTCTGACAGACAGGGACAAGGTATTGGTTCACATCTTGTCAGGAAAGGCCTAGAGGTTCTGAGAGAACGTAACTGTCCCTTTGTCGTTGTCCTCGGACACCCCAGCTACTATCCTCGATTTGGTTTCGAGATGGCCTCGAAATACGGCATTGCCTGCCAGTGGGAGAACGTCCCCGACGAGGCATTCATGGTCCTGATCCTCAACTGGGTGGCAATGGAGGGCGCCAGAGGCGTTGCAAGGTACCGGGAGGAGTTCGACGAGGCAGTCTAGTTCATTCGGGACTTGATCCCAGCAAGAATACCATCGGCTTCTTCCCTTGAAAAACCTGAAAAGGCGTGCTCTTCCGATGGGAAGGAACCGTTCCTGATCTCTTCCTTGAATTCCTGGAAGGCGCCAACTATCTCCTGTCCTATCTGTCGGTACTGCTTGACGAATCTTGGAGTAAACCTGTCGAAGAGCCCAAGCATATCGTGAAATACCAGCACCTGGCCGTCACAGAACCTTCCGGCCCCTATGCCAATTACAGGGACGCTGACAATCTGCGACATGACCCTTCCAAGTTCCTCTGGAACACACTCCAGTACGATGGAGAAAACCCCTGCCTCCTCAAGCCTCC
Organism: Thermovirgaceae bacterium; assembly: GCA_035448245.1. GTDB lineage: Bacteria > Synergistota > Synergistia > Synergistales > Thermovirgaceae > DAOTIQ01. The sequence continues at coordinate 12,921 of DAOTIQ010000017.1, read as the reverse complement.
TGGCATCGTCCAGCAGTTTTAGCGCTGCGTCATGCCCTTTGCCCTGGACCTTGAAACCCCCAAGAAGGACCGCTGTCTGAGGGGTCAGCCCCAGGTGTCCCTGTACGGCTATCCCTGCATCGACAATAGCCCGGACAGTATCAGGGAGTGCCCCTTCCAGCTTGACCGCATCGCACCCGCCTTCCTTGATGAGGCGATTCGATGAATGGATCGCCTGGGCAATGCTTTCGTTGTAGGAACCAAATACGAGATCGCCGATCACCATGGGAGAAGGAGCTCCCTTAACCACAGGCCTGATATGGGCGATCATTTCGTCGGTGGTAAGGGCCGTCGTACCCTCGTGACCAAGGGTGGTCATGGCAAGAGAGTCGCCAACGAGGATCACCTCTATCTCCGCCTTCTCCACCAGCACAGCCTGGGAAAAATCGTAAGCGGTCACCATGGAGATCTTCTCTCCGTCTTCTTTCATCTTCTGTAGCTGCTGGATCGTGACTTTTGCCAAGGATCTCCCTCCCTTGCCTGATTATGGTACTGTCCTCCAAAAGCTGTTCCAACTATAACTCAAGAAAGACCCCGAAAACAGGCACCAAAGAAAGGCGGCCCCCAAGAGGGACCGCCTTTTTTGGACAACATCTATCGTACCGGGTACTGAGAATATTGAAAATTCCGAACTACTTGCCCTTCTGGGTCTGGTCGCCGTTCCCCGGGTTGCTGGCCCCGACCGAACCCTGGCCCTTGTCAGAATGGTGCTGCTCACAGTTCTGGTCTCCGCCGGCAAAGGCAACGCCTGAGATCATCAAAACAATCAACATCGCCGTTAGGAACTTCTTCATAAGGCCACCCCCGTTTTTAAAAAACAAAAAATGTTTTGGTCCGAACATATATTAAGCTACTCCCCGATCAATGTACAGTCCAGGAGAAATATTGCGGGAAAAACCCATGCAGCAGGCCAACCTGTCAAGGCCAAAGGATCCTTTGCCCCTGAAACAATGGTCACAAGTCCCCCAGCATTTTTGCAGCTTCCTGGTAACCCGCCTCGAAGAGTTCTCCTGCCTGATCAAGGTCGTACATGTTGAATCCCGTCAGGTCGGGCACTATCAGGAGGTCAGCCTCCCCTGTCTGTCGGCGTGTGGCGGACCTCCTCAGAAAGTGGAATGACCTCAGCAGTACATCTACAATGTTCTCAGGCTTTTCTGCCCTCCGGCCCGAATTGAGATCGACCCCGATCACGTACTCCGCCCCCATCCTCTTCAGTGGGTCTATGGGCACGTTCTCGACCACCCCCCCGTCTACCAGCAGCCTGCCGTCTATCTCGACAGGGACGAATACGCCAGGAATGCAGCTGCTGGCCATGACCGCCTGGGCCACGCTGCCGCTGGTCAATACCACCTCTTCACCGCTGGATATATCGGTGGCCACTACTGCCAGGGGGACCTTGGCCTGTTCAAAAGTGACGTCGCCAAGATGTTCCATTATCAGCTCGCCGAGCCCGCTGTTGGAGAGAAGGCCGTATCTTGATATGGATATGCTTGATACGTCAAGCCACTTCAGTTCCCTGGTTATCCTGTCTATCTGGTCCCACGGCATTCCGAAGGCATACAGGGCGCCGATGAAAGAACCGACGCTGGTACCGGATACGAGGTCAACCCTTATGTTGTTTTCCTTCAATGCCTTCAGGACACCTATGTGGGCTGCTCCAAGAACCGCACCCCCGCCAAGGGCGAGGCCGACCTTCTTTCTTTCAACATCTTTTGTCAACGATCACAACTCCTCGATCTTCACCCTGTTGTAGTGTGCCCTGACTATTCTTTCACCTCCGGGACCATCTTGTCTATGGTTGGGGTGGTACGGTCAGATTTGGTATCATTGATTTAACAGGGTGCCTTAAGATGGACCTGCCTCTCAACATTCGAGACACCCTGATCCGGATTCTTTTGAGGGAGGTCGTTCACTATGAGGTATGGTAAGTTTTTCGCTGCAATCCTGCTGTTGGTTTTTTGCCTGGCCGTTTCGGGAACCTCCATGGCTTCCGTTGAGGTGAAGATGTCCTACAACGGACCAGCTGATGTGGATAACAACGCCGTCCATCTTTACGCCGTCAACTTCAAGAAGTTGGTCGAAGAGGGAACCGGCGGTGAGGTGACAATCAGGCTCTTCCCTGACAGCCAGCTCGGGAACGAAGAGGAACGAATGGAGCTTCTGACGAAGCAGGGAATGAACCAGCCCGTGATCAACGTGGCATCCTTTGCCGGGGTGGCACCGGTCTTCCCTGAGATATACGCTTCGGCAGTGCCCTTCATGTTCGACAGCTACGAAGCCGCTCACCTCTTTTTTGACGAGAGCCGCTATTGGAACAGGGCCAGGGAGGAGTTCCATCAGCGTACAGGAGCCTACCTGCTTGAGGCCGTCGAAGAGGGCGGATTCCTTGCTTTCACAAACAACAAGAAGGAGATCAGGACCGCTGACGATTTCAAGGGGCTCAGGTTCCGCGGGATGGACGAGGGACAGGTGATCCTCTTCGAATCATTCGGCGCCAGCGGAACACCCATCCCATGGACCGAACTCTACATGGCTCTCAAGTCCGGCGTTGTCGACGGGCAGATGAACCCTGCCATGTATATCAAGATGGGAAGCCTCTACGAGGTCCAGAAGTATCTCACCCTTGCCAATATCCAGTACTCCGACCAGTTCCTTGTGATAAACGGTGATCTTCTCGACTCGCTTCCCGCCGAACAAAGGAGCGTCATCATCGAGGCCGCGAAGAAGGCGAACGCGCTTAACAGGCAGGCCATGCAGGATGCCGACCAGAAGGACATCGACTTCCTGGTGGAAAAAGGAATGATCGCCTATGCCCCGAACCACGACGAGATGGAGACTTTACGCAAGGCGGGACAGCCGGCCTACGTTGAGTGGCTGAAGGCTAAGGTGGGACAGGACTGGCTCGACCTGGCCCTTGAGTGCGCAAGGAACGCCAACGAAAAGTCAAAATAGGTCCGAAATGATGTTTTCGGGGAGCCAAGGGGAGAAGGGGCTCGAGAGATGGATAACCCGCCTGGAGACACTAAGCGCCTGGACTGCCTGCTTCATGCTCGCAGTCAACGTCGGGGACATCCTCCTGGGTGTCTTCTGCCGCTATGTCCTGAAAAGTTCCCTTATTTGGACCGAAGAGGTGGCCCGTTTCTCCCTGGTCTGGATAGTGATGCTCGGGGCCCTGGGCGCTGCAGTCAGGGGGGACCATATGACGGTGGATTTCGTGGTCCCCCGTTTCCCGCAATATCTGCAACGGGCCGTTGAATTGGGCAGATTCCTTCTTTCGGTGGCTATTCTTATCCTGATGATCTGTCTCGGCTGGGTGAACGCCACAAGGATCTGGCATATGAAGACCCTGGCCCTGAACATCCCCAAGACCTTTCCTCTGATGGCGCTTCCGGCGGGTTTCGCCCTGCTCCTTGCGGGGACGGTGCTGCTCCATCTCAGGGGAAGGGAGAGCTGATATGGGTTTTTTGATGCTGTTTTCCTTCCTGGTACTGATGGTCCTCGGCATGCCCCTCTACCTGTCGCTCCTTTCGGCATCGCTGGCAGGAATTTTGGCGCTTGGGGATCTCTCCCTGCTGAGGGTGATGAGCCAACAGTTCTTCGGCGGGATGGATTCCTTCACTTTGATGGCCATTCCATTTTTCATACTTGCGGGAATACTTATGAACCGCTCGGGACTGACTGACCGCCTGCTTGATTTCTGCAGGCTGCTGGTGGGCTCCGTTCACGGAGGGCTAGGTTACGTGAATGTGGTGGGAAGCATTATCCTCTCAGGGGTCAACGGATCCGCCGCTGCGGACGCTTCTGCACTGGGATCGATCCTGATCCCGGCAATGGTCAAGGACGGCTTCTCTCCCTCCTACTCGGCCGGCCTGACGGCGGGAAGCGCACTGATCGGTCCCATAATACCTCCAAGCATCTTCATGATCATATACGCCACCATGACCAACACCTCCATCGGGGGGCTCTTTGCGGCCGGAATACTTCCTGGCCTGGTCCTGGGAGGAGCCTTCATGGTGATGAATTACTTTTATTCCATTATTTACCATGTTCCGGTCACCGATCTCGAGGATGTCCGCAAACGCAAAAAGGAGATCCTGGCCAGGTCGGCAGTGGCACTTCTTGCCCCCCTTATTATACTGGGGGGCATCATAACAGGGATCGTCACTCCCACCGAATCAGGGGCTCTGGCAGTAGCCTATTGCCTTGTTACAGGGGTTTTCTACACGAGACAACTGACCTGGAGGACCCTTGGGGAGTCGCTATACGAGACGGTTCGGCTTACCAGTTCGATCTTCCTTATAATGGGAGCTGCAACTGTGGTTGGATGGCTTCTGAAATGGGAGCAGATACCACAACGCTTCGCGGCATTCATCCTGGAGGCGGGTCTCATGGACAGGCCCTGGCTCCTTCTGGTCGTCCTCAGCGCGGTGATATTTCCTGTCGGCATGTTCATGGAGGAGATCTCAACCCTGACCCTTCTGACCCCGATCTTTGCCCCCATTGCATTGAAGGCGGGAATAGACCCGTTGCAGTTCGGCGTGGTAATGACACTTAACGTTACCATCGCACTGATAACGCCGCCCATGGGGGCCTGCAACTATATCGTGGCGGCGGTAGGGAAGGTCAGGCTGACCGACGTTTTTGTCCACATATGGCCCTTCATCGGAGTGGCGCTGGTCGTGCTGATGGCAGTTATAACCTTCCCCTTTCTCACCACATTGATACCGTGGATCCTGAACCTCTAGGGGGTTGAACGAAATGGGAACAGAAAGAGGATGGCCACCTATACCCCAGGGAAAACCCTTCGACTGGGAAGAAGCACAATCAGTGCCCATAGATGAGTGCCGGGAGGAACTGGTCCCGGCTAGCCTTGTGCCGGAGAGGCTTCTTTCCCACCCTGTCTATTTCCTTAACGGTCTCGACGGAGCCATAGCAGAGTGTTACGTCAGGCGCCGGGTACTGTCGCTGCTCCTGGAAGCCGCCAGGCTGCTTCCGTCCGGTCTTCGGCTGGTCCTGCTCGACGGATGGCGGCCTCCTTCGCTACAGTCCTTGCTCTTCAAAAGGTACTGCGCCGAACTCAGGGAGATCATGCCCGACAAGGATGGCGACTATATCGCCCGTATGGCATCCCGTTTCGTAGCTGCTCCTTCGACGGATCCCGGGCGGCCTTCACCCCACGTAACGGGAGGTGCCGTCGACATAACCCTTGCCGACAAGGACGGCTTCTTGCTTGACATGGGCTCCGCGTTCGACGAGACCACCGACAGGTCTGGAACGGTATACTACGAAAACAAGGTCTTGTCGGGGGGAGCAACTTCAGAGAATACCCTCATCGTACTTGAGAACCGCAGGATCCTGTACAAGGCCATGACGGGAGCGGGTTTCACCAACTTACCCGATGAGTGGTGGCACTACGACTACGCCAACCAGAACTGGGCCTTCATGAAGGGGGAGAAGGCAGCCTTCTACGGGGTCTGTGAACCCCCCTTCCGCTGGAGGGATAGATAAAAGATAGGGAATTTTTCGAAGAAAATCTAACCTTAGCATGTCTCTCTATCTCACTGAACTAGCCTTGGGAGTGGATCAATTTTTTGGGGATCTTTAGGGGTGAAGGGGTTTTGGGGGAGTAGGGTTGTGATGGGAACAAGGTCCACCCTACTCCCCGTCAGCAGGAGATACAGTTGTGTAAAAGAGAATTTTATTTCTTTGCAATGATCATTTCAGACAGGGGAATTCTTTTGCTTTTTATGATCCCGGAGGCGGGCCAGCCGACGGCAACATGAAGCGCCACCTCGATGTGGTCCGGAAGTCCGTACAGTTCCTTGAATATCTTGCCCGTATCCTCAGTATGTTCTGACTTGGCGGTCTTCGAAAGCCACACCCCCCCAAGGCCAAGGGCATGAGCCATGAGCAACATGTGATCTCCAGCGGCAGCGGCATCGTATCCCAGGTTCTGGGGCACCATCTTGTCCTGACCGACAGTTTCCGCTATCCGCCGGTCGTAGCAGATCACTATGATCACTGCATTGTCGGTGGGGATATCGCTCCAGATAATGCTTTTTTCCTCAGGGGTCCTAAGGACGACAAAGCGTACAGCATCAAGGTTGCACCCTACCGGGGCAGCCCTGCCTGCTTCGAGGATCTTTTCGATCAGATCTTCTGGAACTGGCCTTGAAGTCCAGTTCCGGATGGAACAGCGTCCCCAGATTAATTTTCGGACAACCTCCATCTCGCTTTTCGTGAAAGGTTCGGGAATCGAAACTACCAGTTCCGGTATACCGGGCCTTTCGCCTCTTCTTACCTGCGCGGCTATATCGATATACCGTTTTGCCCAATCCAGGTCCGGGCCATCCTGGGGAAGACCTCTACGCACCCACTCATCGTAGACGAGTTGGGCCTGAAGCCCAAAATTCGGGACAGCCTTGAAAGGTCGCCTCTGTAGCATTGAATATAGAGGAACCTCTATGTTATGGTGGATTCTTTCTCTGAGAAGCGCTCCAAGAAGGACAGGGTCAAGCCCCTCTAGGTCTCTTTTTCGGTACTTCCTTCCCGGACTTGGTATGGCTTCAATGTCATGCATTTTTTCCCCTCCCTGACAGGCAGATGGTAAGTATCCCTAAAATAATATTATATTCCTATATTCTTAGAAAGAATAAATTTCCTTAGAGATACTCATCCCAACTCTTCACCTTTTAAATTAAACTGTATATTAATTACCCGGACCGATAGAATCGGTCTACAATACATATCATGGAAAACATTCTTGCTCTTTTCGTCGGACTGGGTTTAAGTGCCTCCTGTGGTTTCCGGGTTTTCGTACCCCTGCTGGTCATGAGCCTTGCAGCGCAGACGGGACATATCGAGCTTGCAGAAGGTTTCCAGTGGGTTGCCACTCCAACGGCGACGGTCGCGCTGGGCACCGCCACTTTCTTTGAGATAGCCGGATACTACGTCCCATGGTTCGACAACATGCTTGACACCGTGGCTACACCGGCAGCGATCATCGCAGGCACTTTCATCACCGCTTCAGTCCTTCCCGAGATGACCCCCTTCCTGAAATGGAGCATCTCCGCTATAACAGGGGGTACCGCGGCAGGTTTGGTTCAGGGGGCGACGGTACTCACCAGGGCGGCATCGGCCTTCACAACCGGGGGGCTCGGCAACCCCGTGGTCTCCACCGCTGAATCTGGCGGCTCGATCTTTCTTTCGCTAATGGCCATACTTCTTCCACTGGCAGCCATGGCTCTGGTTCTTTTCATATTCGCCTGGGCCGGCCGAAAGATCTACAGGAGGTCTGTCAAGGGTAAGGCCACATCCGGTCAGGCATGACACCCCCGGGAAAGTGCTGTCCTAGAGGGGCCGGGGGTTTCCTTCGGTCCCTCTTCAGTTGTCGAGTTAATATTTCAAGGAGAGTGAGACCGTGTCCTACGATCTGCGTACGGAGGTGATGGGTCGGGATCCCGTCGGAAGCCTGCTCTTCCGTTTTTCAATGCCGGCAATAGTAGGTCTTCTGTCCAATGCCCTGTACAACATAGTGGACCGGATGTTCATCGGCAGGATAGTCGGTTCCCGGGGCCTAGCGGCTGTCACCGTTGCCTTCCCCTATTTTGGACTGGCCATCACAGCCGGGATACTTGTAGCTGTGGGTTCATCATCACTCGTTTCAAGGAGTCTGGGCAGGGGCGACAGGACCCGGGCAGAAGAGGTGCTGGGAAACGCTTTTCTTATGGCTATCGCAGGTGGTTCCATCCTCCTGTTGGCCGGCTACTGCTGCGGGGAGCAGATGCTCACACTTTTCGGAGCCAGCAAGCTTGTCATCAGAGAGGCCCTGGGATATCTGAGGATCGTTGCACTGGGAATGCCCTTCCTGGTAATAACCTTTTCCATGAATGGACTTATGAGATCCGAAGGGGCACCTCGCTGGGCCATGGGAACCATGCTTGTAGGGACCATGACCAACATTTTCCTTGACTGGCTCTTCATTGCCCGACTGGGTTGGGGCGTAAAGGGAGCCGCCTGGGGGACCACCATTGCGCAGGCAATCGCCCTTGGTTGGGTCCTCTATTTCTACCGCTATTACAGCAACCTGAAGATCCGTCGTCCCCTTCTTTTGCGTCCGAAGAAGGAGATAATGCTCTCTGCTCTGGCGATCGGGGTATCTCCGGGACTTCTTGAAATATCCTTTGTGATCCTCCTTATATTGATAAACAGGATCATGGGAGGTCTGGGCGGTGATCTTGCGATATCAGCTGTGGGGATCTTCCTGAGCCTTGACTCCCTCTTCTTCCTCCCCGCTCTGGGTATCGGCGAGGGGGCCCAGCCCCTGATAGGGTTCAACTACGGCGCAGGAAAGATGGACAGGGTCAAGAGCATAGTCATGATGGCCATAGCCGCGGCCGCAGGCATTTTCTCTCTTTTCTGGGTGATCGTCCAGATATTCCCGGTCTTTCTGGTGGGCCTTTTTTCCAGGGGGGATGCCGACCTGAGCGCAATGACGGTACGGGGGCTGAGGTTGGGCTATATGCTTCTTCCTTTGATGTCCCTCTACATCGTGACCAGCTACACCTTCCAGGCCCTGGGAAAGGCCAGGGCGACCTTTGTCCTCCAGGTCCTCCGGCAGATAGTCTTCTGCTTCCCCATGCTTCTGATCCTGCCCCGTATCCTGGGGATCGACGGGGTATGGCTGTCCTTTCCCGTTATGGACCTGAGCGGATTCCTGCTGGCTCTTCTGATGCTCAGGATGGAAATGAAAAGGTGGAAAATTCCAGGGGAGAATGATGAAACCGCCTGAAGGAGTCTCTGTTCGACTGGGATGAGAACGGGACAGCCTGTAAGGTGCTGGCTGTCCCGATACGTTGCCTTCCTTGACAGTCAAAAAGGTCTTCCAGGACCTGACCCCCCGGGTCCTCTTACTGGATCTTTTCCTTTTCAAGAGCTTTCTCAAGCATCTCTTTCACTTTGGGATCATCGACCCATGAATGCCACAGATCAGCGTTGTTCTTGAGGAACCAAAGGACCGCTTTTTGAGGATCGTTTTCATGAGCTTCCATCCATGCCAATACCTCGTTGGTCTCCTCCAGGCTCAGGTGGAATTTCTCAAGGAGCGAAACTACTTCGGGGTGTTCGCTGACCCACTTGGCATTGGCGGCCTTTTCCACTGAGAAGGCCGGGTTCTGGCATAGAAAGGTCTCCCTGAAGATCTTCTCATCGTATTCCGGTTCCTTGAGGAGGATCATGTCCAGCTCCCCCAGAAGCGGGGTCGGTTCCCAGTAGTAGGCGATGATCGGGAGCCCGCGATCGTGAGCACCCCTGATAGCGGCGTTGAGAGCGGTCTGTGAACCCGGATCAAAGAGGTTGAAGTACTCCCTGAGTGGTTTCCCCTCAACCTTGTAGCCATCGAATTTCTTGATGTATCTCTCGTTTGCGGCCCACCCGGAGACGGCATTGTAGACCCGACCCCTGGCCTTGTCCTCTGGGTCGGGGAAAAGGTGCTGATACCTGGGCAGGTCAAATACGGAGACGAGGTCCGGCGCAAGGGGTTCGATCCCCCTCTCGGGATCCCCCTTGACCAGGTAGGAGGGCACATAGAGACCGGAAGGAGCGTTGGGGAAGACCTTACCGAAGCCCAGGACCTTGCCCGCCTGCCGGGCAGAGTCCCACCACTCCTGTCGGGCCTCCACCCACACCTCGAGGATGATATGGTTATCTCCACGTTCGAGACCTATGAGCGACGGCATGGATTCGGAAAAACTGTAAACCGGACTCATTCCGTAGCCATGTTGCAGGATATAGCCCATCACCCTATGGAGAAACTGGATGCTGTCCCAGGACTGATCGCCGAAGACTACCTCCTTCTCTATGGGAGAGGCAGCCACTGATCCTCCCAAGGCACCAAGAACAAGGACTGCGGTTATCAACGTGCACAAAAGTCTTTTCATCCAGAGATCTCCCCTTTCAAAGTTAAGATCCAGCTCAGGATCCAGACAGGGATCCGGCTTTTTTGCGCTCCTAAAGATCCAGGCAAGAATGGGGGGATGTATCCCGGGAGACGAAGGATAGCTTGAATATTATACACTGCCGGCAACATGGGGTCATCACGGGAAGAACCGTCGCCGCTGCAAGTCCGTCCAGAGATCTTGAAAGGGCCTTTCCGATCGGCCCCCAAAATGGGGCAAAAAGAGAAAAGTGGGAGTGGAGGTTCGGCCACTCCCACTTCAGGTCATCCCCGGAGGCTATTTCCCCGCCATCATTGCCGCAATGTCCTCCTCCACCGTTCCTGTAGGCTTTATGTCGAACTTGTCCACCAGTACCTTGGCCACGTTCGGCGAAAGGAAGGCGGGAAGCGTCGGGCCCAGTCGGATCCCCTTGACTCCCAGCGAAAGCAGCGCAAGAAGAACGGCAACGGCTTTCTGCTCGTACCATGCGATGTCGTAGGAGATGGGAAGTTCGTTGACGTCGGCCAGCCCGAAGGCCTCCTTCAGTTTCAGGGCGATGACCGCCAGGGAGTAGGAGTCGTTGCACTGTCCGGCGTCCAGAACCCGGGGGATCCCTCCGATATCGCCGAGAGCAAGCTTGTTGTATCGGTACTTGGCACACCCTGCAGTAAGAATGACAGTGTCCTTAGGCAGGTTCCTGGCCACCTCGGTGAAGTAATCCCTGGACTTGAACCGTCCGTCGCATCCTGCCATCACCACAAAGCGCCGGATAGCTCCTGACTTGACGGCTTCGACGACCTTGTCGGCCAGGGCCATGACCTGGTTGTGGGCGAAACCGCCCACTATCTTGCCTTTTTCGATCTCTTTCGGGGTAGCGCACTTCTTTGCCATCTCGATGATCCCGGAGAAGTCCTTCTTCCCATTTTTGGGTCTCGCAGGGATCGATCTCGCACCAGGATAGCTGACGACACCTGTTGTGAAAAGCCTGTCAAGATAGGTGTTCTCGTTCTTTACCGGGATAAGACAGTTGGTGGTTAGCAGGATCGGGCCGTTGAAGGACTCGAACTCTTCGTTCTGATGCCACCAGGATCCGCCGTAATTGCCCACGAAATGACCGTATTTCTTGAAGGCAGGATAGTAGTTGGCCGGAAGCATCTCTCCGTGAGTGTAGACGTCCACCCCTGTCCCTGAGGTCTGCTCCAGCAGTTCCTCCATGTCTTTAAGGTCATGACCGGAGACCAGAATGCCCGGGTTGTTCCTGACCCCGAGGTAGACCTCAGTGATCTCGGGATTGCCGTAGGTGGTGGTGTTGGCCTCGTCAAGGAGGGCCATGGTGTTGACGGCCATTTCCCCAGCCTTCATGACCATACCTACCATTTCATCGGTGGGAAGGTCCCTGGTGGTCGAGGCCAGGCCTTCCATGAGAAACGCGTAGATCTCGTCCTTCTCGAAGCCGAGGACCTCGGCATGTTCTGCGTAGGCGGCAATGCCCTTGCTCCCGATGACGAGGAGTTCCCTGAGGGAGCGAATATCCTCGTTCCCTGTCGCGGTTATCCGCACTTCGTCTGACATGGCCTTGGCGATGATCTCCTCATTGCTTTCGGCCCTCCAGGTGGCACAGTCGGGAAGAGGCCCTTCAACGTCGCCGGCCTTTTTGGCAACTTCTCCCCTGACCCTTATGCCTTCCCTGATCCAGTCGATTATGGCATTGTTGTCCCAGGCTGCGTTGGTAATGGTCACAAAGAGGGCCTTGCAGATGAACCGCCCGGCTTCCCTGTCCACTACTCCTCTCTTCTTCAATTCCTCCCCGAAGACGGATATCCCCTTGCATACGTAGATCAAAAGGTCCTGAAGATCAGCCGTCTCCTCCGCTTTACCGCAGACACCCCTTACTGTGCAACCCTGATTCTTCGCCGTTTCCTGGCATTGGAAACAATACATATCCATTCCCCCTTCCCTTGATCATCCCTGAAATTTTGGTATTCCGGTATCCATATTACCCTATTCCCCGGTCCTGTAAATACTTTTCGAAAAACCTTCAGCCCTTTTTGATCAGGGGAAACCAGAATTCGCTTCACAGTAATATTATATTACCAGAACCAACTCACCTGGAATGGCAATATGAAGATCTGGAGAACAAAGGGCAGAAGTAAAAGGATAGAGCTGGTCCCCTGCTGGATCGTTTTTTGCGATTTTTGTCAAGTGATACAATGACCTCAAGCAGGTCAGGTGATAACAGGAATTAAGATCAATTCCTTAATGGGAGGTTTTATTATGTCACTTTCACCTAGCATGAGTTCAGGCTTTACAGCGGCAAGGAACAGAAGCAAGTATGTTTCTCCCCTGTCGGGGATGTGCTCGTTATGCACAGAAGAATGCCCGGGCCCCTGCGAGATAGCCCAGGCGGCTGTCCTGGGCAAGATAACGGTCTATCCTACAACCACGGGCCCTAACCAGATCGCGTCGGAAAAGGATTATCCCGTTGATTTCTCTCATTTCAACATAAACGGCCGGTGTTTTGGCGCCATGGGGACAGAGCCGGATCATGAACACGCAGAGATATTTAACGTCGACCTTGCTTCCGAATACGGTTGCGATAACAGGGTCAAGCTGGATCTGCCCATCGTTTTGCCCGCATTGGTAAAAATGAACTGGGTCGATTATTTTGGTGGTGCTGCCATGGCGGGAGTAACCTGCATGGTAGGGGAAGATGCAAGGGAAAAAGACGCAGAACTAAAATTTGAGAACGGTAAGATCACTTCATTCCCGATGCTGAAGAAAATATACGACAGTTTCCATAAATATTACAGGGGCTCAGGGCAGATGGTGCTCCAGTGCAACGTCGACGACCATCTTGCGGGCGTCCCCGAGATAGCCCTGAAGAAATACGGCTTCGAGGCCCTGGAATTCAAGTTCGGCCAGGGAGCCAAGGGAACCCAGCCGGCCA
>DAOTIQ010000016.1:11346-27955 GCA_035448245.1 Thermovirgaceae bacterium | reverse complement strand
CTTCACTACGCACTCTCATAAAACGATCCCCCGGCCCTTCTCACCACAGGGGACACAGAGGGTAAATCCACACAGAGAAAACCCTTCTTTTGGAAAACCAAGGAGTCCTTGGCCCGTATTTTTCGTCTCACTTCTCACGTCTAACCCCTCACGCACTTGCCTTTGCACACCGTTAACCGTTCACGCCTTTGAATCATTCGATTCACTGTTTATATGTTCCCTTGAGCCCCGTTCCGGTCAGGGGGACCACTACGGTCTCTTTTTCAGTAATTTTTCCGCTTTCCCTGAGCATCCGCTCCGCCGCCGGCGCAACCGCAGCCGAGGGCTCGACGAACAGACCGCCCTCCACAGCAAGCCTTTTCCTTTCTGCGAGCACGGCCTCGTCTCCTACGGTTACTACATCTCCCCTGCTTATCCTTACGGCATCTATCATTTCCTTCATTCGGGGTGGGTCGCCCACGGCTATCCCCTCAGACACAGTATTTCGATATGGTTCAGTGGATGTCCCCTTCCACGCGTCAAAGAGGGGACAGCAGTTTTCGCTCTGGACAGCGATTATTTTGGGAAGGCGATTGATCTTGACCCTCTGGAGAAGTTCCTTGAATCCCTTGAAAATCCCCAGGAGAATGGTCCCGTTGCCTGCGGGAACAATAACTGTTTCCGGCGCCCTTTTCCCAAGCTGTTCCCATATCTCAAAGGCTATGGTTCTGGTCCCTTCAAGGAAGAGGGGGTTCCAGACATGACTGGCGTAGAAAGTTGACCTGGCCATCTCCATGGCCATTTCAGCAGCAGCCTTTCTGCCCCCTTCGGCCTCCACAAGTTCCGCCCCGTAAAGTTCTATCTGTCTTTTCTTCTGTTCCGATACATTTCTGGGAAACACAATGGTTGCCTTTATTCCGCTTCTGGAAGCATAGGCGGCGACCGACGCCCCGGCGTTTCCGGATGAGTCCTCCACCACAGAGCCGCAGCCCAGGGACTTCGCCTCTCCCATGACTATCGCAGCCCCCCTGTCCTTGAAAGACCCGGTAGGAGAGACATACTCCAGTTTATAAAAAAGGTTTCTGCTGCCCCCACTGATCATTGGAGTCCAACCCTCTCCCATGGAAGCGGATCTGTCCACGGGGGGAAGAACACCAGAATATCTCCACATGCCGGGAGCAGAAGCGTCGATGTCAAGGTTTTTCCAGTCCAGTGAACTTTTCAGCGGCGAACCGCACTGACATCTGACGGGCCTTAACGCTTCCTCACAGACCTTCCCACACCTGGGGCAGAAGAACTTCAGCAACAGTATCACCTCTGAAATTATGATTGTGCTTCATTGTATCTGCACCCGACTATAACATCACCCGGCAGCAAAGAACAATAACAGAACAATAAAAGGGTTTGACAAATACAACTTGCCGACGTATAAAGAACATCGCAATGGGGGAGTCGTCTGATGACGGCTGAGAGGAGACTTAAGGTCTCGACCCCTGGAACCTGATCCGGGTCATGCCGGCGAAGGGATTTGCGGGACAGATATCCAGATTGGCCCCGTTAGCCCCCCGGAAATCCGGGGGGCTTTTTCTTCGATCCAGGACAGGTTCCCGTTTCTAAATACCGAAAGGGGACGGGAAAATGGAAAACAGAAAGGTAAGGATACTTGTTGAAGGAGCCCTTGCCGCATCAATGGCACTGGCTCTCTCCTATGTTCGTCTTTGGCGAATGCCGCAGGGAGGTTCAATAACCCTGGAAAACATCCCGCTGCTTGTTTTTTCTTTACGGTGGGGGCTCCGGGCCGGTTTCGGGGCAGGAAGCGTGGCAGGTCTTCTACAGTTGATCCTGGGAGGGTACGTGGTCCATCCGGCACAGGCCCTTCTCGATTATCCGCTGGCCTTCGGGGCACTTTCCCTGGCAGCCCTGATCAGACGCCCGCTCTGGCTCGGGCCTGTCATCGGGTCCAGCGCCCGTTTCATTTGCCACCTTCTGTCCGGGGTAATCTTTTTCGCGGCCTATGCGCCGGAAGGAACCAATGTCTGGCTCTACTCCGCCATTTACAACGGTTCTTTCATGCTTCCCTCGCTGCTTCTGTCGGTTGTGGCGATATACCTCATCTGGCCAAGGCTCGGCAAGGCCTATTGACAGAAAGCTCCCAGGGGCTGCCCTGCAAGGACCTCCCCTGGGAGCCTGTTTTTTACTTGCCGGAAACTCTTTGCTACCTTCTCCTGCCCCTGAGCAGACCCACCAGGAAAAGAAGGACCACCGCCCCGGCAAAGGCCATGACCAGTGAACCAATGAAACCCATCGGATAGAGCCCGATGGAACTGAAGATAACCCCACCCACAAAGGCTCCAAGGATGCCCACGCCCAGGTTGCCGAAAAAACCGAACCCTCTGCCCTGCCAGACCTTACCGGCAAGCCATCCAGCTATAGCTCCCACTATCAGATACCCCAACAGGCTGTTCACGGAAAAAGGCACCTCCAGACCAGACGCTGATTTATGCTCTAAACCTCTTCATCCGCAAGATCTTCTTCGCTAACGTTCTCCAGGGAGAGCCATCTGCCCCAGTCGACACCGGCGAACCCGCTCGCTATGTAAATAAGTATTCCTGTCAGGGGTGCCCTGTTCCTGAGAACAACTATCAGGGTCAAGGCGAAAGCCCAGAGGAAAAAGGCCTTTTTCCTGTCCAGGTTGCCAGGTTTGAGGGCCTTCAGGTTACCGAAGGGAACGCTGGATATCATGAGCACTCCTGCCGCGGCAACCACGATCGCCATTATCGCCGGATGAAGATAGATGCCGGCGACAACAAAGGAGACAAGAAAATGTCCCCCCGCCGGTATCGGTAATCCCTGGAACGAGCCGTCAACATGCTGCACGTTGAACCTGGCCAGTCTCAAGGCTCCGCAAAGCGCGAAAAAGGCTGCTACCACGGCACCGGTAACCCCGAAAAAGCCTTTCAGGTAGACCGAGTACATGATCATTGCCGGGGCGACACCGAAACTCACCACGTCGGCCAGGCTGTCCAGTTCCATGCCGAAACTGCTTCCGCCTCCGAGCCTCCTGGCCATCTTGCCATCCATGAAATCGAAGATCACCGCGATATAGATGAGCCAGGATGCCGGAACAAAATGCCCGTGGAAGGCAAGGACAAGGGAGAGCATGCCGCAAAGCATGTTGCCGCTTGTTATCATGTTGGGTATTATCACTCTCAGTGGTATCGGTTTATCGGTTTTTCTTCTTCTCATTTTGCATCACTCCGATCGCTGTCTCTCCCGCCCTGACTTTCTGCCCGACTTTCACCGCCGGGACAACGCCTTCCGGAAGGTACAGATCAACTTTTGATCCCAATTTTATCATGCCGAAGCGTTCCCCGCGAAGGAGCCTTTCCCCGGCCGACCTGGAACATACTATTCTTCTCGCCAGAAAGCCCGCTACCTGAACCGTCATCCCCCTGCCGTGGGCGGTATCGAAACCCATGAGAAAACGCTCGTTCTCCAGCGACGCCTTCGGGTTGAAGGCCATCAGTTTCTTTCCCGGAATATATTCCAGCCACGATATTGTCCCGTCACAGGGCATACGGTTGACGTGAACATCGAGAGGAGACATGAAAACACCTACGACGGTACATTTACCCGTAAAATGATGTTCAAAAGGATATATCTCTACGACTTTTCCGTCTGCGGGGCTGACCCAGTCCCCGTCGCCGCAGCGGGCATATCTCTCAGGATCCCTGAAAAACCACGCAAGGAAAGCCGCCAGCAGCAGGAAAACCATCGCGAATGGCAACGGCAGAAACACCGCGGACAAAATTGCCGCCAATATCGACAGAAGCAGTTGCATTCTTCCTTCAGGCGCGATCCTCAAAGCCTACTCAACCTCTTCCTCACTTGTCCTTATGACGCTGATGTCAGCCACACAGTCTCCCGCGGCAACCCTTATCACGCGGTACCCCGTAGCGGTCCTGCCCAGGAGCGAAATGTCACCCACACCCAGCCTTATAACTCTTCCCTTGTGGGTCATCACTATGACCTGGTCGTCAGGCATCAGCCCCCAGGACCCGATTAGGTCCCCCGTCTTGTCGGTGACCTTCATGGCCCGGCATCCCCCGCTTGCCCTGTGATGGGGCATGAACTCATCGTACCGTGTTCTCTTGCCGACACCCTGGGCACTGACAAGGAGAACCTGGTGTCCGGGTTTTACTATATCGCATCCTACCACCCTGTCATCTGCTGAAAGGCGGATCCCCCTCACTCCCCTCGCCTGGCGGCCCATAGGACGGAACTCGCCCTCGGAGACCCTCAGTGCCTGTCCCTTTGCAGTAACTATGAGGATATCATCGACCCCGCTGGAAAACCTGACCCGGGATATCTCGTCACCTTCATCGACGGAGAGAACCCTCCTCCCGGCACGGGTGAGATTTTCAAGCTCCTCGACGGGAAGCCGCTTTGCAACTCCTGCCGCGGTTATGAAAAAGACGAACCGGGCTCCGTGAAGATGGCTGTCCCTCATCCCTACGACGGATTCACCGTCCTCCAGGGATACAAACTGGCTTGCCAGGCGCCCCTTGCCAGTCCTGGGTTCGGGGATCACGTGCCCCCTGACGGCGAAAACCCTTCCCCTGGTGGTGAAAAGGAAAATATCCCTGTGGGTGGTCGAGACCGTTATTATGGCGGCCTCGTCTCCTATTTTCGGGGTAGCTCCCTTGACCCCCTTTCCTCCGCGCCCCTGCAGCCGGTACTGCTCAAGGGGCATCCTGCGAAGATAACCGTCACGGGAGAGTACAACCACTATCTCCTCTTCGGGTATCAGGTCCTCGACGGAGACGTCGTCCACAGCTTCCACGATGGTGGTTCTCCTGTCATCGGAGAAATTCGAGCGAACCTCCCGGAGTTCATCTCTGACGACCATGTCAAGAGTTGCCGGATTCGCGAGTATGCTTCTGAATCTTTCTATGTCGGCAAGAAGCAGTGCCATTTCGTCCTCGAGCTTGTTTTTTTCCAGGTTCGTAAGGCGCTGGAGCCTCATGTCCAGTATTGCCTGGGCCTGGGCCTCGGTAAAACCAAGTTTTTCGACAAGGCCCGACCGTGCTTCCGAGGGATCCTTTGAACCTCGGATCAGTTTTATCACGGCATCGATCATATCGATGGCCCTTATAAGCCCCTCGACTATATGAGCACGCTCCTCGGCCTTCCTAAGGCGGAATACGGTTCTTCTTCGAACCACCTCGCGCCTGTAATCTATGAAGAGTCCAAGCATCGAAAGAAGAGAGAGTTCCTTCGGTTCTCCATCGACCAGAGCCAGGTTAATGACACCGAAGGTGGACTGTAACTGTGTCCTGCGGTAAAGCTGCCGCAAAGTCACATCGGGGTTTGCATCCCTTGCAAGTTCGAGAACGACCCTGAGCCCTCTCCTGTCGGATTCGTCCCTCAGATCGGTGATACCATCGAGGGTCTTCATCTGGACCCCCTTTGCTATCGCCTCGAGGAGGTTGGATTTGTTGACCATGAAGGGTATCTCGGTTATCACTATGGAATCTTTTCCCCTCCGGCCCTCTTCGACATGGGCTCTTCCCCTGACTATGATCTTGCCTCTGCCGGTGCGGTACGCGTCGAGTATCCCTCCCCTTCCCAGGATGATACCGCCCGTCGGGAAATCGGGCCCCGGGAGGACAGACATAACCTCTTCGGTTCCGGCATCGGGATTATCCAGGAGAAGGCAGAGAGCATCCACAACCTCGCCGAGGTTGTGGGGAGGCATGTTGGTAGCCATGCCTACGGCTATGCCAGTGCTTCCGTTGACAAGAAGATTCGGGATCCTTGTGGGAAGCGTAAGTGGTTCCTGAAGTGAATCGTCGAAATTCGGCCCCCAGTTGACGGTTTCCTCGTCGATATCGGAAAGGAGCTGTTCTCCCGCGGACGACAGTCGCGCTTCAGTGTTGTGGTTAATAAAACCGTTACCCACAAAACTGTGACAGGCAGAATCAACGCGTATCGAAAAAACCCTTTTGCGGCCTGACGATCTTACAGAAGAAACCTTCTGGAATATGAAAGAATGTCTGAGCATCCCCACAAGATACGAAAAATCCGTCTCCGGAACAGATGCCTGGATCAGATCCCAGTTCTTTCTGATACCTGCGAGATCCTGGAGATTAACCTTCTGAAGCCTCTCCCTGTTTTTTACCGCTATTTCCCTGATCCATCGGGCGAGATAGGGAATACACTTCAGGCGAGATCCGGGACCGAAATGGCTCCTGTCCTTCATTTCTTCGCAAATTTCACGGAGAGGGGAGTTCTTGACCTCCGTAAGAAAACCTATGACATCCCGAAAACGCGCAAGATCCGGATATGATGTCACTAGGAGCCTGTGGATACCCTTGTCGCGGTATATTCGCCCCAGGATCCCGAACCTCAAAAGCATGACCTGGACCTGCCTCAGTAGTTCCAGGCTTGCCGAATGCAGTGCTACGGCGCCATATGCTTTGCCTCTCCTTTTGTCGTTAAGCCTGGAGCAGCTGCCATCTCCTTCGAAGAGGCTTCTGAGAAACCATATCTGGAAAGAGGCGGATCCCTCAAGAACGAAATCAGGAACCGATTTTTCCCGCGCCCTGCATGCATAACCGGATCCGATCATTGCTTCCCGGAAAGGCTTGTAATCAATATCCAGAACCATTACGTCTTTCTTTGTCTTGTGGCCGAGAGATTCTCTCAGGTTACCATTTTCATTGCCGGTATGTTCCATCTCGGCAAGAAAACCTCTCTTCACGGCATCATAATATTCAGGGTCTGTGTTGGAAAAACCCACACGGTTATATCTCTGGGCATCCCCGGAAATATAGCCTTCCGAGATCATACCGCCCCAGAATATTGCCCGATCCCTGGATTTATCTTCAAGTTCGTCGGGAAAATTCCCTTCCTCACATGCCATGGCAACGTAATCGCCTTCATTGATAGCATCCATGGTCGACCACGCAAGTTCGGGGCGACCTTCATTCCCTGCCTGGATCATGAGGAGAGGATGATTGGAGGTCCCCTCCACTCTGAAACCGGACTCCGTCAGAAGTTCAATTACAGGGTGGACACCACAATTGAAAACCCTGTCATAACGACCGGGCAACATGTCAAGGGTCAGGCATTCTCCCGCTGTCTCAACGGTAGTGTTATCTTCGGTTTCACAGATATTCCCTATCTTCCGAAAACTGTCCCCGGACCTTATAAGCGTATCTCCCGTGACGCAATATCGCATCGCTGCAGGGGGATCCCCGTCGAGGGATCCGAAGTTACCCTGGCCATCCACGAGGGTCTGCCTCATGGAGAAGTCCTGGGCCATACGGGCCATGGTGTCGTATATGGCTGAATCTCCGTGAGGATGGTACTTACCCATGGTTTCACCGACGACTCGCGCCGATTTCTTGTAGGACTGGTTGTGCCTCAGCCCCAGTTCCAGCATGGCATAGAGGACCCTCCGCTGGACAGGCTTTAGCCCGTCCCTGGCATCCGGCAGTGCACGGCCGATAATGACGCTCATTGCATAGTCAAGATAACTGTGCCGGATCTCTTCCTCTATCGATAACGGAATGACCTTGCCGAAAGAGAGTTCTCCCGATTTCTTCTCCATTTGCGCTTCCTCTCCTTATCCTGCAATAACAACAAAAAGCGGCGGAAGGACCGCCGCGGCGATTCGATCTGGAAGACCCCCGAAAAGGAGACTTCTTGAAACATATTTTACACCATTTCCCCCTGGAGTGTTTGCCCCGGCATCAGGGAGTTATTCTATAATGGGGAAGACAAAAAGATCTGTCCTCAGGAAAGGAGGGTTCGGGAATGACTTCAAAGATCGCGGTTCTGGTCGAAAACGATTTCCACGACATCGAGTTCTGGTACCCCTTCTACCGGCTTCAGGAGGCCGGATACGAATCCATTGTAGTTGCACCGGCAGCTCCGACAGTCTACAAGGGAAAATACGGTACCACCGTAGAGGCTCCTTACGATGCGGGAGGCATCACAGGCGAAACGCTGCTTGGGATCGTGGTTCCAGGAGGCTGGGCCCCCGACAGACTCAGAATGTCACCTGACATCATCGGTCTCGTAAAAAGGACATATTCCTCCGGAGGATTCGTTGCGGGAATATGTCATGCGGGAAGTCTTCTTGTTTCCTGCGGCATTCTCTCCGGAAAGAAAGTCACAAGTTATCCCAGCCTGAAGGACGACATGATCCTTGCGGGAGCAAAATGGATCGACAGGGAAGTGATCAGCGACGAAAGGATAATTACCTCCAGAAGACCGTCGGACCTTCCCTCTTTCTGCAGGGAGATCCTCAAGGCCGCTTCGGATGGACGGTAACCATCGGTACCGCCACTTCTTCATGTTATACTGAATCTGATTAATCAAGTAAATCTTTATTTCAGAAACCAGACGGAGGGAGAGCATCATGAAAACCCGTTTTTTCAGGACACTGTTTTTGACTTTCCTCTTGCCCTTGCTCGTATCGGGCACGGCATGGGGGGCAATGGGTGAGATAACCGAATTCTCCTTTCGATCCGCACAGGAGGATCTCCTTGGAATGGAGGAATCATCAGAACCGGACGGCAAACCCGACGTGCATCTTTCGGTCTCGATCAAAGGTATAGGAGCGATCACCGACGTTTCTCTGAAAGCCGTCGATGGTGTGAGGGAATGGGACACTGTCGCCGGCAATGAAAAGTGGGGTATCGTTGTTAAAGACGCTACTGGCAAAACCATCTCAACCGGTTCGGGGATGCCTATCGTCCCCTTTCTCGGCTTCGCTACGCTGAACCTTTACGTATCCGATGACGGGACGGCATTCTCACTGACCAGGGAATACGAGGTTTCGGTAAAATTTATCGATGGCAGTACGGCAACTGCAAAGGCAGAGATAAAGGGTATACCCGAGATGTTCACCCCGGAAACTCAGGTCCAGGAAACAGGAACTGATGCCATGAAAGCATTTCTATACGGTATCCGGCCCGCGGACGTTGCCGGAAAGAGTGAGGCCATCGTCGCCGATGGACTCGACGACGCTCATTTCAGGGTCTCTTTCTCGACAATTTCTGTAATTGACCAGATAACGATCCGCAACATCGATGGAGCCAACGCCATGTGGGACACCATACCGGGAAATGGAGTCTGGGGTATCGCGGTATTCATGAACGACAGCCTGAAAAACAGGCCCGACGGAAGCGTCCGTTTCGCCGTTGAGGGAGATACTGTTATGGACCTGCTGGTGGCCGACAACGGAGCCGTAGCCGGCGGCAAGACAAGGTTCGAGGTTATCATCCGCTTCATCGACGGAACCATACTCAGGGAGACAGCCTCTACAGAGGCTTCCTCAGCGCAACCTTCCAGTGAAGAGGGGTTCCTCTCTGCCTTCCTCTTTCCTCCATCCTCCGGGGATTTTGTCGGCAGGAGCGAGTCGCCTGGCGGTGACGGCAAGCCGGACTGGAAGGTTTCGGCCCGGATCTCCGCCCGCGGAACAATCATAAGCCTTATTATCAGAGGCCTTGACGGTGCCCCCGGCGAATGGGACACACTTCCCGGCAACGGGAAACCACTGGCCGCCGTTACTGACAATACAGGCAAGATCCTCAACTCCCCCCAGGGCTCCGTCTCGATACCTGTCGAAGGCACAATGGAGATGAACCTGTGGCTGGCCGATGACGGATCACTGTCAACGATCGCGAACCGTTACAGGATAATCGCGGTCTTCAGTGACGGCAGGACTTTCGAGAGGACCATAGATCGGGGAACGGAAGATCCTTCCAGTGAGAAACAACAGTCAAAAGCGGAAACAATACAGATATCAAACAGCGTAAAGGCCTTTTACATGGGGAAGGGACCCAGGAATATCCTGGGCAAGGGGGAACCGGCCGACATTAGAAGCGGCCTTGACGCGAATCCCGATGCCCACATAAGGCTCAGGCTACTTTCTCTCGAGGGGATCATCAGATCCATAACCATTGAATCCCTCGATGGCAAAGGCGGAGACTGGGACACTATCCCCGGTAACGGAATATGGCATATTGCCGTAACAGAAAATCCGACGGGACCGGTTATATCAAAGACAGACGGTTCGATCACAAAATCGGTCTCGGGCAACACAGATCTCCACCTCTGGCTCGCGGACAACGGCAAACTGAGCGCAAACCCGTCCAACTACAGGGTGATCGTCCGGTTCACTGACGGCAGGGCCCTGGCACAGAACCTCTTCTAGGAGTAATTACCGGTGAAGGATCACCCTCAGGGCTGGTCCTTCACCCTCTCTTTTCCGCAACCGGCCCGGATATTGCCTTCCACGAGAAGAAGCATCACCGCGAAAACAATGAGGGCGCCCCCCTGGACCTGACCCCCCGATGGCACCTCTCCGAGAAGGGCCCAGGCTATCAATCCGGCGAAAAGAATCTCCGACATGGAAGTGATCGAGGCTACAGTGCCTGGAAGATATTTCAGCGCATAGGATATAAGAGCGTATGAAAGGATCGTGGGGAATACAACCAGATGTCCCAGGGAGAGGATCGCGGTGGATGGCATTCCCCGAAAAACCGGCATCTCTCCTCTGAAAAGGGCTATTGCAGTCATTATCGCTGCCCCCCAGAGGAACATCTGGACGAAGGTCTTGAAGGGCTCTCTCTTGCCGGTTCCGTACCTGCTGTTGAGCATATAGACCGAGTATCCCACTCCGGAGATCACTGCCGCGGCAACACCCACGGGATCGAGTGACCCACCCGCGCGGCCCCCCGCTCCCCCCACGGCGAGCCATACTCCGGAGAAACCGGCCAGCAGGGCAGCGAGGCGGGCAAGGGTGAAACGCTCCTTCCCCATCAGGGCGGAACCGACCATGGTCCAGATCGGATTTGTGTAGAACAGGATAACGGTGAGGCCAACAGGTATGGTAACGAAGGCAATATTGGAGAGATAGTACACAAAAACTACACCGAAGAGACCAGCAAGAGCATATTTCCAGGCATCTCTGAAACCGGGAACCAGAGCCCCGGGATCCCGGAATAAGGCATACAGGGTTACGACAAAAGCTCCCGCGACGGCCCTGACAACAGATACTCCCGCCGGAGTAACACCGTGCTCAAAGGCTATACGCTCGGCAGGCCCCAGGGAGCCAAAGAAAAAAGCCGCAAGGATCATGCAACCCAAACCAACTATAGACAGAATAAAAACCTCTCTTTGCCAGGAACAATGGCCAGTTAAATAATTTTCCTGGTTCATTTTGCCATAGATTGAGCCCTTGCGGGCGAGGTATTTCGCAATTTCGCAAAATTGTCCTATAATAATGGGTATTCCGTTTCCCTGCTTCTTCGCCCCTCGAAATACAGTCATTCAATATCTCAAAACGATTCGACAGTCCTCATTTTCCCCTGATCCATTTTTTACGAAAACCCCAGGAAAGGAGTGATCAGGAATGGGGCTTCCATACATCGCCCGGTTAGAACATTACGAACCCTTCATTGGCACTGAAGCCGTCGAGAGGATCCTTCTGAAGGCTGAGAAGTTGTCTGACAGAAGGATAGTCCACATCAATTCCACATATTATGGCGGGGGTGTGGCAGAACTACTCGGCTCAATGAGCCTGCTCGCAAACCTGGCGGGAGTCCAGATGGGGTGGAGGGTGATCCAGGGCTCTCCCGACTTTTTCAGCGTCACCAAGAAGATGCACAACGCCCTCCAGGGCGGAGATATCAACCTCAGTTGGAAAAAGTTCAGGATATACGAACATGTGGTTTTCGAGAACGTGCTCCGCAACCATATCGATCACGATATTGTTGTGGTTCATGACCCCCAGCCGCTCCCAATGGTGAGACACTATCACAAGAAGGGACCGTGGATATGGGTGTGCCACGTCGACCTTTCCAGCCCCAACAAAAAATTGTGGCCCTATATAAGGAACTATCTCAACAGGTACGATGCCGCCGTCTTCAGCATACCCGAATACAGGCAGGAGATGGACACCCCGCTGGTTTTCATAAAACCGGCAATAGATCCATTCAGCATCAAGAACCGCGAGTTCTCCGAAGAAGAGATAGACGAAAGGCTCAGGAAATACAACATTCCCGACGACAAGCCGCTGATCGTTCAGGTCTCACGTTTCGACAGGTGGAAGGACCCCGCGGGGGTGATCGAGGCCTTCAAGATAGCCCGTCGTGAGGTCGACTGCAACCTGATCCTCCTCGGGAATATTGCATCCGACGACCCCGAGGGCCTGGAAATATTTAACGAACTGAAGGAACTCGAGGAAGAGGGAATAATGATGCTCACCGTTGAGGACACGGCTCTTGTCAACGCCCTCCAGCGCAGGGCGGCGGTAATACTGCAAAAGTCGATCAGGGAAGGCTTCGGGCTGACCGTGACCGAAGCTATGTGGAAGGGCAAACCTGTCATCGGAGGCAATGTGGGGGGTATAAAACACCAGATCACCGATGGAGAGAACGGTTTTCTGGTAGATTCTGTCAATGAAGCGGCCGAAAGGATAGTGATGCTCCTCAAGGACCCGGACCTCGGGAGGAAAATGGGAGAAAAGGCGCGCAAAACGGTACAGGAGAAGTTCCTGATGTCCAGGTACCTGGAAGAATACCTTGATCTTTTCAAATCCTTCGAGGCGAGTTACAGGCTCCAGAAACCCCTGTGGGAAAAGCGTTCCCGGTCAGGCTCACGGCGAAGGCCCAGGAAGGTGTAGACCCGATGAAGGTCAAGGGAAGACTCGCGATAGTCTCGAACAGGCTCCCCCTGAAACTGGAGAGATCAGACGAAAACTGGAAGGTCCTGCCTTCTTCAGGGGGGCTCGTTTCGGCGCTGACTCCCGTTCTCCGCGACAGAGGAGGTATCTGGATCGGATGGACGGGAACAGCCGATATTGTGAACATGAAAACGCTGCGGGAGATCTTGGGACCAGCATCCGACAGGGCGGGTTACAGGGTTTTTCCCGTTCTTTTATCCAGAGAGGATGTGGATTCTTTCTACTACGGTTTTTCCAACGAGGTGATCTGGCCGCTTTTTCATGATCTTCAGACCATGTGCCGCTTCGAGCCCGAGTACTGGAACGCCTACAGGAAGGTGAATGGCTGCTTCGCCCGGGCGGTCTCCCGACACACCAGGACGGAAGATTTTGTATGGGTCCATGACTACCAGATGATACCCGTGGCCCGAATACTCAAGGAATCCGATATTCACAGACATTGCGGGTTTTTCCTTCATATACCTTTTCCCGCCCCTGACATCTTTCTGAAGCTGCCCTGGCGGGACGACCTTTTGAGGGATCTCCTGGATTACGAACTTGTGGGCTTCCAGACTCCGAGGGACCGAAGAAATTTCACGGACTGTCTGAAAGCTCTCTTCCCGGACGCAAAGGTGTCCGGGAGGGGACCCGTGATCAGAGCTTCCGCAGAAGGAAGACAAATGCAGGTCGCGGCAATGCCTATCAGCATAGACTACAGGTCCTTCAGGAAGACCGCAAAATCCAGGGAAGCCTGTGAAACTCTCAAGGAACTCAGGAAGAGCATCTCTCGAGAGGTAGTCGTCCTCGGGGTTGACAGGCTTGACTATACCAAGGGGATACCCCAGAGAATAAAGGCCTTCAGGAAGTTTCTCAAGGATCACCCGGAATACCTTAACAGGATTACTTTCGTCCAGATCGTGGTCCCGAGCAGGGAAGACGTTCCCGCATATCACGAACTGAAGGACGAGATCGAAAAACTGGTGAGTTCCGTAAACGGAGAGTTCTCATCACCGGGATGGGTCCCTGTCCACTATATGTACAAACCGGTACCCAGGGAGGAACTGGTGGCATATTACAGGCTCGCCGATGTAGCCCTGGTAACTCCCCTGAAGGACGGGATGAACCTCGTTGCGAAGGAATACTGCGCATGCCAGACGGCAGACGATGCTGTTCTGATCCTCAGCGAGTTCGCGGGGAGCGCCACACAGATGCAGCGCGATGCCGTTCTGGTGAACCCCTATGACATCTACGGAATAGAAAGGGCTCTTTTTGAGGCAGTGACAATGCCCCCGGACGAAAAAAAAGCGCGGATGCGCCGATTAAGGGCAGGCATCCGCAGGCAGAACGTGTTCTGGTGGGTCGACAACTACCTGAGGGCGACCACGGGGAAGGCGCTGCTGGATTTCCCGGAAACATCGATGGCTCCGATCTTCCACGCCCTGGGAAGAAAATCCCTGGAATAATGCCAATGAAGCGCTGCCGGCAATATTCCAGGGATCATCCCGTCAGTTCCTGGATAAGGGATTTTCAAAAAAGGCTTTTTCCCCCAGTTCCCTCTCAATTTCGAGGAGACGATTGTATTTGCAGATCCTCTCGCTCCTGCAAGCCGAACCGGTCTTGATCTGCCCTCCACCCATCGCGACGGCAAAATCCGCGATGAATGAGTCCTCTGTCTCGCCGCTGCGGTGGGAGATCACGAAGCCCCAACCCGCCTTGCGGCACAGTTCTATCGTCTCCACGGTCTCCGTCACTGTACCTATCTGGTTCAGTTTTATCAGGGCCGAGTTTGCGGCCTTCTCACTTATCCCCCTCTGGACAAACCTGGGATCGGTTACGAAAATATCGTCGCCGACTATCTGGATCTTCCCACCCAGGACAGACGTGTGATGGACGAAACCCTCCCAGTCATTCTCGTCAAGGCCATCCTCGATGGAGACGATAGGGTACTTTTCTATCCATTCTCTGTAAAGTGCTGTCATCTCGGAACTGCTCTTTCGCCCCTGTCCCGACTTGGAAAGATCGTAGGCCCCGTTCTGATAAAAGGAGCTGGCAGCCGGGTCAAGAACCAGGGAGATATCCTTGCCGGGAGTATAGCCCGCTGCCTCAATGGCTTCCACGATCACCTCGCATGCCTCATCGTTGCTGCCAAGGTTGGGCGCGAAACCTCCCTCATCGCCCACGCTTGTCGCGTAACCTCTTCCCGACAGGATCTTTTTCAGGGCATGGAAGGTCTCAGCGCCATACCTGAGAGCCTCGGCAAAGGTTGGGGCGCCTGTGGGCATGACCATGAACTCCTGGAAGTCCACGCTGTTATCGGCATGTTTGCCGCCATTGAGGATATTCATCATCGGAACCGGAATGGGATACTTTTCTCTTTTGCCAAGGTATTCGTAAAGAGGAACTCCGAGAGAGAGCGCCGTCGCCCTGGCAACTGCCATGGAAACACCCAGTATGGCATTGGCTCCCAGTCTGCCCTTGTTGGGAGTCCCGTCCAGTTCTATCATCATCCGGTCAATATCTTCCTGTCGGGACGGATCCATCCCCCTGATCTTCGGGGCAATAATATCATTTACGTTCTGCACTGCCTTAAGAACACCCTTGCCTCCGTAGCGCCCCTTGTCCCCGTCACGGAGCTCCACCGCCTCGTTCTCCCCCGTGGAGGCACCGGAAGGAACGGAGGCCGAAACGACGGTTCCGTCAGAAAGCCCGCACCACGTCCGGACCGTCGGGTTCCCCCTCGAGTCAAGGATCTCCATTGCGCTTACGGTGTTGATCTGCGTTTTCATTACCCTCTCCCCTTCGCTTTTTTCATATTCCGAGGGCGGAATCACCGCCTCAGTGAAAGTCTATACCAGACTATATCAAAAATTAACGATTATTACCTCAACCTTCTCTATATTTCTTTCGAAAAAACACGGGCGATAAGAATAATGATATAATCAGTATGTTTATCCTGCCCTTCCACTGACAGGAGAGGAGAAAACCTTTGATTCCTGATAATCCTGAACGAAATATGGGATCAGAAGAGAATTCCCTTTACAGGACACTGTTCGAGATATCCCCCGAGGGGCTGGTTTTTTGCGACCAGTCAAGAAGGGTTGTCCTTGTCAACGACGAGTTTTGCCGGATCTTCGGCTACGAGAGAAACGAGGCCATAGGGAGACTTCTAGATGACCTGGTTGTAAGTGGGGGCGAAAACCTCGATGAAGCCAGGGCCCTCAGTGAGGAATTCCGCCGTTCCGGTTTTATTCAGTCTGAGACTGTTCGCCAGAGAAGAGATGGAACCTCCTTCCCTGTTTTCGTTGTTGCCTTCCCTGTAAGGACTGGAGACCACCTTGCCGGTTCGATGTGGATATACAGGAACCTGACGGAATTCCGCAAGCGGGATGAGGCAGCAAGAATAGCCGAATCCAAACTTCGGGGGATACTCGAAGCCCACCCGGAACTGATCCTCCGTTTCACACCCGACCTTACGGTTACATATGCCAACAGGGCATACTGCCAGTACCACCATATAGAACCTGAAGAAGCCATTGGCAAGTCCTTCGCTGATCATGTTTCGCCCGAGTTTATCCCCCTGGTTCACTCGAAACTCAGGTCCCTCTCCCCCGAAAACCCCGCCAAGACAGGTCAGGAAAAGGTAATAATGTCCTCGGGAGAGGTTCGATGGCAGGAGTGGACCGACCAGGGGATATTCAGCGACAGCGGCGAACTTGTAGAGATCCAGTCCGTCGGCAGGGACATAACGGATCGCAAGATCATGGAGGAGGCTCTTGCCTTTGAGCGAGAGTCCCTCAGCGCCCTTTTCGAGAATGCTTCGGAGGGAATAGTCCTCTGCGAGGGAGACGGAACCATAATCAGGGCCAACCCCATGTTCTGCGAAATGTTCGG
>DAOTIQ010000016.1:0-11246 GCA_035448245.1 Thermovirgaceae bacterium | reverse complement strand
CGGCGACAGGGCCCTTTTACAGATTGCAACTTCGATCAGCGACAGCATTCGCTCCTCTGATATGGCCGCAAGGTGGGGAGGGGATGAGTTCATTCTCGCGACGCCGGCCCCGCTGGAAAAGGCAAAGGGGCTGGCGGAAAAACTCAGAAAACTTCTCGAAGAACTTGATCACGACGGGTTTGGACCCATAACAGGAAGTTTCGGAATATCATCTTTCAGAAATGGCGACACCATAGAAACCCTCACCGGAAGGGCAGATGACCTGATGTATGCCGTGAAACGCCTTGGAGGGAACGACATCAGGTCCACCCCGTAGAATCCCTTCACCGGGACTGGTATGATGTATCTGCCTGTAACCATAAATAAAAGGAGAGAAAACAAATGAGTCTGAAAAAATACGCAAAAGGCCTGTTGCTGGTTACCGTGGCTCTCTCTCTCATCGCGGCTCCTGCCGCGGCGAAGACCAGGATAGCAGTAATCGAGTTCGAGGACGCCGCCTACTCCGGGGCTCCGGCAAGAGCAATAACAGACATGCTCGTCACGGAACTTTTCAATACTGATCTGTTTACCATAATCGAGAGATCAAAGATCGACACTCTCCTTATGGAGCAGAACATGGCCGCGACAGGAGCCATCGACCCCTCAACGGCTGTAAAAATGGGAAAACTTCTCGGTGTGGAACTTATAATCACCGGATCTATAACCGAGTTCCGCCATGAAGCCGCGGGAGGAGCGGTTCCTCTCCCAGGCCTCCCCGGAGGCGTTGCCATTGGCTCCCACACCGCCTACGTGACCATTGACACCCGCGCCATCGACGCCCAGACGGGAGAGATAAAAATGGTGGCACGCGAGCAGGGGGCTTCCAACCAGACCCTTGGCGGAGTCGCATACGACGGAGCTGTCTTTGGCGGCGGAAAGGTCGGGGGAGTCATGGCTGGCGCCACACACAAGGCCGTGCTCAAACTCGTCGAGAGGTTCAAGGAGATACCCTCATCCCTGCCTGCCAGGTCGGAGACCTTCAATGTGATACAGGCAAACGGTCCCCAGGTCATGGTGGATGCCGGGAGCAACAACTCCAGCCTTACTCCTGGAACATTCCTTGCGGCCTACCGCGAGGGTGCGACCATCACGGCGATGGATGGCACAGTTCTCGACGCTGAGAAGATATACATGGCGATTCTTTCAGTCGTGGAAGTCAAGCCCCAGTACAGCGTATGTTCCATCATCAGGGGGATACCCCTTGAGAGGGGCGACAAGGCCGAGACTCTCGGTGACAGGTCCCCGGAGAGCATACTTCTCGGAGGCAGGTAGCACTGAAAAAGCCTTTGCTTCAGGGGGTTGGGCCCGGCGGCCCGGCCCCTTTTCTATTTTCTGAGCCTGCCGTGGACAGCCAGCCAGATACAGGGGGGATCGGAGGATGTCCAGGCAACGCGATGCCTGGTGTGACCGGGAATAAATATCCAGTCTCCATGTTCCAGTTCGGCTTTTATGTTTTCGGGATATTCAATAACGGCCTTTCCCTGGAGGAGAACGACCCATTCATCATCATCCTGCTCGAGCCAGGACCCGGCCGGGGTTGATTGCCCCGAGGAAACTATCCTCTCTATCCTTACACAGGAATCAGGGATCAGGGTCTCGAAAAGTTCTTCTTGCGGAAGTGGATCAGGCAAGACGAAGAGATTGCGGGAGTGCTTCACCTGGAACCGCCCTTGCAGTTTTTCTTCGCGGCATTTTTCCCACTGTATAACCTTTCGTCCGCCACCTGAACAAGGGCCCTTCCATCCTTGCCGTCCGCGGGATAGGAAGCAATGCCGCAATCGAAAAGTACTTCAACCGATTCGACGCAGAGTTTCTGATTTTTCAGGTTTTCTTCCATTCGCTCCATGATGCGCGAAACCTCGGCAAAATCGGTCTCCGGGAAAAGGATTACAAACTCGTCTCCACCGTACCTTGCAACTACGTCGCATTCCCTCAAAGATCTCTGGAAGAATGAGGCGATCTCTATCAGGACCCTGTCGCCCGCAGGATGGCCAAATCTGTCGTTGACGATCTTGAAGTTCCTGAGGTCTATCATCACTATGCTGAAAATACAGCCATACCTGGCGCATCGTGAAGTCTCGGCATCGAGCCTGTCGAAGAAGAATCGGCGGTTCCAGAGGGCCGTGAGCGGATCCTGCATTGCCTGCCTTTCGGTCCGTTCAAGAAGTTCATTATGAGCCCACAACGCCCCGAGATGTCTGGCAAGGATCGACATCACTCTCTCGTCCTTTTCCTCGAAGGCAAAGAGATGTTCGCTTTCCACAGAGAGAATACCGTAGATTCTCCCGTCAAACTCAATCGGCACGTCGAGTTCAGACCGGGTCTTGTCACTCAGCGGAACGTAGAGTTCCGACTTCCGAACATCGGGGACGTTGAGAAGGCTCCTCTTCCTTGCCGCCTCCCCTACCAGGCCCCATCCTCCTTTCTTGAGAAGGACATTCTGTTCTACAAGGGTATACCCCGAGGCCCCCTCTTCAGCGCGGCTGGCGATGACCCTGCTCTCGCCGGTTTTTTCGGAGACAATTTCTTGAATACTGACAAAATTGTATTTTGTGTCAACGTTCAAAAGCCTCACGGTCTCACTGCACATTGCCCTGATATCGCGCTCCCCGGCAACAGACGCGATTATTCCGTGAAGTCTTTCCATCAGGTCGAGATCCTCCCTGATCCTCATCATCTGGTCGATATTATCCAGAGCTACACCCATCATCCCGGTCAGGATCCTGAGCTGTTCTTTCTCCTCTCCCTCGAATGCGCCCCTTTCGTATTCATCGACCACGAGAACTCCCCACAGGTAGTCCCCCGAACGTATGGGGAGAACGGCCTCGGAAAGGGTTTTTTCGTCGTCAAGATAGAAATCGGGGTCATTTCCTGTATCGTTGCAGAAAACTGCTTCACCGGTCCTTATCGCCTTTCCTGTCAGGCCTCTGCCGCCTTCCACTACATCTCTTATCGCCTTTTCACCAATATCCTTCCCACTGTACGCCCTGAGTTGCAGTGGCCCATTTCTTGTCTGTCTGAGGAAAAGATACACCTTGTCGTATTTCATTACCTCCGACAACATCCTGACTACTCTTTCAAGAAATTCTCCTCTGTCGGTCATGGAATAAAATTCCATTGATATTTCCAGGAACAGGGACCTGTACCTTGCTGTGGATTCCAGCGACCTGAGACTTTCGCTCAGGCGGTTCTCTGTTTCCAGGTGAACGATCACGCTCCCGAGAATGGCGGCAAGCAGATTGGCAAAATGTACATCATCGGGGGAAAAGGCGCCACTTACCTTTGATTCTATGCTGAATACCCCTATCTTTCTTTCCCGCCACACCACCGGAACATTGATCTCGCAACATGATCCCTCAAGGCCGGGAAGGTAATCATCGACCTTCGAGATATCCTCAATCAGGGCTGTCTCTCCCTTTTCGAGAGTTCTCCAGGAGATCCCCTCACCCCGGGGGATTGAAAGAGTTCCAGGTGTGAAACCGTGATGGGCAACCAGTTCCAGGGAATCGCTACCGGGATTCAGGAGGAAAAACGAGGGGTTGGAAAAGCGGGTAAAACCTGCTATGGCTTCGACAGCCATTGCGCAGGCCTCTTCTACTGTCCCAGCCTGGTCGACCATCCTGATATATTCCAGAACGGTATTTCTTTCCACAAAGCCACCCTCTTGTTCCATCGTCTTATTATCACACTGGATTATTTTATCACCATGTTCCCGAAACAGGTGCTTCTATTCGGGCATTCACTGTTATATGATTGACATCACAAGAGCGATAACTTGCTCCAAAAAGGGGTGATCCCGTTGTGCAGGATGCTTCTGGCTAACAGATCGGGCGTTTCGAGACTTATAGAAAGGCTGGAAGAGACGCCCGGGTGCAGAACACTTTCGGCTTTCCTGCGGGGGCTGGAACTCAGGGACGGTGGCAACGGCAACGGCGTAGTCCTGTTTGGCGATGGCGAGATCCTTCACTACGAGCGAGCCGTGGACATGCAACCCGAAAGAGCGGCGGCTATCCTCGAAGGGAGAGAGTACGATTGGGCCGTCTTCCACTCCAGGGAGGCCAGCACAGGATCCATCAGGGACGAAAATTGCCACCCCTTCGTTATTGATGGCAAACACCACCTTGTAATGGCGGTCAATGGTAACGAGACGCATATGTCCTCTCTAAGCAGGGTTATAGGGGACAAAACCGACAGCGAGTTCATAGCCCGGATGATAGTGGACATGGATCTCCCTTTTCCTGAGACCCTTTCATGTTTCTGCTCCAATTTCATCGGCATTTACGACGGCAAGGCTTTTGCCAAAAAGGGAGATCGGCAGCTTCTCAAATTCCAGTCGGGGAAAGACATCGTCTTCGCCAGCGATTTTCCCTTCTCTATGACGGAAATATCCAAACCGGAGCAGAACTATTGCTGGTTCGACTGGAACGAGTCCATCCTGGGCAAAGATTTATGATGAAGGAGAAAAGATGAAGAAAATCACTGTTTACGGAGCCGGAAGCTGGGGCACGGCCCTTGCCGATCTTCTTTCAAGAAAAGGACACGATACAACTCTATGGTGCAGAAGGGATGACCAGGCAAGGGCAATCAATACCACGGGGAGAAACCCTTTTTACCTCTCCTCCTGCGATCTCTGCCCGGCACTTTCGGCCTCGTCGAATCTTGAAGAGGCGGTTTCTGCATCGGATTATCATGTATGCGCGGTACCCACACAGGCTGTCAGGGAATTTTTCGGCAAGGTGGCGGCTTTCTGGCCAGAGAACGTCAGAATCTGCAATGTCGCAAAGGGCATAGAGATAGCAACCGGGGAGAGGATAAGCGAGATAGCAGCCTCGGTGATACCTGGATGCGTTTACAGCATCCTCTCGGGGCCCAGCCATGCCGAAGAGGTCATAGCGGGCAAGCCGACCGCTGTCGTCGTAGCCTCGTCTGTTACCGGAGAGGCAGAAAAGTGGCAGGAGATATTCTCCGGAAATCTTTTCCGGG
Source organism: Thermovirgaceae bacterium (assembly GCA_035448245.1). Taxonomy (GTDB): domain Bacteria; phylum Synergistota; class Synergistia; order Synergistales; family Thermovirgaceae; genus DAOTIQ01. The sequence continues at coordinate 6,224 of DAOTIQ010000016.1, read as the reverse complement.
CTTACTCCAGCGACGATGTCGCAGGTGTGGAGATCGGGGGGGCCGTTAAAAACGTTATCGCTATCGCGGCAGGTATCGCCAGCGCGCGCGACATGGGCAGCAACGCCCTTGCTGCCCTCGCCAGCAGGGGTCTTGCCGAGGTTATGAGACTTGGAGCCAGAAGCGGAGCTCACCCTCTCACCCTGGCCGGTCTGGCCGGAGTTGGAGACCTCATGGTCACGTGCTTCAGCACACTTTCCCGGAATTATCGCCTTGGAAAGGCCATAGGGGAGGGAATGACCCTTCAGGAAGCCATGGATTCACTGGGCCAGGTCGCGGAGGGAGCCTATACTGTTGATGCCCTGGCAAGGCATGCCAGAAAGATGGGCGTGGAGTTGCCGCTGACTGAGGCAGTATACGGGATCCTTTATAATGGTATCGAACCGGAGAAAATGCTGGAAGCTCTTTTCGACAGGGAACTTAAACCGGAACTTCCTCCCGAAATGTACTGGGGAAGCAGATAATAAGGGGGGTATGAACGTGTCAACAGAAAGGATCTGTATCGAAAGGAAACTCGGATCTCTGGAAAGATGCATTTCAAGGCTCGAGTCGGGGCAGAAATCCTCTGAAGGAAAGCCTGACGAAGTTGTGGCCCTTGAAATTGGACAAAGCCTCCAGCTATGTATCGAACTGGCATCGCATGTAATATCGTCAAAACTGCATGATCAGAGATCGGGCGGCCCGGCCGGGAAGTTTGAAACCCTTGCGGTTATGGGTATTCTACCTCACGGACTTGCGACTGGAATGAAAGAAAGCATCGAACTGAGGAATATTTACCTGAACAACTGCCGTTCGGTCGGCAGAGGGCAAATAGAACCGATGATCGCAACCCACATCAGGAACGTTCGCAAATTCGCCCAGGCACTTTCCTCCTTCCAGGATTGACGGAAATAATGCGGGTCACTTTTTGCCGTCGGATATAACGAACCCTTCTCCGAGCCATGACGCCATTATTCGAGAAGAAAGAATAATCAGGGGAATCGATACAGCGTAACGTATTATCGTGAATTTCAGCCCAAGAAACGAGGCCTCGAATATGGTCATGGGGACACGGCATATGGCCGAAGCACTCAGGAACGTGAAGATCACAGCCAGGGATGCGCCTTTTTTCCGAAGTACATGACAGAGAGGGAAAGCCACGAAAAGACCCCCAACCATGGTTCCGGCAAGAAGAATAGCCCAGAAATATGCCAGGAATCCGGCGTTTTCACCAAGGTGTCTCTCAACCACCTCCCGTTTCACCCAGGCATTGAACAACCCCACCAGAAGGAATGCGGGAGGCAATATCCCTGCCATGGTAACCACGAAGGACTTGAGGTTTTCAATACTCCTCAAACCGGGCTCGTAACCGGAACAAAAAGAAAACAGACTGAAAAGCCCAAAGCCCCCGTAAAGAAGGCACGCCCTTATCAATTTACCTCTTTTCACAATACTTCACCGAAGAAGACCCCTATGACCATTGATACAATAATGGCCGTCGCGAAACCCGCAAGGTTTCTTACCAGGGCAACCCTTGTTCCCAGATATCCCTTTTCGAGCGGGAAAGTGACGACTCCCACCATCATCAGCGTAGTTGTGAAGGCCCCCAGAACAGTGTAGGGCACCCCCCGGGCGGCAAGTATCCCGGCCAGGGGAAACGCAACGAAGCCGGGTATGGCAGCCACCGAGCCTGCCATAGCTGCGATGGCGGTTCCGACAAAGAGCCCCTTTCCGACCAGGATATCCGTAAGGAACTTCTCGCTTACAAATCCCAGGCTCAGTGAAGTAAGGACAAGCACCGCCAGAAACATGGGCAAAATCTTCAGGAAGAGGTCCCAGGCGTTCCTGACAGCCTGCATGGATCTGCCCCTGTCAAAAAACAGGGAGACCATGAACAAAATTATTGAGGCCATCCATAAGGCGAACAAAAATAATCCCCCTTTTTTCCAAAAATTCAGGCTCGGGATAAATATAGCATCTCTCGATCCCTCTGTTCCAATAATATCGCTCTCATCTGGAAGGGTATAAAATTGCCCCAGAGGGTGATAGCAATGGACAAGCCTCTTGCTGCTGCGCTTGAAGCAGTAAAAAAACTGGAAACCATGGGGCACCGTGCTGCCGTCGTCGGAGGCGCGGTTCGGGATCTCCTGCTTTGCCATGACATTAGAGATGCCGATATCACTACGTCGGCCTCTCTGGCATCAGTTATCGAGATCTGGCCGGAATCAAAACTGGTCGGCAGACCTCCGGATGTTTCAGCGATCCTGACCCATGGCAAATCCCGTATAGACCTTTCGTCTTATCACGGCAAGAGCCTGGAAGAGGACCTGGGCAGGAGAGACCTGACGATAAATGCCATGGCCATGTCTTCTGACGGCAGTATCATCGATCCGTGGGGAGGCACCAGGGACCTCGCTTCGGGTATTCTTCGCTTCACCGGCAACCCTCGTAAACGCCTCGAGGAAGATCCACTGAGGTGCGTCCGCCTTGCACGTTTTGCCTCATCGTTGCCATGGTTTGAGATAGATCCCGCTTCCGCCATCGAATGCAAGCAATCTGCCCCACAGGTCAGGAATGTCCACCTTCAGAGAACTGGAAGGGAGATCCTTTTGTCTCTCGAAGGAAACCCGGCCCTTTTCGTGGGGTCACTCGAATCTCTTGGCCTTCTGGAAGCGGTCATTCCTTTCTGGGACGGACTTCCAGAACCCGAAAAGATCATTACTATCCGCAGGACTAGGATCGCATCTGAAATGAGCAGCGACAAAGGTATAAGAGCATTTGCCCTTCTGGCCTCGGCAGGGGACAAGACAAGGGAGATATGCACCTCCTGGTGCTGGCCGTCCCGTTTTGTCAAGGATACAGAGAACCTTGCAAAGTACAGGAATATTACCTTCGGTCAACTCGACAGCCACATTTTCACGGTGCTTTTCAGAGAGATGGGTCCAGGGTGGATAGACAGGCTCTTTCTGGCCGGACTGATAGATTCGATATCCATGGACGACCGGATGGACATGACAATGCAGTGGTCCGATAACCGCAGAAAGACAGCTATCTGGTCCGCTCGCCTCAAGAAGAACTTCGACATCGTCTCCGGAGACGATATAATTATGGTGGCAGGGAAAGGACCAGGTCCTCTCATCGGAAAGATCCTTTCGTCTATACGTTGCCATATCGCTGAAGGCGCGGTAAGAAACAAAAAAGAAGCCCTGTTGCTCGCAAAAAAATACTCTGAAGAATGAACTGGGCTTTCTTTGATTATCAAACCGAACTATAGTATTCTGTAAGTCAGGTCAATATGTTTTTACTCTGCATACGGGGGTTCCGTCATGACTCAGGTCGAAATGGGCAAGGTGGCTGTCGAATTCCAGAGACAGCAGAGAAGACGAAAGCTGGTCACCTGTTTGGTGCTTGCGGGATGGTTCGCCACCATGTTCCTTACTGACGTGCTCTTTGGCTACACGTTCATGCAAAAGATCGACGGAGCCCTTGCGCTGGCATACCTTGCGTGTGCTCCCGCGACGGCGATGCTGTTTCCCTTTCACAAACGATCCGCCCTGGCATGGCTCGCGATCCTGAACCTGATATTGATCTCATCCTTTCCTGTTTTCTTTGTACACCTTGGCATACCGGTGGAGATTATCCTTCTCAGACAGGTAATGACCCTGCTCTTTTCCACCCTGATAGGCCCATATTTCATCCAGCCCAAAGGTTTTGCCTTCTTCCTGATACTCCTTTATAACGCTGCCTGCTTCTATTACCCCATCCTCCACCTGAGGGAACTGGACATGATGATGGGATATATAGTGGTGACATACTCCTTCACCCTTCTTTTCTCGTACTTTTTCCTGGATATTCTCCGCATGAACGTAACCCACGTCTCCTCTCTCCTGACGGCAAAAAAGAACGCCGAGGACGCCGCACTGAGGGACGACCTTACAGGTGTCTACAACAGAAGGTATACCGATAACCTGCTGAGGATCCTTATCGAGAACGAGACAGATAGAACCCTGCTTTTCATAGACCTCGACGACTACCAGAACGTTTGCCAGGCACACGGCCACCTTGTAGGCGATGCATTCCTCAAAAAATCAGCCAACGCAATACTTGAATGTGTCCGCTCGGCAGATGTGGTTTCAAGGTTTGGCGGCAACCAGTTCGCCGTAATACTCGACAGCGGGGACATACCCCTTGCCGTCTCCATAGCCCGAAGGATCAGAAAATCCGTTGGAGAGGTGATCCCGGAGTTCACTTCCGTCCCCATTGGCGTCACAAGGATTATTTCCGGCATAACCCAGCAGGCCGTTCTGGTCAATGCCGACACGGCGCTTTTCAGGGCAAAACACTCAAGCCTCGACCAGGTAGCGGTGGTCGACCCGGCTAATCCTCACCTTGAAGCGGAACACTGGCCGAACACGGAATCCGATTGAAAACAGATTCCATCGAAGGGGGAAAAGATCGTGGAGACCAAAGCCATCGACGCCATCCTTTCCAGAAGAAGCATAAGAAAGTTCTCCGGTAAAACCGTCAACGAAGCAACGGTCGAAACCCTTCTCAAGGCGGCAATGAGCGCCCCCAGTGCTCATAACCAGCAGCCATGGGAGTTCGTGGTAATAACAGACAGAGAAATTCTTGATTCAATACCCTCCTTCCACCCATATTCAAAGATGCTCCTTCAGGCACCCGTAGCCATCATGGTCTGCTCCAGGACTGAGGGGCTCCCCGCAGAGGGTTTCTGGCCTCAGGACTGTGCCGCAGCAACCCAGAACATGTTGGTCGCGGCAAACTCCCTGGGTCTTGGCTCTGTCTGGCTGGGGATATTTCCCCACCAGGATCTTGTTGAAAAGTCCCGACAGGTTTGCGGGATCCCCGTCGAAATAACTCCCTTCTGTTTCGTTGCTCTCGGTTACCCGGCAGAAGAGAAAGGCCCCTCGAAGCGATTCGACCCTGACAGGATCCACGAGAACCACTGGTAGGAAACAAGAGAGGGGCTTCGATCCCCGATATGAAGGAAACATCCAGGGACCATTCCATCCTTTTTGACCCAAATCTGAACATCATCTTCGGCATAACCCTTATCTCCGTCCTGGGAGTAGCCTCCATTGCCCCTGCTTTTCCGCAGATAACGTCCGCCATGAGGGTCCCCCGCGAGGATGCGGCGTGGCTCATCTCCATGTTTACGATCCCCGGGCTCCTCTTCACCCCAATTACCGGAGCCCTTTCGGATCGTTACGGGCGGAAGCGGATCCTGTTCCCATGTCTGTTACTTTTCGGCCTCGCGGGCGGAGGTTGTTTTTTTGCACCGGATTTCAGAACCCTTCTTATGCTGCGTTTCCTTCAGGGCCTCGGATCTGCCCCTCTTAACTCTCTCAACGTGGCTCTGATCGGGGACCTTTTCTACGGAAAGGAAAGATCTGCCGCCATCGGTTACAACACAAGCGCTATCGGCGCAGGAACTGCGAGCTACCCCGCCCTGGGAGGACTGTTGGCCATGATCGGCTGGAACTACCCCTTTCTTCTCGCGTTCCTGGCCCTCCCCGTCGGCACCTGGGTGCTGCTGGGGCTTGAGGAGAAAAAACTGACCAAAACCGGCCGCATCGAGATTGGGAAAGATCTGTCCTCTCTGGCAAAAAGCATCGGATCAAAGGGCACACCCGTTATCCTTGCAGCCAGCATGATGTCCTTTATCGTCCAGTATGGAAGTTTCCTTACTTTTCTTCCCTTTTTCCTGGCTTCGACCTTTGCCGCAACCCCCCTGATGATAGGCCTCGTATCCTCTTCCATGTCCATATCCAGCGCAATCACAGCACCGATCGCCGGTCGCTGGTTCCGCATGGAAAGAGGACCGCTTTTTATAGCATCCTCATTCTTTATTTATGGCGCAGCACTATTTTTCATCCTGCACGTTCCCGGATGCCTTGGCATGCTGGTTCCTGCCGTCCTTTTCGGAATAGGTCAGGGGATCAACATACCGGCACTTCTGAGCATGCTCACTGAAAACTCCCCCGAAAAGGACAGGGCCATGTTTCTTTCAATAAACAGCATGTCTCTCCGCCTGGGTCAAACCGTTGGGCCTATCATGTTTGGTATGATATTCTCCGGTTTCGGCATCAGGGCGGTTTTTTTCACGGGAGCCGCCATGGCAATGGTAATGGCAGTAGTGGTTCTGGTCGCGCTTGAGGGCAGGGGTGTGAGGGTTGAGAGGTGAG
>DAOTIQ010000015.1:0-28366 GCA_035448245.1 Thermovirgaceae bacterium | reverse complement strand
CAGAGGAACCGCATAGGGCTCATCCGACAGTCGCACATTCCGGAGAATGTGCGACTGTCGGATGAGCCCTATGCGGTTCCTCTGCCCGATGGACCCTTGCCTGCAGGCGACTCCGACGGAGGAGGTTTTGAGGGCGGCAGGCAGATAGATCCCTACCTGATGGCAGGGGCAAGAATACAGGACCTTCACAAGACCATAGAGTCACTTATCGAAAGAGAGAGAAAGCACCTTCAGGAGATAGAGGAACTGAAAAAAAAACTTGGAGAGGAACAGGCCCGACTTTCTCGAGAGGAGGCCCTGCTCAGGCAGAGGATGGAGGAAGCCGCCGAGACGGCCAGATCTGAAGCCGCGGAGAAGGGTATGGAAGAAGGGTACTCCGAAGGCCTTGCGGCTGCGAGGGGGGAAATAATCGAAGAGGTCAGGGAAGAATTCCGTACCCGTTTCGGTTCGACGGAAGATCTCCTGTCCCGCTTGCTGGAATCTCTGGATTCCGAGAGGGAGAGGATCGTTGAGATGAATGCTCCCCTGATGGTCAAACTCTGGCAGGTCATGCTGGAAAGGCTTCTCCGCAGGGAAGTGAAACTCGACGGTGACACTACCCTGAGGGTATTCATGGAACTCTTGCCCAGAGTGAATGACAGGACCAGGATCAGGGTTCTGGTAAATCCCGGAGACAGGGACGCACTTGTCGAGAGAGGAGAAGAGTTCGTCGAGATCAAAAGGTCGGCAGGATCATTTGAACTCGTAGGCGACGAGTACATAGAGAAGGGGAGTTGTCTTATCGAAACCAACATGGGGGTCTACGATGCCACATGGAAATCCCAGATCGAGGCCGTTGGCAGGGAGATCGACCACCTGATGGAGGAGGCCTGAGACCGTGGCATCCTCAAGGCTCGGACTCCTGGTTGAGGCGATGGGGAAAAGGCTCCCGGAGGTGCAACTCGTCCCGGTGAACGGGAAAGTTGCCGATGTGATAGGGATCGTCATCGAATCCCGCGGGCCCGATGTGCAAATGGGAGAAATATGCGAGGTCAGGATAAGGAACCGGAAGACTGAACCCCTTCTTTGCGAAGTCGTGGGTTTCAGGGGTGAGAGGGTCCTCCTGATGCCCCTTGGGGATGTCCAGAAAATAGGCCCCGGAAGTGACGTATTGTCGACCGGAAGAACCCTCGGGGTCAGGGTCGGGCCGGAACTTCTGGGAAGGGTTCTCGATGGCATGGGAGAGCCCCTGGATGAAAAGGGCCCCGTTATTGGTACGGACTATTACCCCCTCCACTCGACTCCTCCGCACCCGCTGAAAAGGAAGATGATAGAATCGCCTCTTCCCGTCGGAATTAGGGCCATAGACGGCCTTCTGACGCTTGGTCAGGGACAGAGAATAGGCATCTTTTCGGGGGCAGGCGTGGGCAAGAGCACTCTCCTGGGAATGATGGCCAGAAACACCGGGGCCGACGTCAACGTGATTGCCCTTGTCGGGGAAAGAGGCAGGGAGGTCCAGGATTTTCTGCGCAAGGATCTAAAGGAAGAGGGAATGAAGCGTTCCGTTGTAGTCGTGGCCACCTCCGATCAGCCCCCTCTGGTGAGGCTCAGGGCGGCTATGACGGCCACGGCTATTTCGGAGTATTTCCGGGACCAGAACAAGAGGGTTCTCCTCATGATGGATTCAATAACCCGGGTGGCACGCGCGCAGAGAGATGTCGGTCTCGCAATAGGGGAGCCCCCGGCAACAAGGGGCTATACCCCGTCAATCTTCGAGTTTCTCCCGAAACTTCTCGAAAGGGCCGGTGCCGGTGAAAGGGGAAGCATAACGGGCATCTACACCGTGCTTGTAGAGGGGGACGACATGAACGAACCGATAGCAGACACCGTCAGGGGGATCCTTGACGGCCATATCGTTCTCTCTAGAGATCTGGCGGTCAGAAACCATTTCCCGGCCATAGACATGCTTCAAAGCGTAAGCAGGGTAATGAGGGATGTCGTCCCCAATGAGCAGATGGATGTAGCGGGAAGGATCCGGGAGATCATATCTGTATCGAAAGAGGCGGAGGAACTGCTCAGCCTTGGAGCCTACAGAAAGGGGAACAACCCGAGACTCGATTTTGCGCTTGAAAAATCGGAACTCATAAACGCTTTTATCAGGCAGACAATAGATGGATATTCCTCGTTCGAGGAGACCACGGAGAGGCTTTTATCAATGCCCTTGACGGAGGATTATGAATAATGACGACCCGCAAAAAGATCAACCGTCTCGAGAAATTGAGGCATATTAAAGACAGGCTCAAGGAAGAGGCCAAAGTCAGGGTCAGTGATCAGAGGCAAAAGGAGGCACTTCTGGAAAAGCAGACTGAGGTGCTGGAGACCAGGCTTGAGAAAAACATCAGCCTTTTCAGGGAGAGGAGTTCGGGGGGAATAATCACTCCCGACGAGCTATGGTGCCTGAGGTCTGATATCGACTCCATCGAGGAAGAGATACGCATAATAGGGGAGGCCATGGAGAAGACCCGCAGGGAAATGGACATTCTCCAGGAAGACCTGATCAGCAAAAACCGGGAAACCAGGCTTACAGAAGCACTCCTTGAGGTTCACAAGTGTGAGAGGCGACGGGAAATAATTGATAGTGAACAGAAGGAACTGGATGATCTTGTTTGCATGAAATTTTCAAAATAACGAAACGGTCCGATAATTCTGAGAGGTGAGGTTTTTTGAAAACACCCACGGGTATACCCGTTGCAGGAGTCAGGAAAATAGAGGCAAGAATAAGGGAAATATGTGTTCGTTTCGAAGATACGGTTCCGCCCCGAAGGCCTCCGGAGTTTGTCGAGGTGCTGAAAAAAGTGGAGAAGAAGGAAAAACCGGGGCCAGGGCCCAGTCCGGTCAAGAGTGGCAGGGAAATCCCCGGCTATGCCCGTCCCGAAGGAGGACCAGGCAGAGTTGCGCCGGATATACTGGAGTCAATGATCCTGAGGAAATCCAGAGAGCATGGTGTAGACAGGAACCTTATAAGGGCTGTGGTCCAGATGGAGTCAGGAGGCAAGGCCAACGTTGTCTCATCGGCAGGTGCTATGGGGTTAATGCAGCTAATGCCTTCGACAGCCCGCATGCTCGGTGTGGAGGATGCCTTTGATCCCGAACAGAATATGGACGGAGGGGTCAGATATCTTCAAATGATGCTGGATCGTTTCAACGGTGACGAAAAACTGGCCCTGGCAGCTTATCATTCGGGTCCCGGCAGGGTTGAAGAGTACGGGGGGATACCCCCCTTCCCGATCGTCAACAGATACGTAAAGACTGTATCGGCCATTGTGGAAAAACTCAGGAGGGAATAGATCCTTCCCGGGGTATTCTGGAGGATGCGGAGGTTTTTGAGGGAGATGGCAGGAGACGAGAAGGCATTCCAGATAGAGGAACGGGAAGGAGATCTTTTCCTGAGGGTGCTCTCCGGCGAGGTCAGCCTGCAGGTCATTCTGGGGGAACTTGAAAAAAGGGGACGCTGCATGTCCCTTGCCCTGCTGGAAAAGGTTGTCTCCGAAAGCGAAGAAGAGTGGAAAAGGATACCCTGCCCTTCAGAGTACGAAGAGGAAAAGATCGACGTCAGGCTTTCCCCTGACAAACTTTCGGCAGAGATAACAATTGCACCCGGATCGGTGGGGACCAGAGAGTGTCTCGAAGAAAGATCTTTGCAGTTGCTGGTTTCTAAGGGGGTAAAACAGGAACTCGTCGACCCCGGGCTTCTCTCGCAGGCGATAGATGAAAGGGGTAGATGGAAAAAGGTAGTCTTCGGCAAGACCCCTGTGGAAGGTGTGGATGCCAGGCTGGAGGTTTCTGTAGAAACGGACAGAAAGGCCCCTGCGGGCCATGATGCCGAAGATGGCGACGTGGACCACAAAGATCTCGGGATCATCCATAACGTCTGGAGGGACCAGGAGATAGTGGTCAAGATCCCCATGCAGGAGGGAGAGGACGGTTTCGATGTTACCGGCAAGACCCTCAGGGCAAAACGCCCCAGGGATGTAAAGATCGTTGAGGGGCCCAACACGGAACTGTCAGAAGACGGCATGGTTCTGAGATCCAAAGAGGATGGGCATCTTGTCAGGGACGGTTTCCGGTTCAGGGTCGAACCCGTATTCGAGGTTGCTGGCGATGTGGATTATTCGACAGGAGACCTGGACTTTGCGGGAATTCTTGTCATTCACGGTTCCATCCGGGACGGATTCTCGGTAACGGCAGGCAAAAAAATGGAGATCGGGGGAACCGTCGAAGGGGCCAGGGTGATATCGGAAGGTGATATCAACATCCGTTCCGGGGCCATGGGCATGGGCAGGGCTTTCATCCAGAGCGGCGAGAGCATCTTTGCCGGGCATCTGGAACAGTGTTCTGTCAGGGCGGGAGTGGACCTGGTCTTCAGGCAGGCCATCATGCATTGTGATGTCGAGGCAGGTTCCTCTATAAGGCATACAGGCGAAGGAAAGGGTCATATTACAGGGGGAGTGCTCAAAGCCGGGACGGAAGTGGAGTGCATGTTCCTGGGGAGCGAAATGGGAACCAGAACGGTTGTGCATGTCGGGGTATCTCCGGAACTCCTCGAAAAAAGGAGCCAGCTTCTTTCGGGCCAAAGTGAACTGGAAGAAAAAAAACAGATGATAGTCAAGAATCTTTCATACCTTGCCAGACTAATGAAAGAAAAGGGGCTGGATGAACAGCACAGAGCTATGGCCCTGAGGCTTGACGAACTGCTCAGAACAGTCAGGGAGCAACTGGGAAAAATAGCGCCCCTTATAGAGGACATCGAAAGGGTTATAGACTCCAACAAGAAAAAGGGCAATGTCAAGGTATGGAACGTCTGTTATCCGGGGACCGTAATAGCCATAAGGAAAGAGACCCTGATCATCAGGGAGGCCCTGGAGAGGGTTCGCTTCATATACGACGAAGGAAAGATACGGATGGTATCCCTGGAATAGGGACTTGAAAACCGGTTTTGATCACTGCGGGGAAAAAAGGAACGGGGGAAACAGAGGATGGCCCTTTCTGCTTCAAAGAGCACCCGGTTAAGCCCCATAGAGGCAATGATGAATTACTCCGACATGGGGATCACCATACTTGTCGTAGTGATCATCGCAATGATGGTCATACCTCTTCCGACGGGAATTCTGGACATACTGCTGGCGTTGAACATAACCTTTGCCGTAGTGGTCCTGCTGATGACTTTTTACGTAAAAAGCGCCCTGGAGATAGCGGCTTTCCCCTCCATACTGCTTATAGCGACTCTTTTCCGCCTGGCTCTGAACGTCTCCACCACAAGACTGATACTCCTCAATGGTTTTGCAGGAAAACTCATAGGGGCTTTCGGTGCTTTCGTAGTGGGGGGGAACTACGTTGTGGGTGGGGTGGTGTTCCTGATCCTGGTCCTTATCCAGTTTCTCGTCATAACCAAGGGGGCCGAGAGGGTTGCTGAAGTCCAGGCCAGGTTCCAGCTGGATGGCATGCCCGGAAAACAGATGGCCATCGATGCCGACCTGGGCAATGGCCTGATAGACGAACCGACCGCAAGGGTGAGGAGAAGGATCGTCCAGCGGGAGGCCGATTTCTTCGGAGCCATGGACGGTGCCTCCAAATTTGTCAAGGGTGATGCCATAGCCGGCCTGCTTATTACGACGATAAACATCATTGGCGGAATATCCATAGGCACCTTTCAGCAGGGCCTCAGTCTGAACCAGGCGGTCCAGCGGTTCAGCCTGCTAACCGTAGGTGACGGTCTTGTCGCCCAGATACCCGCGCTGATACTCTCGACGGCGACGGGGATCCTGGTGACGCGGTCAGCCGGGGAGAGCAACCTTGGGCGTGACATAGGCAAATCTCTTCTTGCCTACAGCAGGCCTTTGTTAGTTGGCTCGGGATTGCTGTTTTTTCTTTCCCTCGTTCCCGGTTTTCCCAGGATCCCTTTCATAATTCTTTCAATGTTCCTTGGGCTACAGGGGTATTGGGTCTCGAAAGAAGGCCCGTCCGAAAAGGAGGAACAGGGGGAACAGATAGAGGCTCACAAGCAGGCGGCTCCACAGGGGCCACAAACCCAGGACGCCCCGGCCAGGGGCGCGTCCGGCAGTTTTGACAGTGCCATGAAACTGCTGGCGGTGGACCCGCTCGAACTTGAAGTCGGTTATGCCCTCATTCCCCTTGTTGAAGCCTCAAAAGGCGGGGATCTCCTGGACCGCATCCAGACCCTGAGGAGACAGATGGCCATGGAACTGGGGGTTGTTACACCTCCGGTGAGGATAAAGGACAACCTTCAGCTGAAACCGTCGGCTTACGTAATAAAGGTGAGGGGTGTCCCGGAAAAGATGGCCGAACTTGTGCCGGACCAGTATCTGGCCATAGACACGGGAAACACAAAGGGTGAACTGGTAGGGATCCCCACCAGGGAACCGTCCTTCGGACTTGATGCCTTCTGGATCGCTCCGGAGATCAGAAATAAAGCCGAAAACCTGGGTTACACCGTTGTGGATGCTCCCTCAGTTCTCGCTACCCATCTTTCGGAGGTGGTCAGGGCCAACGCCGCTGACCTTCTTACCCGACAGACGGTTCAGAACATGGTGGATATCGTCAGGGAGGGTGCCCCCGCTGTAGTCGAGGAAATGCTCCAGAATCTCAGCCTTGGGGATGTGCAGAAGGTCTTGCAGAACCTGGTCAGAGAGAAGGTACCCATCAGGGATCTGGCCGGAATTTTCGAAACTCTGGCTGATTACGGGCGGTCTGTCCAGTCCTTCGACTTCCTGTCGGAAAGGGCCAGAGAGGGTCTGAAAAGGGTCATATCTTCAACTTACGTTTCTGAAGAAACGGGGGAACTCACCGTTGTGACCCTTTCGCCGGAATGGGAGAAAAAGATCAAGGAATCTGTCCAGGGCAATCTGGTCGAAGGCTGGAGATTGAAAATGGACACGGCGGAAATGCAGCTTTTCATAAAAGCAGCAGGAACATCGACGGAGGCAATGCTGAGGGCAGGACTTCCGCAGATCATTCTTTGCCATCCCGATGTCAGGCTTTACGTTCGCAAAATTACGGAAAAGGCATTCCCCAACGTTGCCGTGCTTGGTTACAACGAAATAGGAGGGGACGTAAAACTCAAGACCATCGGCGTGGTGGATGGGTCAGGAGCCTAAAAATGTTGGACAGTGCCCAGGGAAGGATCTTTCCAGATGGCTGAAGGCAAGAGAAGAAAAAAACGCCCTGCAGAACAGGAAAAAAGCGGGAACTGGCTTACCACCTATGGGGACATGGTCACCCTTATACTGACCTTTTTTGTGCTTCTGTACTCCTTTTCGACACTTGATGTCATCAAGTTCCAGAAGATGATCTTCTCCTTCCGGGGCGCGATCGGGGTCATCGACGGGGGCAGGACCTTTGAGGAGGACAAGGCTGTTTTCTCCGGAAGGACCATGACGGACTCAGGCCAGTCCAGGAAGCAGACTCCCGACATATTGAAGGTCGCTCAGAAGATACAGGCCATAATCCGTGACGAAGGGCTGGAAAAAGAGGTTACGGTGACAGTTGACCAGAGAGGTGTTGTGGTTTCCATAGCCGAGGGTCTTTTGTTTGCCACGGGTCAGTATGAACTTTCCAGGGGAGGTGAAAGCATCCTTTTGATCCTGGGGATGATTCTGGAAGAGATCGACAACGAACTGTCGATAGAGGGGCATACTGACAGTGTACCTCTCAACCGTGGAGGTGCTGTAAGCGACAACTGGGCCCTTTCCTCCCTCAGGGCTGCACGGATAGCCGCCTTTTTTGAAGGCAGGACAGGGATCTCTTCCCGGCGCATACGGGCGGTGGGTTTCGGTTCCACGAAACCCATTATGCCAAATGACAGCGACCGTCATCGCCAGATGAACAGAAGGGCTGACATTGTGATAGTAGCCGGAGAAGGTATTTGATAGGGGCTACTGGCCTGTCGGAAAGTTTTCTCGGGCGACTTCTCCTATAATTGTTAGCAGGTGAAATTTTTTTCCGGGAGGCCTGGACGTGAGTTTTCAGAACTTGAGGAACTGTCGAATTTGCGGAAAGTTGTATACCCATTTTAGGGGCCCCGATGCCTGTGACTCGTGCAAGAAGAATCTTGACGAGGTTTACCACAGGGCAAGGGAGGTACTGCGCGATGCCGAACCAGGCCAGGAGTACGACAACATTTCCCTGGCGGAGAAACTTGATGTGGAGCCGGTTATGATACACATTCTGGCCGAGGAGGGTCTTTTCGAGAGAGATGGCCTGCATCTTTCAGGAGGAGAGGACAGGAAGGCACTGGCCAGAGAATTTGAAATGGAACTACGGAAGAAAGAACAGGAAAAGATCGAAAAGAAAGACAGTACGGGTGGTATGTTCATGGATATACGTAGGGGGAAAAGGGACCAGTAGGATCTCCCGGCGACCTGCCGGGCAGTGGGGGGGGTCAAGGTTGATAGAGACCAGGGACAAGTATCTGGAACCATTTCTTGACGAAGCGGAAGAAAATATACAGAGGCTGAACGAATGCCTTCTGACCATAGAGCAGGGAGACTCGGCAGTTGTGGACGAGGTGTTCAGGGTCGCTCATACCCTGAAGGGGATGTCGGCGACGATGGGTTTCCAGAACATGGCCCACCTGACGCACAAGATGGAGGATGTTCTGGAAGGCGCCAGAAAGGGTGTGCTTGACATCAATTCCGGTGAAGGGACCTCTACCCTTTTTGAGTGTCTGGATACCCTTAACATGCTTCTGGGGGAGATCAGGGAGAAAAATGACGACAGTGGGGTCGGAACCGAAGGTATCGTGGAAAAACTTTCGGGTCTGATGGTCATGTTGCCACGGGAAGAAGACAGAAAAACCTCTCAT
Organism: Thermovirgaceae bacterium; assembly: GCA_035448245.1. Taxonomy (GTDB): domain Bacteria; phylum Synergistota; class Synergistia; order Synergistales; family Thermovirgaceae; genus DAOTIQ01. The sequence goes on along the minus strand of DAOTIQ010000015.1, from coordinate 19,506 downwards.
GAGGTTTCAGTTCCTGCCGGGGATAATGGTGCGGGGCTCCGCATGGTCGAGGTAAAACTTCAGCCAGACTGCATGCTAAAGGGCGCAAGGGCATTTATGGTCTTTGAGGAAGTTGGCCCTCTGGGAAGGGTAATACAGAGCGTCCCCCACGAAAAGGAACTTCTCGAAGGGGCTTTCCAGGGTGACGTGTTCTACTTTGTGATGGAGACAGAGAGAGACCCCGACGAGATCAGGATGGCCGTAATGAACGTCGGTGAGGTGCTCTCATGTAACGTGGAGATAGCGGCAGAAAAGACCGCGACGGTGAAAGACCGGGAGAGTGAAGCGGCCTTGCCCAAAACGGACAGTGGGGGAGCCGGGACAAGGCACGGACACGCAAACGATCACGTAACCGCGGGGCAGACAGTCAGGGTCGATGTTCACCGCCTGGATAAACTGATGAACCTTGTGGGAGAACTCGTGATTGGTCGCTCCAGGATAGAGATGCTTGCAAGGGAACAGGGAATAAAGGTCTTCGAGGGACCCATTCTCCAGCTGGGAAGGATCTCGATGGAGATACAGGAACTGGTCACAAAACTGAGAATGCTCCCGGTGAGGTTTATTTTTGATCGTTTTCCGAGGATAGTCCGTGATATATCCCGGGAACTTGGCAAAAAGGTAGAACTGCAGATAGTCGGTCAGGAAACGGAACTGGACAGGTCGGTGATTGACGAGATAGGTGAGCCGATGGTCCATCTCATAAGAAACAGCCTGGATCACGGGGTAGAAACCCCGGCTGAACGGGTCTCCCGGGGTAAGAACGAGACCGGCCTGTTGCGGGTTAGCGCCTTCCAGGACGGAAGCAGTGTCGTTATTGCTGTCGATGATGATGGCAGAGGCATAGACAGGGAAGCGGTAAGAAGAAAGGCCCTTGAAAAAGGGCTTTTGACGGAGGAGCAGGCGGAGAACATTTCAGAAAGGGATCTCAGTCAGATCCTTTTCACTCCGGGTTTCAGTACTTCGGATTCCGTAACGGATCTCTCGGGGAGAGGTGTCGGAATGGATGCCGTCAGGAACAGGGTTGAGGCTCTTGGTGGAAGGATCACTGTCCATTCGGTTCCGGGAGAGGGAACAGGAGTCAGGATCAAACTTCCGATAACTCTGGCCATTGTGCTGGCACTCCTGGTGCGGATAGACGGAAGATCCTACGCAATACCCCTGGAAAGTGTTGAGGAGACGATCAGGATCCCGGTTAACGAGGTCAAAAATGTGAACGGAAGCCTTGCGGCACAGGTCAGGGGAACAGTGCTCCCCCTGGTTGACTCCAGAGCTTTCTATGGCCTCTCGGAAAAACATAGAGATGGTGACCACGAGGTAGTGGTGATCCGTACCGGTTTCAGAAAAACGGGTTTTGTCGTCGATGAATTCATCGGGCAGCAGGAGATAGTTATTAAAAGTTTCGGAGATACGGGATTGCCGAGACTGAAGTGGTTTTCCGGAGGTACGATACTTGGTGATGGCAGTGTAGCTCTGATAATAGATCCTTCCGCCCTGGACCAGTAGGCTGGGGGCATATGAACAATTCCGGAGTCCGGAGATGAAAAAAAAGAGGATCGCCAGGGTTGTCGTCCTTGTTCTCTTTTCTTCTGCTGTCTCTCTTTCAGGAGCCTTCGCCGAATCGCTGGTGCTGGAGAAAGCACCCGACAGGCGTTTCAGCGAGGAGATCCTTGCCTCTGCCTACAGGGAGGCTCTGGGGGGTCGTGTGAAAGTGGCAATGGACACCCTCGAGCAGAGTCTCAGGTGGGACCCTTACCTGGTCGAATACTACCTTCTCAAGGGTTACTGCCTGTATCTGACAGGTGATCTTCCGGGGGCCAGGGACAACATCGAACTTTACCTGGAGGTCAGAAAAGACGACCCCTTCGCGAGTGGTTTCCTCAGACAGGTTAATGACAGAAAAAAACTTGTAGAGGAAGGTCTCGAATTTGGGGTGAGTTCCTCTCTCTTTGTCGACGTACCCTCCGGCCTTTGGGAAAGGCTTCGAATACCCCTGATTTCGAAACCGGCCTTATCCCTCCCCGGGAGGCCCGCCATTACGGGTGACATCCTTACCTTCTGCGACACGGGCAGCGGAGGTCTGCAGATCTTTCAGAGGACCCAGGCAAGGGGTTGGGTTAAATATTTTGATGACATTGTTGAAGGGAACCTGGTCAGGGCAATACCCATTGACAGGGAAAGGATCTTTCTTGTTTTCAATGACGGTACAGTGGTGCAGAAAATGCTCGCGAAAAGCGGACTTCTTGGAGTTTCAGAGAGCATCGGAACAGCCGTTGCGATATCAGACGCCTGTGCTGTCAACTCATCTCTCCTTGCCATGGCTGACCGGATCTCCGGCGAGATCCTTTTTACCGAACCATCTACGGGAGAGGTCATCGGGAAGTGGGCCCCCGGCGAGGCTGTCTTTGAGCCTGTTTCGGTCTCCTCTCTTGGACCCCTTCTGGCTGTGGCAGATCGCATGGGAAAGAAAGTCCGTGTGATCGATATTCAAAAAATGAAAGAATTGTACTCCTTTGAAATACCAGGGCCTGTCAGGTCCATCGAATGGATAAGTTCCGAAAAGCTGGTTGCCCTGACCGAGGAAGGTGAACTTTTCGGAATATCTATATACGGGAAAGAGGCTGAACTTGTGGGGGAGACTTTCCCGGAGGCGTGGTTCCTCTTCAGGGATGGAGGAGAAATACTGGTTACCGACACGCGTCTTTTCAGGTCTTCAGCTGTTTCGGCGATATCTCCGCGGGGAATTATGGTTGCGAGTGAGCCCGGTAGCGATCAGAACGGACTGGAAGAGAGCTCTTTCGCTGTAATTGCTACCATGATCAGGCCCCTTGGATTCCGCAGGGAACAGGAGATCCTTTTCCAGGGAGTCCTTGGGGGCAAGTTCCTTGATGCTGTCATTAACCCTCTCCCCGGGGGTGCGGGAAACGGAAGACTTCGCCCCCTTGATGGGAAAAACTGGGATCTCTGGAGTTCCGGGAGCATTTCGGGTGCCTCCGGGGCCTACATCCTTGATGCCGCCGATGCCCCTCTTGATGAAGAATCCATTACTAGAATGGGGTTTTTTGCTGTCTCAAGGGGACTAACGATCAACCTGGTCCTGGGGGACAGGATCCCGCCCCTGTCGCTTGTCCGTCTGGCAGAGATCACCGGGGGAAGGACAGTCATCTCTGCTGACAATACGGGTTTTCTCCCTGGACCCGAAAAATGGGAACTTCGTCTTCAGGTCGACGGAAGGATCCTCATGATAGGAGATGTCGAGGACGGAGGAGGCCTTTACCTGTTGGGAAGGTCTGGACCAATGCTTTTCGAAGATCGATTCCCTTTGTGGAGAGTTTTTGTTTCATCCAGGGAAAAAGAGAAAGAACCGACAGAAGTTCCTGCGACTCAGCCCCTGGACGGCTGACCCTCTCCGGTCCTGACCCCCCTGGGCAGCTTCTCTTTTTTGTCCTTTGTGCCCCTTTTTCCTCTTGACCTGACTCTCTCCTCTGGAGGAAGAAAAACTCCCAGTTTTTCCTCGACGAGGCGTGGGTTCTCTCCTGCCTGAATCGAAAGAACACCTTCCACGACTATTTCCATGTATGCGATCTTGCTGGATGTCTGGACAGCGATCTTTTTGGAGACCGGTATGGCAAATGCGTTGGCGATCATCGAGCCATAGAGAGTGGTCAGAAGAGCCAGTGCCATTCCCGGACCGAGAGCCTCTGGTGTATCCAGGTTCCTTAGCATCTGAATAAGACCTATAAGTGTTCCCAGCATTCCAAAAGCCGGGGCCAATTCCCCGAGAAGATCAAAGACCCTCCTGGAGGAGTTTTCTCGCCTCTCCAGCAGGTCGATCTCGGTATCAAGGATCGACTGGACCACTTCGGGAGCTGTGCCGTCGATGACCAGCTGAGTCGATTTTCTGATGAACTCGTCCTTGATGTCCCTGACCATTTCTTCCAGGGCAAGAAGGCCTTCGGACCTTGCTTTTCTGGAAAGGTCAACCATCACCTCCCGGGCCTGGGGCAGGTTGTGAATTTTCTGCTTCATGAAGGCTTTTTTCAGAGAATAGGGAATATTTCTCAGTTCCTCGCTGGAAGCAGAAAGGGCAACGGCCCCGAAGGACCCCCCGATTGTGATCAGCATCGAGGGCAGACTGATGAAAGCACCCGGGGAACCGGTAATGATTATTGCGCCGATCACGAGGCCAAAGGTGGCGATGAGACTTCCGACGGCAAGGATGTCCAAAATATATTCCTCCCGGTTATGGTAGCGTTTTCCCGGAGGGGTTCCCCGGGAACTGCCCAATCTCAAGTATGATTGCCGGACGTTTTCTAAAAAACCCGAAGATCCACCTTTCGACCCCTTTCCTTCAAGGTCTTTCATGCCGAAACTCATATGAGGGGGTGTCGCTCCCTGTCATGTGAACAGAAGAAAGAAGGTGTACCAGATTGATGGAAAAATGCATAGAAAAAGTCATTGCGTCCCTGGAATGGGAACTGGAAGAAATCGAAACCGGAGATGAGATACCAGGTATCTCAAGTGATCCGGTAAAAAAAAGACACTGCCTTTCCCTGTCCCCCGAAACTTCCAAAAATGGGATGGACTATCTCGTATTTCTTTGTCATGCAAGCCTGGCAGAGAGGGTTCACCCCCTTTTTTCATCCCTTCTGGTGGAAAGCGGAGACCTTCTTCCCGAAAATGTTTTTCTGGAGACGGTCTGGCCTGCTCTCTGCCTTTCCAGGATCTGGTTTGCCGATGCCATGGCCTACGACCTCTTTCCTGACGGTGGATTGGCGAGGACAGAAGCCAGGTTGAGGGGAATAGAAGAACTTTTCCCTGGAGGCCGTCTGGATGGCTCAGTCTCAGATCTTGCGGAAATGGCCCTTGTTTTTGCGGAGGGCAATGTCCTTTGCGGTCTCAAACAGGAATTCGGGGGCAAGATGGAGGAAATGGTCGCGGCCTTTTCCGAAGCGGATCCCCGCCAACCTACGCTGGATGCACTATTGTCTTTGAACAACAGGCTCCTCTCGGTATGGACCCCTTTTCGTGTTGAAGTTGCCTTCAGTAAAGAACTTGGGATGGAACTCTGGAAGGTCCTTTAGAAAAAATCGACCCTTTCCTGAAAGAATCCTTCGGGGGTGATGTCTCTTTGCCCGACAATGGATGTTACGTTCTTCAGATTTTCGAAATTGTTGAGAACAGCCGACCCTGGATGGAGATGCCCGTCAGAAGATTTCGAGACCAGTTCCGAAGCGTGCCGCCTGCATCGGGACTGGGTTCCTTCATAGAAAATGGCCAATCCCTGGTGGACTGGGATCTTTTTGTATGCCGCTCTTTCGAAAAAGCCAGGGAACTGATGCTGGACGGGGGGCTGCTCAGTGTTGACTGGTATAGCTGTTACGAGGAGAACGACAGTCTCGATACGGACCTGGCGGTCTTCAGGAGCACTGACAACAGGTATTTAGGCAGGATCATAAAGACGGAACTGTTCTGATCCTATACCGGAGGCAGGGATAATGGACGGAAAAGAAGCCAATCTGGAAGAGAAGGGTTCCAGAGGAAAAAGGGTTTTCCGGATTCTGGGGGGCGTTCTCCTTTTCGGGGCTCTTCTTTCTGGTATTGTCGCGGGCCTTCTTTTCGGGGGCGGGCTATACCATCTTTCCGATTCGCTTGCACCCATGGTCTTTGACATACCCTTTGTCGGAGCTCCGGTCGCACGATTTCTGCAGGGGCTCACGCCGGCTATGAGAGGATCAGACAGACGTGCCATAGAGATCGAGCAGAAGGAACAGCAGATCGTGAAAATGCTCCTCGATCTCGAAAGGGAGAAGAGATCTCTCGAAAAAAGAGAGAAGGAACTGGCCCTTGTAAAAAAGGATAGTGAGGAGAAATTGCGGGTTCTCCGGTCCGAAGATGAAGCCATGGTCAACACGGATGAGGAAGAGCCCCGTTTTTACGGGATGTTTGTTGAAAGCTTCGAGGAAATGCCTCCCTCGAGAGCGGCAAAGATAGTGGAGCTACTTTCGATAAGGGAGGCGGTCGAGCTGTTTGGTTTTCTCGGTCCCGAGCAGAGGAGCGACATCCTCTCGAAGATGCCCCCCGAGGCCGCGGCAAGGCTCCTCAGATATGCAAGGCAGCAGGAAGAGGGTCTCCCCCCCGAATTGGTGCTTCCCGGTGCAGCAGAGGCTTCTGAAGGCCGATAACATAAACAGGAAGAACCAGACAGGAAGGTGGACAAGATGTTCAGGGACGATCTCTGGGTAATACAGAAAGCGGGAGCCTCGGGACTTGCGAAACGTTTCAGGGCTGTGGCGGATAATCTCGCGAATATAAACACCCCCGGTTATTCCAGGAAAGAGGTCTTTTTTGAGGACAGGCTCAGGGAGGCTATGGATGGGAAAACTTCTCTTTCTCCGGCAAGGGTCTCTGCGACGGAAAAAAGACACATCGACCCTGATCATAAGCCCGACCTGGAGGGAATCGTACTTGAAACCCGGGCAGAGAATGAGTCCTGCCGGATTGACGGCAATAGCGTAGATCCGGAGATAGAGATGGCAAAACTGGCCAGGACAAGGATGGCCTATAACTCGGTAATGAAACTCATGGCAAAAAGGGCCGAAATGATAAAGACCTCGATGGGAGGCAGATAGCGATGAAAGTATTCAGGGCTATAGATACTGCAGGAAGTGCTCTCACCGCGCACAGGGTCCTCCTGGACACCATTGCCGAGAACCTGGCCAATGTCAACACTACCCGTACTGGAGAGGGTGGACCCTACAGAAGGAAAATACCCGTATTCTCGGAGATAATGAAAGATGCTTCGGGGGGAAGTGGTGGAGTCTCGGTAATGGAGATAGCACAGGATGATTCCCCCCCCCGTGTTGTGCATGAACCCGGTCATCCCGACGCAGATGAGGATGGTTGTGTTGCTTATCCAAATGTTTCGGTGGTAAGAGAAATGGCCGACATGGTGGCTGCGAGCAGGGCCTATGAGGCCAATCTGGAAGTAGTTGAATCGGCCAGAGCCATGTGGGATGCCGCAACAGAACTTTTGAGGGGATAAATTGGAGACAGGGGGCGAAGGGGTATGTTCAGAGGGGTCTATAACAGCGCCGCCGCCATGCTTGTGCAGCAGCACGCTGTTGACGTGGCCGCCAATAATCTTGCCAATGCGGGAACCTCGGGTTTCCGCAAAAGCATAGTCTCCTTCAAGGCTTTTCCCGATGCCGGTGTGGCAAGGCAGGAAAACGACGGGTCCTCCAGGGGACACAGGGAGGGTATAGGCAACATCCCCCTGAGCGTTGTTGTATCGGAAAGTTCCCCCGTCATGTCGCCCGGGGAGATCAGGGAGACAGGGAACCACCTTGAATGCTCGATAAAGGGCGAAGGGTTTTTTCAGGTTAGCGATGGCAATAACACATGGTTCACAAGATCAGGTCTTTTTACACTGGATAGTGAAGGACAGATGGTAACCCATTCAGGGCTTGTCCTGATGGGAGATGGAGGCCCCATCCCGGTCGGGGATGCTGCCGTTGTATCGATCAATGAAAAAGGGGTTGTCATTTCCGATGGAGAGGAAGTGGGCCGGGTGCCTTTATTTTCCTTCGAGGCTCCGTCCAGATTGCGGCAGGTCGGCTCGAGTCTTCTTGCCGGGACCGTTGCGTCGGGAGCCCCTGTCAGAATTGACCCCGACCTGGTTAGCCTTGTTCCTGGTTCCGTAGAAGGTTCCAATGTTAACGTCGTCGAGGAGATGGTCCGGATGCTGGCAGCCAGCAGGGCCTACGAGGCGGTTTCAAAATCGTTCGAAGCCGGTTCCGAAGCGGGACGAAAGATGATAGAGACCTTCGGCAAGTGACGGACATGAACCCCGAAAGAGAGGTGAAGGGAGACCCTTTCCCCTGAAGACATGGACGAAGAGAAAGAAAAACAGGAAGAGACGACCTCTGGAGAAGGGGCTGAAAAAAAGCCGGAGGGTATATCGGAACAGGTCGAAGAGCCTGCGGAGAATGGCAAGGGAAATAGCTTTGCCGGCTCAACGGGAATAAATGCCGAGGAAGCCGAAGCTCTGGCCAAGGGGCTTGAGTGGCTTGACTCGACCAGAAAAGAGATCCCCGAGATACCGGACTTTGAGAAGATCGAAAAGGAAGGCTCCGGAAAGGACAACTCAAGACAGTCAGAAATAGATGACCTTATAGCCAGTGTAATAGGCTCCTCGCAAGAGACTCCTTACGGGGAAAAAGGAGAAGAGGTGCAAGGAGAGGCCAGACCAACGGAATTCCCCCCGATGGAACAGGAAGGCAGAATTACGTCCGGGGGACCCGGCCCCGACAGCAGGATGGGGATCCTTCTTGATATCCCTGTTCGTGTCACCGTCGTTCTTGGTAACTCCCGTAAAACCATTGGAGAGATAGTCAGCCTCGAGCCCGGAGCCATAATTGAACTCGACAGGATAGTCGGGGAGCCTGTTGATGTGCTGGCCAATGGCAAACTGATCTTCCGCGGAGAAGTTGTGGTAATTGACGAAAACTTTGGGGTCCGGGTCGTGGAGATGACGAAACCCGCATCAAAGAAGGGAGGGGCGTAAGCCTCTGTTTTTAATAAAGCCCGTATCGAGGGAAGAGGCTGACCTATGGCGGAGAGAATATACCCTGCAGGACCAGGTTACGAGAGATTCAAGAAAGATCTGGCACGTCTTACCGGAATCGATCTTGATATTTACAAGTACCAGATCCACAGGAGAGTCCACACACTCATGAACAACTGGGGTCACACCGACTACGGGGAATTCTTCAGGGCTATAAGCAGCGATGATGTCAAGTTGGGGAATTTTCTAAACTACATAACAATAAATGTTACCGAATTTTTCAGAAATCCCGCCCGTTGGGATTCCCTCAGGGAGGATGTCCTTCCCGAACTTCGCAGAATGTATCGCGGTAGCCTGGATTTCCTCAGTGCGGGGTGCTCAACGGGAGAGGAGCCCTATTCCCTGGCCATGGTGGCCCGGATCGAAAGGATACCCTGCAGGATAATTGCCCTTGACCTGGATGAGGGTGCCCTGCGCAGGGCCGAAGAAGGCAGATACAGGGAAAAACAGATCGCCGCTGTACCCGATGACCTCAGGGAGGCCAGTTTCACAAGCGAAGGTGACGGATTCTTCAGGGTACGTCCAGAACTGAAAGAGATGGTTACATTCAAAAAGGCCAACCTGCTGGAGCAGGAGCTCCCGTCGGGTCAGCACCTGATATTCTGCAGGAACGTGGTGATCTATTTTTCTGCCGAGACCAAGATCATGCTTTACGAAAAGTTTTATAAAAGTCTTGCCGATGGAGGGTTCCTGATGGTGGGAACGACGGAGCAGATATTCGAATACAGCCGGATAGGGTTCGAACAGGCGGGTCCTTTTCTTTACCGTAAGCCTTCCGGCAGGGTGTTGTCAAAGTAATGCTGCAGCAGTTTGATCTTTGGGCCAGGAGGCGGGATAATTGAGACTCGTAAGAGAGATCGAATTCGAGGCAAAAAGCGAGAACGAGGCCTTTTGCAAGGTCAAGTCCAGGCTTGGATCAGACGGAGTTATTCTTTCGATGCAGAACCTCAGAACTGCTTCGATAATACCCTTTTTGCGCAAGACGAGGATTGTTGTCAGGGCCGGGATCCTTGAGGAGGAGAAGAAACTTCCGCCCAGACCAGATCCGGATCTTGAAAAAAAGAGGATGGAGGTCTTCCAGGCCCTTCTTGTTCACAGAAAAAACGGAGACAATGAGACAGTAAGTGCGATGGCGCCAAGCATAACGGTGCTGGAAGAAAAAAAAGCGGAAAACCCGAAAGAAACCTTTCTGGAACTGGCCGAGCTGATCGAGCACGAGATCCCGCGGGATTGCGTCGAAAAACTTCGGGAAGAATATGGCCGCCTTGCGGAGCAGGAAGGATCTTTTCCTTCCTGGCTTGAAAAAAAGGCCGATTCCTTCTGTGCCTGTCCTGAAGGTGATTCTCTTGTCTCTGCTCTCGGGGGCAGAAGGGTTATGGTTGTCGGCCCCACAGGGGCGGGGAAGACTACCACCATAGCCAAGATCGCAGCCATGGCGGTTATGGATGGTATGGATGTGGCTCTCTTCACATCGGACAATTTTCGTGTATCAGCCGTGGACCAGATCAGAACATTTGCCAGGGTTCTCGGAATACCCGTAGAAGTGGTGAACCAGGGATCCGAAATACCAGGCCTGCTGAAAAAATATTCCCCTGAAACCATCATACTGATGGATACGGCCGGATGCGGGTTCAGGGATGAAGAAAGACTGTCCGCGATCAGCGAGGTATGCCGGTATTTCGAGCCCGATGCCGTCCACATGACCATATCGGGTCCCTCCCGTGCAAGAGATGTGAAGGCGGCAATGGACACTGCCCGTGGAATTTTCCCCCTGTCCAGTATCATTCTCACAAAGCTGGATGAAACGGTCTGTATGGGAGCCTCGATCTGGCTTCCCATGAAATACGGTCTCCCCTTGTCCTTTCTGACGACGGGGCAGAATGTTCCCAGAGATCTTCATCTGGCAAAAGGAAGCATGATCGCCTCCTTCCTCTTCAAAACAGGGGTTCCCGCATGAGTGTGGCAAAGGTTGTTCCCGCTCCGGACCTTCTGGAAAGAGAGATAGACCGTCCCTTCTTCGAGTCTTTCCAGGCCCGTGAACTGAAGCGGACCATCGACCTGACTTCGACGGCGGCTGGAAACAGCAGGAACGGAATGACCATAGCCGTCGTAAGCGGGAAAGGTGGTGTAGGCAAAAGTAATTTTGCGCTCAACCTGGCCCTGTCACTTGGAGACAGTTATGGTGTCAGGACGGCAATAATCGACGCAGATCTCGGGCTGGCGAACACCGATGTTCTGCTGGGTCTTGAGACCAGGCTTGACCTTGGTCACGTCATCAGGGGCGAACTCTCGGTCCGTGATATTGTCATACCCGTGGCAGAAAAAGTCTGGTTAGTACCGGGCGGTTCCGGAATGACGGAGTTATCCGCCATGACGGACGAAGATTGGGGAAAGGTCCTGCCCGAAATACTCTCTCTTGATGATATGGCCGATATCCTCGTTATTGATGCCGGGGCTGGAATCAGCAGCCATGTTCTCGAATGTGCCCTTGCCTCCGATGTAATAGTTCTCTTGACGACCCCCGAACCCACAGCGCTCAGGGATGCCTACGGGATGATCAAGAATCTCCTGCACCGCTCTGGCCCCCGCGGGCTTTCAGGGAAAGATCTCTCCCTGGTGGTTAATATGGCATTCTCGGCAAAGGAGGCAATGCTCGCGTCTGGCAGGCTGCAGGATGTCAGCAGGAGATTTCTCGGGTTGGAGTTGTCCTTCCTTGGATACATACCTCATGACCTCCGGATAGGCAGGTCCGTCAAGGCCAAATGCCCCTTCATCAGGTTGTTCCCGCAGAGTGTTCCTTCGCATCGGTTAGGGGAAATGGCGGGCCGGCTTCTTGCTGGATGGCCCGGACGCCGGGATGTGGAGAGAAGGCCATGCCAGGGGCCAATGAAAAGATTGCTTTCCTCGTTGCTGAAAAACGAGCCAGAAGGCTCCAACAGAATAGTGCCCGATATCCTTGGGGGGAAGGAGGCTTTATGATGGCGTACAGGAAGACAGGGGTTCTTCTGCCGACGGCGGGAGAGATGGCCGCTTGCACCAGGGAACCCTCAAGGAGCCGTTTGCTGAGGGAGAGGATCGAGAAATACTATTCTGAACTCAGAAGCGGTCTTCCCCGTCCGGGTCGGGATGAGCCGGATCTTATCAGGAAATATGGCGAGGTGATGGGCAGGCTTCGGATGGAAGAGGAAACCGTCATCGAAATGCTGGAAGCTTTTGTAAGCGGCGATGCCCCGAAGGTCCGGGAAACATCTGTAAGGATAGCCAGGAGGCAGGAAAAAACTTTTTCTGCCCGTTGATATGGTATAGAATCTGTAGCGGTCAACGAAAGGATCGGGAGGTAATTTTTGTGGCGAAAATAATGATTGTTGATGACGCCGCTTTCATGCGGATGATGCTGAAGGATATCCTGACCAAGGGCTCACACGAGGTCGTCGCAGAAGCGGAAGATGGGAAAAAATGTCTGCAGATTTTTCCTGAAGCGAAACCCGATCTCGTAACCCTTGACATCACGATGCCCGAACTTGACGGTATGAATACCCTTCTGGCCCTGAAGAAACTGGATCCCTCCATCAAGGTTGTTATGGTAAGCGCCATGGGTCAGCAGGAAAGCGTGATACAGGCAATAAAGGCGGGGGCCAGAGATTTCGTTGTGAAACCCTTCCAGCCAGACAGGGTTCTCGATGCTGTTGAAAAAGCGTTGAGATCCTGATTCCTGTTACGGACCCGGGTTATCAGGTCCTTGTTTTCTGAAGAAGTATCTCCAGTGATTCAGCAAGAACCTCCTCCCACTCAGGCAGGCAGGAGAGATGAATGTCAGAGGGCTGGCCGACTATGTTTTCGATCCTGTTCCCGACCTTAATTGCTTCGATGATCTTTTCGGCCAGGCTTTGGGGCGAATAGGCACCGAGCACAAGGTCTCTCTCACCGGGCATCCCTGGCAGGTTGTCGTAGAGGTGGCAAATCCTCCCGACCAGGCTGTGGGTCCCTTTTGAAAGGGAACCGATGATCCTGATTATCGGGTTGTCCTTTTCGGTTGCTTCGACCCGTACTACCTGTGCCATGGTTCCCTGGGTGAACAGCAGGAAGCTTCCTGTGGGGAAAGGGGCCACCATCTGGTCGAGGGCATCAATGAAGCGGCTGTCGAACCTTGTTCCTGCCCCCTGGGATATGATCTGCATGGCATGGTAGGGAAGGGCCGCGAAATGGTACGGCCTGTCGGATACGATGGCCTCGTAGATGTCAGCCACTGTGACTATGCGGACAAGTGGGGGTATCCTGTCCAGAGGGGGTAGCCCTTCGGCGCTGTAGCCGCTGCCGTCGAGGAGAAGATGATGGTGACCGACGATAGCCTTTGAAATGGGCAAAAGATTTGGAGTTCCCTTGACGATCGAATAACCGAAGGCGGGGTGTTTCTTCATTACATCCCACTCCTCCGGGGAGAGCTTTCCCGGCTTGTTAAGGATCTTCAGGGGTATCCGTGTTTTGCCCACGTCGTGGAGGAGTGCTCCGAGGGCCGCGTTGATCTTGTCCTGCCTGTCGGGTTTCAGTACGTTCTGCATCTCCGTCATCCTCAACATGGACAGGGAGAGTATCATGACCATCCAGGAATGGTGGTGGGTATGATTGTCGTGGTCGGAAATGAGCTGCAGGCTGTCCATGATGGCGGGTTTGTTATCGAAGATTTCGTTGATTATGGGTTTGATGTCCTGGCTCAGTTCTTCCACCGTTTCGGGCTGAAGTTCATGTATCTCCCGGGCTTTCTGAAAAAAGCGGCCCACTCTCTGGTGAATGCCCGCGGGAATATTGTTGCCTATCCCGTCAGGCTTCAGGACCCCCTGCGGGGCCTCCTCGCAGGAAACCAGTATCTTGACGTATTCGATATTTTCCCTGAATTTCAGGGCCTGGATCAGCCTGTAGTTGAGGACTACTCCCTTGAAAAGGAGGGGTCTGCCGAGAAAATCCCTTACATCCTCGGCGAGAACCTGTCCAGGCTGGAGATCTCCGGTTTTAACGTTGACAGCTATATGAGACAAAAAATCGCTCCTCCGACGTACCTGAAAATTAAGGATAATTTTCATCCGTAATCAGTATAAACTATCTGGCTGAAATTTTTATTAAATAATTGGATGTCAAGTCGAGTTACACAAGTAAGTAATAACAGAAAACAGCCCCCTAAACAATGGAGAGTGAATTTATTGTCAACCCTGAATATGCTTACAACCCTGGTTCAATCTTTCAGTATCGGTTTTCTCGACGTTGCGAAAGCCCTGGGGCTTCATTTCAGCATAGATAAAGGAAATGCCGGCCCGGGTGTCCGTGCCTCGTCCAGCTGTGCCGCGGCCCTTATCGGGGTGGTGGGAGAGAAGCTGAGCGGGAATGTGATCATCCTCTCAGATGGGGGAGCCTTCATTGAAATTGTCAGGACCATGTCGGGAGGGGCCATTTCGGAGCCTGACACATCGGACCCCATGTCCATGAGTGCTCTGGGCGAACTCACCAACATGCTCTGTGGGGCTGCACTTAAAGAGGTCGCAAGGGCCGGATCCGGTCGCCTCGACATAACCCCCCCGCAGCTTTTTTCCGGGGAAAATCTGAAATCCGTGCCCTCCGAAGGAGAGGGTGTCAAGTACTTCACCATTCCCCTGATGAGTGGGTCGGGGGAATGTTTTGTCTATATTGTTCTAGGTTTCCGCTGATCCCGGTATGTACAAATACGTTTATTAGTTATATTATAAGTAACAGGCTAATAAACGTATTTGAACACAAAGAGGGATCGCTATGAGAAAAATGCTTTTTTCGGGGTTTGTTTTCCTTATTTCGGTGGCAGTTCTCCTTCACGCATCCCCGGCCTTCAGCCAGACATCTTCCTTTCCGGCATTCCCGGTTATCAGCATTGGCGCGGCCGACGGGTCAGACCCCGGACAGGTCTCGATGACGCTCCAGATACTGCTGTTGATCACCGTGCTTAGCCTGGCACCGGCCATTGCCCTGATGGCCACCTGTTTTACCAGGATACTTGTTGTGCTTGGTTTCCTCAGGAACGCAATGGGAATCCAGCAACTCCCGCCCAACCAGGTTATCGTAACGCTGGCTCTTTTTCTTACGCTTTTTATTATGCGCCCTGTCTGGGAGAGGGTCTATAATGATGCATACATACCGCTCCAGGAGGGGACCCTGAGCACCGGGCAGGCGATCGATGAAGCAATGGTCCCTGTCAGTGGGTTCATGATGAAGCATACCAGGGACGAAGAGCTGTCTCTCATGGTCTCTCTCTCGGGTTCGGAAAGACCTCAGGATCAGGCAGAGATACCCCTTCTGGTTCTTCTTCCCGCATTTATGCTCAGTGAACTCAAGACGGCATTCCAGATGGGTGTGGTCATTTTTATCCCTTTCCTTGTGGTTGACATGATAGTTTCGAGCATTCTCATGGCCATGGGAATGATAATGCTTCCGCCAATGCTTGTGTCGCTTCCGTTCAAGGTGCTGCTCTTCGTCCTTGCAGATGGCTGGGATCTTGTCGTGGTGAGCCTGATAAGAAGTTTTAATTGAGGGGGACAAATATATGGATGGGTCTTTTGCCGCTCTTTTCCATCAGGCTGCCTGGACCGTACTGAGGGCAGCCCTCCCGATACTTGTTGCCGCCATGGCCGTGGGCCTGGTGATAGGTATTCTGCAGACTGCCACCTCCATACAGGAACAGACCCTCTCCTTTGTCCCAAAGATCCTTGCGGTGATCCTTACGGCGCTGTTTCTGGGGCCCCTTGTCTTTCGGCCGGTGCTTCGCCTTGCCGTCGAAGTATTTGGGCGGCTTCACACTTACATTCAGTAATGGCTGTCGTGTCGCAGGGGGATGTTCTCACGCTGTTGTTGGTCCTTGTTCTGACGTCGCTGCGTTTCCTGGGCCTGTTTTCATCCCTTGTCATGTTCTCCGGTGCGGTCCTTCCCTTTACCGTCAGGGCCCTGATGTCGCTGGTAATGGCCCTTGCTGTGGCTTCGGCGATGGGAGAGATCCAGATCGAAACAGCGGTTTTTACCAGTGCTGCAGGACTCGCCATAACTTCTTCAAGGGAGGTCATTGCGGGCGTGATGCTTGGTGTCCTTGCCTCGTCTCCTCTTTACGCTATCCAGAGCGCCGGTCGTTTCATCAGCCAGCAGATGGGGTTTTCAATGGCAGACATCATGGATCCCATGTCCGACCAGAGGGTCTCGGTCATTGGTCAACTGAAATATATCCTGGGTACGTGGTTCTGGTTCTGGGCAGGAGGGCATCTGCTCATGACAGCCGCCGTGGTAGAGAGCATGAAGGTCCTGCCCCTGGGAACGCCATTATTCACGCTCTTTTCCATCGAAGGAGCCCGGGCCTGGATAAGGGGGATAATGTTCCTGTCCGTCAGGATGGTGCTACCATATTTCGGGACCCTTCTCCTGGCCGAACTGGGGCTTGGATTTATCGCCAGAATGGTTCCGCAGATGAACGTGTTCATGCTCGGGTTCCCTGTGAAGATACTTTTGGGAATATTCCTTGTCAGTGTCTTTGCCATTTCGATCATCCGGGGTCTTCTGCCGGGGGCCGTGATGGATTTCCTGGGGATGTTCACCCTTTTTTGGGGACGGTGACTCAAAACCTGATATTGTCCACCTCGTGCCATCTGCCGTTTTGAGATTTCAGCACAAAGACTTCGCCCGAGACGGGGCGCCTCTGAGAGGGAGAGATCCTCAGGGATTTGCCGAAAGACTCGACTGTTCCGACTTCCTCCATTGCCTCGGCAAGAGTCAGCGAGAGACCTTCCCTGACGGAGAAAGAGGCCTTTAGTATCCACTGGCAGGCCAGGGCAGTTTTTATCGTTACGGGTCTCGTGGAGTCATCCTCAAGGAATCCCGAAAAAATCCCTGTTTTTTCGCCTTTCAGGGGGGGATGTTGCTCCTGGCTGAAAACCGACAGTCCCTCCATCCCCCGGAGGTCATCGTGAGGCTCCCCCCAGTAGAAAAGGTCCGGAGCTCTTTGAGCGGTCTTACCGAGTATGGATACGATCCTGGCAGTCCCACACGGGGCCAGGGTCGAGAGCAGGTGAGTAATGCCGTCATCGATGCATTTATTTACGGTATGAATGAGCCGGGTATCGGCAGGTCCTGCCAGAACCAGGATCCTGGCCTCACAACCGGCAGATTTGAGAGCTTCTGCGACGCTTTTGCCCCGGGAGATTGAAGAAGCATCGAGGTGGTCCGTCAATATGGCCCAGTTTCCCCTTTCCCTCGAGGCCCATTGCGAAAGGGCTTCCAGAAGCCGGGATTCGTTCATGTCCAGGGAGAAAACAAAAGGCCCCTCCTCGCCCATCATTTCCGGTGCTATTTCCCTGGAACAGAGAAGGATCAGGGGGAAGGGGCCCCTGCCTCCTGCCCTTGCGGCAAATGTCGCCGGTATCCCTCTGGATGTGCTGATCGCCGCAACGACCTCTTTGTCTGTAAGAGTCTTCCAGAGTTCAAGGGCCGCCTTCTCGGAGAGGGGTTCCGGAAAGCGCTCTGCCACCAGCCGGGTTGCACCTCCCCCTCTTTGCCTGTCCTGAAAAAAGGCTCTTGCAATATTCGCGGAGGTGAAGCAGTGATCGCCGGGGCTACCTCCTATGACAGCCACAACTGCGGGAATCTCCCCCGGATTCCCGTTCGCATGTATTGGGAAAGCAGCGGCGAAAAGGGACAGGATCAGGGTCGGAAAAAACAACCTGAAATGGCCGGGCAGTAGACATTTCATCTGGCAACTCTCCCTTGAAGAGGTTCCTGTATGGCTTCTCCCTTTTTCTGCCTGGTAATGTATGAGAGGAAAACAGCCGATTCTTATATAGAAGTATAGGTTCGTCGTCCATTTTTATCCAGGTGGTGGTCCGCTGTATGAAACCGGTTGTCAAAAAGGTAATTGTAATGGCAATTGTGCTGGTATCCGTTTTTTTCCTTGGTTTCGCAGGCGGGGTGATCGGAAGCGGGATGATGGCCGGCAGGGGAGAGAATTCCGGGAAAGTTGACAAACCCAGATCCTACCCGATATTTGACCTCGGGGAGTTCAAACTCTCTCTGGCCGGGGGCAAATACACAGATTCCAGGATGGTTAGTTTTGAACTTGTTCTTGAACTCCAGAACCAGAAGTTCCTCGAAAAGATCGGAGGTGACGACTACTGGAGAGCCCTCTTCCGGAACGAGATTATCTCAGAGTCCATGAGCCAGGGAATCGATTCCTTTCAGAGCCCCGAGGGATTCCTCAGACTCTCGGAAGCCTTCACCAGGCGCATAAATGCCGTCACGCCCGAACTCTCCGGAGGGGAACTTCCCGTCAGGAGGATCCTCTTCAGGTCAATGATAATCCAGTAGGCGGGAAGGTGGAGAAATGGACGTACTGAACCAGGCCGAGATAGACAGACTAATAGGGGCCCTGGCCTCAGGTGAGAAGATAGAGGAAGAAGATGTCAGCGAGAAGGCTGTCAAGACATACGACTTCCGCAGACCCAACAAGTTTAACAGGGACCAGTTAAGGGCCGTTCAGATGCTTCACGAGAGTTTTGCCCGACACCTTACGAGCAAATTGTCGGCCATGTCAAGGATCATGGTATCCGCGGAGATTGCAACCGTGGAACAGATTCCCTACGAAGAATTCATGCGTTCAGTGATAGCCCCTACGACCCTTGCGATTCTGGATGTAAGCCCTTACGGGGGTAAATCTTTGCTGGAGGTCAGCCAGTTTCTCGTCTTTGCCCTCCTTGACAGGATGCTCGGGGGAGGTGGCCAGCCGCTGAACCGTTCCAGAGACTGTACCGACCTTGAAAAAGTAGTGGTGGACAAGGTTCTGGAGACAATGGTGGAGGGCCTCAACGAAAGCTGGAAAGCCATCAGGGAAGATTTCATGTTCTCTGTTTTCGGCAGGGAAAGCAATCCCTTTTTCGTGCAGATAGTGCCGAAAAGCGAGATGGTCCTTCTCGTCAACATCAAAGTACAGGTCGGTACCGTTGAGGGACATCTTAACCTCTGCTTTCCCTACCATTGCATGGAACCGGTAATTGACCGCTTCAATCCCCAGGAGTGGTTTGTGGCCAGGGACAAGAGTTATTCTGACGGAGAGAAGGAAATACTTCGAAAAAGGGTCAGTGACGTCAGGGTCGACCTGAGGGCCGAGCTTTGCGAAACATCACTCACACTGAATGAGATATCGAACCTTTGCGAAGGGGATGTGATCAACCTCGGGAGGCCCGTTTCGGGGAGCGGCATCCTTAAGGTGGGATCAATACCGAAATTCAGTGTTGTTTTCGGAACATCGGGGGACAGGACCTGCGCAAGGATCTCCGGAGTCCTGCCTCCGCAAGAGAGAGATTACTACAGCCTGCCTTAAAAAGGGGATGGAGGAAGATATGGCGGACTTCCAGATAAGCGGTATCACATCCGGCATCGACTGGGGCGAAATAATCGACCAGATGATCTCCAACAGGCGGACCGTACAGGTACAGTGGCTGGAAACAAAGGAAACCATCAACTCGAGGGCCTATCTCTATAGTGAACTGGTTGCTGGCCTTGGAGGTCTGAAAAGCAGCCTTGACCCCCTTGTGCTGGAATCCACGTTCCTGGGGAAAACGGCCGAGGTAACGCCGCTGTCGGGGATCGAGGCCCCTCTCTCGGTCAAGGTTTCCCCGGAGGCCTCCATAGCCTCCCTGGATATTGATGTGTCCTCGGTGGCGAAGAACCACAGGGTCGCCGGCGACAGGGTGGAGGATATCTCTTCCCCCCTTGGCCTTTCGGGCAGTTTCTCCCTTTCAGTGGGAGACTCGGAGACGACCGTCGAGATAGCGGCGGGAAACAGCCTTTCC
>DAOTIQ010000014.1:0-28763 GCA_035448245.1 Thermovirgaceae bacterium | reverse complement strand
CCCGCAGCAGGCGGAGAAACGAACGATTTCAGGCGAGTTGCCTTTCGGGAAAGACTTAACTCAGGGCCCCTCGGTATCTTGGTGGCAGTCTCAAAGTCTCCTTGGTCTGCTTCACACCGTTCACCGTTTACGCAGTTGAATTTGGTTTTCAGCTTTCCCTGCCTCCAGATGCCTGTCTCCTGTCTCCTTGCTTCTCCGTCCCACGTCTAACGTCTTACGGCTCTTTTGTCCTTCCAGTATCCTGATCCCCCTCTCCAGTCTCCTCGCTTTTCTGCTTCCTGATCCGGGAAATAATCCTGTTCATGACCCGGAACCGTACCACCCCGATCATCCCGGCAAAAACACCCACGGGGATCGAGACAAATCCCGCAAGCCAGAACCAGTGCGAATCCGCCGCGAAATGGATCATCGTGAACCCGGCAAGCACAAGTGCCACCGCCGATCGAAGATAGGCAAGGAGGGTCCTCTCGTTGGCCAGGAGAGTCCTGTCAATGGCAAGTTCGTCCCTGAGGATCAGGTCCTCGGCGTTGTATCTGGTATAGGTCGAGCCGTTGTTTTCCTTGTTCATATCTGTCTCCTGCCAGATTCAGGTTAGTAGCAAAAATAAACCTGATTTTCTCACTCATTCTATATTACATAGTTGAACGTGGCAAAAAATAAAACCAGTCTTCGGTTTGCCCTGTTAATCACAAGAAGTTAAAATAATACCCATGTGAAAAACAGAAAGGGAGATGCCCCAAATGCCCCTGACCCGTGAGAAGAGAAGAGGCTTTACCCTTGTCGAACTATTGGTTGTTCTGGTAATAATCGGGATACTGGCTGGCAGCCTCCTGCTTGTTTTTTCCAGATCGCAAGCCAGGGCCAGGTCAGCAGTGATAATCGGTGACCTCCGGGTCCTCAAGAGCGCGGCCACTCTGTATTACCTTGACAACGGCTCCTGGCCTGCCACCACAGCTGCGGCCTGGACGATAGTCAGGGACTATATCGGGAGTGATTCCCTGGTATCTAACCCGCAAGGGAAGGAGCAGGAGAAGATCTACGCGATCAGGAGGGTAGGCGATACTGCCGCAAACAACCCAGGCTCGGTCTGGGTGGTGGCAAATGTCAACGACAACAGCAGCCTTGGCATAAATGCTGCTGTCAGGGCCGTGCTCACATCCAGGCAGGCCGAATTCGGGTTCGTCAACAACGCCTTCAATCCCTACAATAACCACCTCATAATCATGATGCCCGTATACAGGCCGTGACTGTGATCAGAAGTGAACCCATGAACAGGCAGGTTCTGGTTAACGATCTTATGCAGAAGGGATACTCCTATACCATCACCGAGCCGGAGGGGGAGAATTTTCACCCCGGGTTCAGGCCAGACCTTACCCCCGCTGAAATGCTGGAAATGGGCGTATTCGGGGGGAAATACATGACCGACTGTGCTGACGAGTTCCCCGCATGGTGGTTCGAAAACGCTCGTTTGTGTACCGAGAAGCATGACCCGGCCCTGAACCTCTTTGGAGTGAACGCCTCGAAACCCCTTTCCTACTGGAGACAAAAGGGGTGGATACATCATGAGGATCCCAGGGGGTGGTTCCAGTGGTACTGCCGCTATCACATGGGGCGAAGGTGCCCCGATGATCTCAGGCAGATATCGCGGTGGAAGGCCATGACACGACATATTGCGCAACTGAGAAAATACTGTTTTGCCGGGGACCTGGAATGCAGGAAAAGACAGCGGCAGGCCCTGCTTCACTGGGCATACGACAGCAGGAAAATTTAGGCAACGGAGGTGTAAGCAATGAGAAACAGACCCATGTCAAAGATCATTGGTATCATGGTGGTTCTGATCCTTGCAGCCGCGTCTGCCGGGTTCGGGTCGGAGCTCCTGCTTTCGGTATCATCGGACAATGCGGAGTTTGCCTTTGATATTTTTTCGAGTATCCGGGCTAAAGAGGGGAACCTCTTTTTCTCCCCCTACAGCATATCCTCCGCTCTTGCCATGACCTACGGCGGGGCAGCAGGAGAGACGGCATCCCAGATGGAAAAGGCTCTGCGTTTTACCGGCGGGCAGGAACTTACTCACAGGGCCTTCAGCGAACTCGGGGAACGCATGGCCGAGATCCAGAAAGAAGGGAATGTGGAACTCTCGATAGCGAACTCGATCTGGCCGCAGTCAGGATACCCATTCCTCAAGGAATACCTGTCGCTACTTGATGAAAATTACGGGGTCGAAATAACCCCCCTGGACTATGCCCGCGAGCCGGAACCCTCCAGAGAGAGGATCAACGGCTGGGTCGAAGAGATTACAAAGGAAAAGATCAAGGAACTTATCCCCCAGGGAAGCATCGATCCTCTGACCCGCATGGTGCTGGTGAACGCCATATACTTCAAGGGGAACTGGGAAGATCAGTTCGACCCCGAGGCGACGGAAGAAGCCCCCTTCACCCTCTCGTCGGGCAAGGAAGTGAACGCCCCTCTCATGAGCAGATCAGGGAACTACAAATATGCGGAACTCCCCGGGTTCCAGATGATAGAACTGCCCTATGCCGGCCGGGATCTCTCCATGATAGTGTTGCTTCCAGACACCGACACTCCCCTGTCGTCCCTTGAAAAAAAGATGACCCTGGAGAACTTTGAAACCTGGAAGAAGTTCCTGAAAGAAGAGAGAGTAATACTCTTCCTGCCAAAATTCAGGATAACCTGGGGTACTGTCTCTCTTGTGGAGACCCTGCACTCCCTCGGCATGGTGGACGCCTTCAGCAGCAGCAAGGCAAATTTCTCGGGTATGGATGGCCGACCGGACTGGCTCTATATAACAGATGTCCTCCACAAGGCCTTTGTCGACGTCAACGAGGAGGGCACCGAGGCAGCGGCCGCCACGGCGGTTGTGGTTGGGGCAAGATCCGTCGCGGCCCCTCCCGTCGTTTTCCGCGCGGATCGTCCCTTTCTGTTCATCATCCAGGAGAACAGCACCGGCAACATACTCTTCATGGGCAGGGTTAACGAACCGGAGAAATAAACAACGTTCTGGCATGAGTGGTTACATATAAGGAGGGATAATGAATGAAATGGAATCCAGGATCGATCTCCAGGGCCTTGTTTCTCGGCCTTTATGCCCTGGCGGTATTTGTGGCTCCGCTGGATGCGGCTCAGCTGACCATACTTCACGTCAATGACACGCACGGTCATATCTGGAACGAAGAGGGAAAGGGAGGCTTCGATGCCCTTGCGCTGCTTGTGGAAGAGATCCGTCGTGAAGTTGCCTCAAATGGCGGGGATGTAATCTTCCTGCACGCCGGGGATGTCAACACCGGGATTCCGGAGTCTGATCTGCAGGAGGCTCTCTGCGATATTTCACTTCTCAGGGAAATGGGTTGTGACGCCATGGTCCTGGGTAACCACGAGTTCGATAACCCGTTGGCCCTGTTGCGTTTCCAGGAGTCCTTTGCCCGCTTTCCGTTCATTTCGGCGAATTTTGTGGATTCATGGGGAAAATTGGCTTTCCCCCCTTATGTGATCAAGGAGTTCGATGACCTCAAGGTTGCGGTTTTCGGTCTGACCACGGAGAGTACTGCCCGATCCGAGCCCCTGTACCTGGAGGGGGGATCCTTCCTCAATGCCGTTGATACTGCAAGGGATCTGGTTCCAAGACTGCGGGAGAATGCCGATGTTGTCATTGCCCTCGGTCACCTTGGCTGGGGAAATGTTGTACCAGGTTCTACAGGTTCCGCAGATCTTGCCAGGGCCTCCATCAAAGGTCTGGACGTGATAATCGACGGGCATTCCCACACGCTCTTTGATAACGCGGTTCTTATAGGATCAACACTTGTTGCCCAGGCAGGGGCTTTCGGCAAATATCTGGGTCGTTTTGACCTTGAGATAGAAGATGGGCGGATAACGGACTGGAAATGGAAGGCCATCCCGATCGATCCGGCCGGGGGAGAAGATCCGGAAATTACGAACCGTCTGGATTATTACGAATGGGTCGGCTCAAGAAAGATCGACCAGGTCATAGGAAGCACCCGGACCCTTTTGGATGGTGAACGAGTCAAGGTCCGCTCTGGAGAGACAAACCTCACCCGTCTCGTGGTTGATGCCATCCGGGAGGTGGCGGGAGCGGATATCGCCGTAGTAAATGCCGGTGGTATAAGGGATTCCATCCAGGCAGGTGATATCCGGATGCGGGATGTAATGGCGGTTCTCCCATTCCAGAACAGCCTGGTTGTAATGGACCTCAGTGGAAGCGATATTGCTGAGATCCTTGGATCGATATCGCAAATAAAGCCTGGATTGGGCGGTTTCCCTCACGTTTCCGGGATTGGGGCCCGTTCCGTTGAAGCAGGAAAGGATCAGATAACAATAGGCGGAGTCCCTCTCGATCCGGCAAAAACCTATCGCCTGGCGACAAGTACCTACCTTGCCTCCGGGGCCGACGGTTACGATGCGATGATCCCGTTCAGCAAGCGCGCTGTGGATATCGGCTTCACCGACACAGATGCCCTTGCCCGCTACATTGAAGACCACTCACCGATAGATGAAAAAGCCGGGGCAAAGTAGCGCCCCGGCAAAAACCAGGCCCGGAACTGAAAGATCCGTTTACCGTTTACGCAGTTGACCCTGCTGTCATCCTGAGGAGCGAAGCGACGAAGCGGAACCCGCCAGCAGGCGGACGTTCCGCGCCCTTTGCCCACCGGCGGAGATCTGTCCTTGACCCAGATTCTTCCTCCCGTTGGTTGTCAGAATGACAAACCACACGATTCACGACTCACGGTCCCAGTATTTCCACAAGAATGTCGGTTATCCTGTTACCACCCGTGATGTTGAGATCCATCGGGCAGGCTGATACGGCGCAGACCAGGTTCATCAGAGGCCTGAAGATTATATGGTCTCCGGCCTTTGAAATAACGGGAAGATGGACAAGATTGCCGTCGGCGTCGATGTCGGCGTTCTCGAATATATTGAGCGGATCGGGTATATCCCTCCGCTCCAGGCCCCATGGCGCGAGGACTTCTTCAAAGTTCGCAACGCAGCTCCTGTGTTCCTCGACGCCGTAGTCTATCCTGTACCTCTGCTCGTCGCATGCAGGAATGAGCATGTCGTGGGTTCCTACGGTGTCCGTCACAATCTCCATCATGGGCCTGCGCAGGTTCGTCCGCAGCGAGTCACCGACCTTGAACCCGACAGAGTGCAGTCCGAGGCGGGTATGCGAGCAAGAGAATTTTTCCGACAGGTTGTCCCTGTTGAAGGCTACAAGGTCCGCTATCTGTCCGCCTTCCATGTCGATCACAGTGAAAGTTGTTCCCTTTTCAACCTCAAAAGCCCGGGCATGGCCGGCTGGAACAATGATCCTGTTCATTGATTTTCCCTCTGGGTGCATTCAGACCATTCCTTTCATTGATATTTATAAAAAAAGAAAAAGGGCAACTCCCGCAGCGATGACGGCAGCGATGTAGAAACGCAGAAGGCCGCAGTTCATGGAGAACAGTAAACCATATAGAGGAGCCGAAAGATCGGACGCTGTTGCAAAAATATCGCTGACATCGGGAATGTCGTGCGAGCCGGGCTCGAACCACCTCCGGAACAACCGGAAGATAAAGAGCCCCAGGGCCAGGGTAACCATGGCTGGCAAAAGGTTTTTTATCCCAAAAAGGTTACTGCCATAAAATCCCCCGAGCCTGGTGAAAAAGCCGGGCATAACGCCAAGAGCCACCGTTGCGGCCGCGGGCAAGAGCATGCCCAGGTTCCTGAAGGAGTCCTTTCTTCCTCCCGGAATCTGCTCCCCCATTGGTTCTGGCCGTTGCACCGGTTCCCTTACAAAGGCAAAAAAACCTACCTTGCAGAATGATATTACCGTCCCGACCCCTGCCGCCTGAAGTATCCAGTACCATGCAGGGTTGGGCGCCTCGTAGAGAGCGGCCTTGATCATGGCCTTGCTCGCGAAGCCGCTGAACCCCGGGCAGCCGGATATACTCAATGCGCCCACCAGAAAAAGCATAAAGGTGACGGGCATTTCCCTGGCGGCCCCTCCCAGGTGACCCAGATCCCTTGTCCCGTAGATTTTTTCCAGGGTTCCAACCGAGAGAAAGAGCAGACCCTTGAAGAGGCCATGTGCAACGGCATGGAAAAACCCGGCTGCAATCCCGAGAGCGGTCCCCGCGCCGAAAGCGGTGATAATGTAGCCCAACTGGCTGATGGTATGGTAGGCGAGCAGCCTCTTGGCGTCATGCTGCAGCAGGGCCTGGCCAACACCGTAAAGGGCCATTGCTGAACCGGTAGCCAGAAAGAATGTACCTGTTTCGGGCGAGGCAAGCTTTGCCAGGCCGAAGATGCCTATCTTCACGGCAAAGCCGGAGAGGAGCGCGCTGGCTGGCGAAGGTGCCCTGCTGTGGACCTCGGGAAGCCAGAAATGCAGCACAGGAAAGGCGGCCTTTAAGCCAAGACCGGTAAGGAAGAGCCACAGGAGATTTCCCGGAACCGGGCCTATGGAAATGGTTCCCGTTTCTGCGCTCAGGAGGGCTGTTCCCGCCAGCAGGAATCCTGCTCCAACAAGCTGGGAGAAAATGTAAAGCCGTGCCGCTCCAGGATCCTGAAGAAGGATCATGGAAAAAAGTGCCAGTGAGGATAATTCCACAAATATCGTAAAGAGAAACCAGTTGCCGGACATTACCGCAAGGCATGAGGAGAGGCAGAAAGCCCACGGAGCCCCAAAGAAGGTTACTCTCCTCCAGAAAGTCCTTTCTTCGCAGTAACCGAGGCTGTAAATGGAGACGGCTACCGTCATGAAAACGACCAGGGCCGACATAAACAGAGAAAAATTGTCGATCCGCAACGATTGATGAACCGTTTCGAACATCATTTCATCCTCTTCCTAGAGAATCAGCATCAGGAGGACCAGAAAAGCCAGGGCCACAAAAACGAAGATATTGAGGCGGCCCGGGTGGCAGCACCCCGAAGCCCTGTTTAAAGCACACAAAGGCCCTTCTTCCATCGACAGGTATATCCTTATGTCGGGGAGTCCCTGTTGAGGTATTCCCGTGATCCTCCGCCTTGCAAGCAGAACAATGATGCCCGCTGCGACGGTTGCCAGAAACGACCCCGGCTTTCCCGACCCGGAAAGAGTCTCCGGGACGCTTCGGATCGGTTCCAGGATCCCGGAAAAAAAAGAATCCGTCGAGAGGACCAACAGAAGGATCAGGATCGCCGATATGGCAAAACCCGAACCTTTTCCCGACTCTGCCTGTTTTTCTGTTTCCCCTTTAAAGAAAAGGGGGACCGTGATGTTCAGGAGGTAGCCCGACGCCAGCATTCCGGCCGAAGCCAGCAGGAAGGGCTGCAACCAATGTGCTGCCTCGCCAAGAGATGAGATGACGGAATTCTTCAGAAGATATGAAGCGGTTCCCGGCAGCCCGGCAGCAAAAAAAGCCCCGGTCACCAGGGGCGCGACGGTGGCAAAGTGACTTCTTCCGATTCCTTCCAGGGCTGATATGTCCCTGGTCCCGAAAGTTTTCTCCAGGATGCCTGCAGACATGAAGAGGGTTCCCTTTATGATGGCATGAGAGAAAGCGTAGGCCGCCGCTATCGAAGTTGCCCCGGCACCGATGGCGGTGGTCATGAAGCCCAGGTGGCTCATGGTTGAGTACGCGAGTACCCTCTTGATGTCCCTTGGGAAAACCGCCATAAAGGCTCCGAATAAAGCCATGACTGTGCCGATCAGCACAAGGGGGGTGAAGGGTTCCGGGAAAGCCCTGATAAGCCCCAGTATACCTGTCTTGACTGCGAAACCTGAAAGCAGGGCGCTTGCGGGAGAAGGGGCCTTCCCGTGGGCCTCGGGAAGCCAGAAGTGAAGCAGGGGGAAGGCTGCCTTGATCCCGAAACCCGCAAGGAAGAAAACCTTCCAGGGTTCAGGCACAGGGCCGATAGCAAGGGACCCCGTGTCCGAGAAGACCCCGGCGGCCCCCACCAGGATCAGCCCCGCGGCGGTCAGCTGGGAGAGAAGGTATACCATGGCGGCCCGGGGATCCTTCATGGAGATCATGCTCCACAGAGACAGGGTAAGGATCTCCAGGAACAGGACGAAAAGAAGCCAGTTACCTGATGACAATATTCCTGTGGAAGACGCCGCCGCGGCTGCCAGAAGGATCCTGAATCGCTTTTTATCCCTGCCGCTGCCGAAATACCATTCCCCGAAAAGCGCCGTCGACAGGAAAAGAAAAAATGCTGCGGCACCGAAGGGCATGTTCATGCCCGTGAACATATTCGAAAGGCTCATCTGCCTGTCACCAGTTCCACATAAGCCCCCACATCCACCGCAGTATCGCCGATTGAAGAGAAGAACTCCCGCGAAATGGGGGAGAAGGCCGTTGCTCCCAGCACCAGGCATAAAAGGGCAAAACTGGTTACCAATGCCAGTGAAATCCCCTTTCTTCGAATCCTTCGGGGGGGTGCTGCTGACGCGCTTTCTGATCGTTCATCTTCCGGCGAAATGAAGGCAGAAAGGACCCGCAGGTAGTATGCTGCGGAGATCACTGTGCCTGCCGCAATTACCAGCGCGGGGATCACCGTTCCGGCCCCGGCAGAGGAGAGAATGATGAACCACTTGCTCATGAACCCGTTCATAGGCGGTATGCCAACAATGGCGGCCGACAAAACGGTGAAGGACGAAACCCATAGGGGGTGGCTCTTCCATAGGCCCTTAAGCCCGCAAATCTCCCTGGTCTTCTTGTCTTCCGCAAGGGTTCCTGCGGTAATGAAAAGTCCCATCTTCATAAGCATGTGATTGAAGGCGTGGAAGACCGCCGCCGCTGCCCCGGCCGCGCTGGCGCACCCTACGCCGATAAGGATGTAACCGATCTGGGCCACCGTGGAATAGGCCAGCAGCCTCTTGATGTCATCCTGCCTCAGTGCCATCAGGTGTCCCCCAAGGACGGAAATAGAACCAATTATCGTGATCGCCAGGAAAACATTTCCTCCGGTCCCCAGGAAGAAAAGGTAACTAACACGCATAATGGCATATATGGAGACCTTCACGAGGACGCCCGAAAGAAGGGCGCTTACGGCGGTTTGGGCAGAGGAATGGGCATCGGGGAGCCAGAAGTGTACGGGGAAGGCGCCGGTCTTGACCGCAAGTCCCAGCAAGAGGCAGGCAGAGATGGCCGTCAGGGTCTCCCCGGGAATGGATGGAAGCGTCTCCGCCAGAAGAGCCATGTTGAGAATTCCCGTTGCCATGAAAGTGAGGGCCGTACCAAGGAGGATGAAAAGGGCCCCTATGGTCCCCAGGACAAGGTACTTGAGCCCCGCCTCGAGGGCCTGCCATGACATGGAGAAGGCCACCAGCAGATAGGCCGCCACGGAAAAAATTTCGTAGAAGACAAAAAGGTTGAAAAGGTCCCCCGTGAGCAGAATTCCGTTCATCGACGCGATCAGCAGGAAGAAGATCGTATAGTACCTCCACGGGCCCCCGCGGAACTTTTCCAGGGAGCAGGCCAGAGCGGCGGCTGTCCCGATGGATGCGAGCAACAGGAAGGCCGAGGAGAGGTGGTCAGCTACGAGAACTATCCCCAGATCTGGAGCCCAGCCCCCCAACAGGTAGACGGCAGGGGAGAACCAGCCCGTGAATGCGGCAGCCAGCGCAGCCGATATCGAGGCCAGCCCCATGAAACCTATCAGGGAGACCGAAAGGGTCTTCCTTGCAAGGTGGAAAAGAGGTATCAGGAATGCCGCAAGAAGGGGTACCACTATGGCCAGGACGAGGGTCATCCGCGCAACCCCCTGATCCTGTCAAGGTCGACGGTCTTGTAGTGCCTGTGGAGCTTGATTATGAATGCCAGCGCGAGGGCAATATCGCTCGCCCCTATAACTATGGCCGTAAGGGTAAAAGCGTGAGGCAGCGGGTTAACGGGGTTGCCGGAAAAAGGGGCGATCGGTGGGGTCCCACCGGGTATAAACCCCGAGGTGACGATGATCAGAAGTACCGCTGCTTCCATCAGGGCAAGGCCGATCACTGTCTTGAAGAGGTTTCTCCTTGTCATGATGGTGTAAAGGCCAATACAAAAAATTATTAAAGCGGAAGTGTAGCCCATGGTCACCATCATCAGTGCCCCCTTCCGGGATGTTCTCCGCCCTCTTCAAGCAATTTGATGATGCTGTAAAAGATCGTCGAAAGCCCAGCGCCAACCTTGAGGGCCACGGCGACATTAAGGACCGGTATGGCGCCGGCGGAGAAGATGGACCCCGATTGGCCAGGAGGAAAACCCGCCGAAAGGTTCGAAAGAAACCCCGCACCTGAAATAAGCCCCAGAATCCCCACTCCGGAGAAGAGCAGCGCGCCGGCGGACTCCATGAGGTCCTTTTTCCAGGGGGGAAAATGTACGGATTCGAAACTGGAGCCGTAGACCACGCACAAGAGAACAGTGACGGTGGCGAATATTGTGCCTCCCTGGAAACCTCCCCCCGGAGAGAGATGCCCCGCAAGAACGATAGCGGAGGCATACATCAGAATAAAGGGAACTATCAGACCTATCCCCCTTCTTGCTATGAATGAGAGTCCTCTCGAGGAACGGTGGAACTTCCTCCTCGAGAAAAGCATTGAAATGCCGCATACGGCAGTAAAGATAACCGTCGATTCGCCGAGGGTGTCGAAAGCCCTGTAATCGAAAAGAATTGCCGCCACAACGTTCCTTGCTCCGGTTTCCTCCGGGGTGTTTGCAAGGTAGTGTTCTGCTGCCCCGGTCACATGCGCGGGCTGGTCAATGGCCGCGATCCCCTGGTAAAGAAGCAGCCCCAGGGAAACGCACAGGACCATTGCCGCCAGACGGAAAAGGAACGGACGGGTGTTCATTCCTCATCATCCTCCTCCCCGTAACACTCCGGTTTTTCAGTTTGTGAGAATGCCACAAGGAAAAGGGCAGTGACTATTCCTGAATTGATCACGGCCTGTGTAAGGGCCACGTCCGGAGCCTGCATAATTGCGAAAGCAGTGGCAAGAAGTATCCCGAAGACCGACAAGGCAATGACCGAACTCAGTATGTCGCCGATACTGGATGCGACTACAGCTGTTGCAACAAGAAAAACATAGAGGAAAGCTACGAAAACCGTGCTCATTTCTCTTTACCGCCTTCTATCTGCCCGTATTGGTCCACAATGGCGACACCGGGTTTGAAGCCGTGCCTGTAACAAGCCCTCGCAATGGCATGGGATGCGATGGGGTTTGTCGCCAGGAGGAAAACCGCTACAAGTACCAGTTTTGTGGCCATCTGCCACGAGGGGGCGATGAGGGCTGCCCCCGCGAGAATAAGCACCGCACCCCCCGAAAGAGCCTTGGTACCGGCATGAATACGGGTGTAGATGTCGGGAAAACGGATGATCCCCACCACCGAGGCAAATGAGAAAAAAGTCCCTGCAGCCATCAGAAGAAAAGCCAGGTTCCTCAATACGATCCCGGTCATAGGTGGAGTTCCCCGTGTTCGAAGAATTTCGCCATGATAAGAACATCCGCGAAGGCCAGAACAGCGAATGCGATGGCGATATCCGCAAAGACCGTATTATCAAAAACAAGGCCCATAAGAGCCAGCATTGTCGTCAATATCACCGATACGGCGTCTGCGGCGACGATTCTGTCAGGTACCGTTGGCCCCACCATGACCCGCCAGAAGCCCAGGGCGGCGAGAAAGAGCAGTATCCATAATATGGCGCTAATCACTCAAACACACCTCCCAGGATGCCTTCCATGGATACCACTTCATCCCTGAGGGAAGAAGCGTCGAGGCTGTCCAGGTCCAGAGAGTGAATAAAGAGATCGTGGCGTGAAATGTCCATATCTACCGTCAGAGTCCCGGGGGTCAGGGTTATGTAGTTGGCCAAAAATACAATGGTGGTCTTGTTCTTGAGGTGTGAGTGGACCCTTACTATGCCAGGTCTCAACTGTATGGATGGCTTGATGGCAAGGATCGCCACCTCGGCAGATGCTTTTGTCAGATCCGCCATAAACCCGGGCAGTGCCATCAGGGCTTTCAGCGGACGGAAGTTAAGGGGTTCCGGGTCGTGGACATAAATGTGTCTGGAACCCGAAAATAGTGGTTTCCATGTCACAAAAGTAATCAGCAGACTTAGAGCCAGACCAACCAGGATAGAATCTGCCTTGACAGATCCCGTGAGCGCTACCCACAGCAGAAGCAGGGAAAAAACAAGTGTAAGAGGGATTTTCAAGGATGAACTCAAGGCGGAATAGCCTCCCTTCCATATCTGTTCCTTTGAATCTGCATTATCGATTATAAGATCTCGGGCATATTACCGAAAGTACGGATATAATTTGAATTGGGCGCTTCCAGAGCCCCGGGAAGGAGTAACAGGTATGGGTGCCGGGAGAGAAAACAGGTTTTTCCCCAAGGGGCGTATCGAGGCCCTGTGTGATGGAATATTCGCGATAGTAATGACCCTGCTCGTTTTGGACCTCAGGGCTCCCTGGTTCAATGGGCGCCTGGGGCGTGGTCCTTTTCTTGAGTTCATATCTGGTATCGGGGAACCCCTCTTCAATTTTGCCGTCAGTTTTGTGGTGCTTTCCATGCTCTGGATATGGCACCACAGGCAGTTCAGGGAGATACTGAAAATGGACTCCTTTGCTCTCGCGGTCAATCTTTCCTTCCTTGCTGTGGTAAGTCTGGTCCCCTTTTCCACATCCGTCCTCAGCCGTTTCATGGATCTCTGGGAAGCCGACCTGATCTTCCATGCCAACATAATGCTGGCTGGCCTCCTTCTTGTGCTTAACTGGCACTACGCGACCAGTGACAAAAGACTTGTCGACGCGGAGATGGATAAAGAAACAGTCAGAACAGGGTTCAAATCGATCGCCATAGCCCCGATGGTAGCGCTTCTGGGGATGATTCTATCCCTTGCCATCAGGGGAGACAGCACATTCGTCTATCTTATGGTGCCTTTCATGGGGACCTTGGGTCACAGAGACAATTAACCCCGGGAGGGATCCTGGCGCTTCCTTCGAAAATGCCTCACGGCAGGTACTGCCATTGCGAAGACAGCCATCGACCAGGCGAGAGTTCGCATAAGAATGGAATCAAAATCGGTCCCTATCATTACCGCGTGAGATGTTGCCACAATGAAAGCGAAGTAGTTGAGCAGGTGTATCTTCCTCCAGAAGGGGATCTTTCGGCTGTACCTTGCGGTCAGGGCTGTCAGTATGAAGAGGGGCAGAGCCACTCGTCCACCGAAGAGCAAAAACCCCTTCAGGCTCTGGAAATGAGGTATAAAAACTGTCGGAGTGCCAAAGGAGACCCATGTGGCCACGGCGTGTGTCACCATCAGGAGCAGCGCCGACACGGCGAAAACATGGTGGACCTGCATGAAGGTCTTCCCCGATAGTTTCATCGACTCCTTTGGAAACGCGGGGGTCACGATGGCGAAAAAAGAAGAGGCGTAGGCCAATATTCCTGTAGCGCGTATCGTGGCGTATACGGGATCGGGGGACGGGATCGTCTATAGATGGTAGGCTGTAATGACCGAAAAGAAGGCCAAAGGTGCCAGAAAGAAAGAAACAGCGGGGGAACGATCCATCAGGGACACCTCTTTTCAGGTAATGTTTTCGTTCCACAAGTTTATCATACCAGCAGTTCGCAACATTCGGGAGGAACAGGAGTCTATGCCGTCATTGCCGGTAGAAGGAAAGAGAAAAGATGAGACGGGAGCCGGGCTTAGGTCGGCCCTTGCAGCGTACGTGACATGGGGTCTTCTGCCCCTTTACTGGAAATTCCTTGCGGAAGTGCCTGCCCTGGAGATACTTTCCCACAGGATAGTCTGGTCGATGCTTTTTGTTTCGGCCATTCTTCTGTTCCAGGGGAGGATCAGTGAGATTTCCGCGATATTCCGGTCCCCGGGGACCATGTTCCTGCTTTTTTTGAGCAGTCTGTTCATAGGAGCCAACTGGCTGGTCTACATCTGGGCCGTAAATGCGGGAAAGGTCCTCGAGACGAGCCTGGGATACTATACCAACCCTCTAATGAACGTATTCCTCGGTTTTTTATTTTTCAGGGAAAGGATGGAACGTATCCAGTGGTTGGCAATCCTTGTCGCTGCGGCTGGCGTGCTGTTCCAGGTAGCAAGATACGGCAAATTTCCGTGGGTTGCCCTGACACTGGCCACATCCTTTGCCCTCTATGGTCTGATAAGAAAACAGGTCCGGGTTGACGCTATTCCCGGCCTTCTCACCGAAACATCTTTTCTTGCGCTACCGGCCCTTCTGTATCTGGCACATGCCGGAGCCTCTTCAAGAGGGCTTTTCCTGGCGGGAGACCCGGAGAGGGATCTCCTGCTTCTGGGTACGGGCATTGTCACATCGGTTCCGCTTCTCTGGTTTGCCTTCGGAGCGAGAAGGCTCCGTCTTTCCACCCTGGGGTTCCTGCAATATGTCGCCCCGACGCTAACCTTCATTCTCGGGACGGTTTTTTTCCACGAACCTCTCGATATGCCAAAGGTGGTCACCTTCGTGTGCATCTGGATAGCCCTCGCGCTTTATACCTGGGGGAGCCTGCGAGCCTCCAGGCGGGTTTCCGGGATAGTTGAGGCTTGAAATACCATTTATTGGAGGTTCAGGAATGAAAGTTCTTCTTCGTTCGAAAACAGGCATTGCTATTGCCACAGCCATGATCCTGTTTATGTCCCTTGTTTTTGTCGCAGAGGCCCTTTCTGACCGGCCTCTGAACCTTGTCGCGCCAGGGGAGACCAGGATCGGCAGCCCATTCCTGGTTTATGTCTCAGCCCCGAAAATAATCGAAGACCTGATAATTACGTGGGAGGGAGCAACTGTTTCTCCCGAAGTGGAGATCCTTGCGGGGGGGTGCGAGGCGATGGTGCTTGTGGGAACCGATGTGGGAAGCTCGAAACCGGGGCCCGGGGTCCTTGAGGTCTCATCTGTTATCGAGGGGGAGAGCTTTAGCATTACACGCCACATCGATGTGATCCACAGGGAATTCCCGGTCCAGAGACTGTCCCTTCCCGCAGGAATGGTCACGCCGCCAGAAGGGGTCCTGGAGCGTATCAAAATAGAGAGGGAAGAATCCCTGAAGGCCCTTGAGACAATGACATCTGCCAGGAAGTGGACCATCCCTTTCACCCGTCCTGTACCCGGCGTCATCACCAGCCCCTACGGGTTCAGGAGGATACTTAACGGCCAGCCAAGGGCTCCTCACAGGGGTGTCGACTACAGGGCCCGCGAAGGCGACCCGATACTCGCCGCCGCAGACGGGACTGTTGTCCTGTCCGCCGATCATTACTACGCCGGAGAGTGTCTCTATGTAGACCACGGCAACGGGGTAGTGACCGTCTACATGCACCTCTCCAGGAGACTTGCCGAAGAGGGTGACCTGGTATCGGCCGGAGATGTAATTGCCCTTGCGGGGAGGACGGGAAGGGTCACCGGGCCGCACCTCCATTTCGGTTTGAGCCTCCAGGGGAAAATGGTCGACCCCGAACCTCTGTTGGAGAAAAGCAAATAAAAAAGTAGAATAGGGTGTATTGTGTGTTAAGAAACAGAAGATAAAAAAGGCGGGTGTGTTGATTGCTGACAAGGGGGATCAAGGGTACTCCGCTTTACATTATCGTGGCGGGTTTTGCCGTTCTGCTCACCGGTCTGGCGGTGACCCCTCTCAGGTGGATAGGGCTTGCTCTCCTCTTTCTCGGGGTTTTCATGCATCTCTCCAATTGCTGCCGGAAAAAAGCCTGTCCCTTCTGCGGGGCAAGGATCCCCTGTGACAGTGAAAAATGCTCGTTCTGCGGCAAATGGGTCGCTCCCTGCGGTAAAGGCGACCCGGAGGTCAAGAAACAGTAAAAATCCTGATCAGGACCTACTCCTCCGGGCAGGCAGCCTCCATGGAAGACATTATCTCCTCCCACTTCTGCATCATGGCGCCGCTCTCTTTTTCCAGGCGGGAACGTTCCACCATCAGCCTTTTGACCTTTTCCGAGTTAGAAAGAACTAGCGGGTCGGCAAGCGACGTATCGATGGAAGCGATCTCTTTTTCGGCCCTCTCGATGCCCTCCTCTATGGGAGAGAGTTTGTCCAGGAATTTTTTCCTTTCGCGGTAGATCCTGTTCCTTGTCTCAGCCTCAAGCCTTTTCTTTTCCTTCTGCCCGCCGTCCTGAGGCAGGTCCCCGGTTTTCGAGGTTTCGTCCCTGCCCGCAGCGATCCTGGCCGCTTCCCTCTTCTCTATGAACCAGGAGTAGTTGCCGGGATAATCAAATATTTTCCCGTCCCTTATCTCGATCACCCTGTCCACAAGGTTGTCCAGGAAATCCCTGTCGTGGGAAACAATTACGATTGTGCCGCCGTACCCGAGAAGGGCTTCCTGGAAAAGATCTCTGGTGGCCATATCGAGGTGATTCGTCGGTTCGTCGAGAATAAGCAGGTTCGTCTTCGACAACAATATTTTCAGCAGGGCTAGCCGGGATTTTTCCCCTCCGGAAAGCACACCAACGGGTTTTTCTATGTCGTTCCCCGAAAAAAGAAAAGAGCCCAGAAGGTTTCTTCTTTGAGGTTCGTCAAAGACGGAAGGAGCTTTTCTGATCTCATCCCAGACGGAGTGCCCGTAATCCAGATTGTCGGCGCTTTCCTGCGAAAAGAAAGCACTAATGACCCTGTGCCCCATCCTGACCGTGCCTTCCGACGGGTTTTCCTTTCCGGCCAAAAGCCGTGTAAGCGTCGATTTTCCGGCTCCGTTGATGCCGACCAGGGCGGTCCTCTCCCCCCTGCGTATCGTCAGGTCCACCCCGGAGAAAACGGTCTTTCCTTCGTAGGAGTGGGCTACATCCTCGGCGCGGATCACTTCCAGGCCGCTCCTCGGGCACTCGGGGAATCTCATCGATACCCTTCGAGCCGCGGACTGGGCCTCAAGAGTTACTGTCTTGTCAAGTTTTCTGATCCTGCTCTGGACCTGGGTTGCCTTGGTGGCCTTGTACCGGAACCTCTCGATAAACTCCATTGTTCTTGCGGTCTCTTTTGCCTGGCGTTTCCGGCTTTTTTCCTCTATCTCAAGTTCCTTCTCCCTCTTTTCCACGTAACTGGAAAAATTGCCTGAGTAGAGCCTTGTCTTCCCTCCGGAAAGCTCTGCCGTGCTGGTTGTCAGCCTGTCCAGGAACCTGCGGTCATGGGAGATCGCCAGCAGTGTGCCGGGAAAGGACAGAAGATAACTCTCGAGCCATTCCATGCTCTCCGTATCGAGATGGTTCGTAGGCTCGTCCAGAAGAAGAATGTCCGGGCGGCAAAGCAAGATTGATGCCAGGGAGGCCCGCATCTTCCACCCTCCGGAAAACTCCGTGCAGTTTCTGGCCCCGTCACCGTCCCTGAACCCCAGTCCTTTAAGGATCTTCGATGCTCTGGCCTCGAAACCGTATCCTTCAGCAGATTCAAATCTTCTGACAGCCCTTTCATGCCTCTCGATCAGCCCTCTGCGTTTCTGCTCCTCCAGCCCGGGCACGGAAAGGTCCTCACCTATCCGGGCGATCTCCCTCTCCAGGGACGATATCCCCGCCCGATCCTTGAGAAAATCCATGAGCCTGTCACTCCCGATCTCCACAAGGTCCTGGGGAAGATAACCCAGCCTGGAAGATGAAGGGATCGAAACATCGCCCCTGTCGGGTGATACCTCTCCGTTGATCAGCCTGAAAAGGGTCGTCTTCCCGGCACCGTTGTCGCCGACGATCCCAAGCCTCGTCCCTTTGGGTACAGAGAGGGATAACCCTTCAAAGACCTGCTTGCCGCCCAGAACCAGGAAGATGCCGCTGCAGCGTATCAAGCGGCATCTCCGAAAAGATCAAAATCGAGTTTTTCCGTCATGGCGGCCTAGATAGGGTTTTCTTCTCCCGGGCGATATACGAGGACGGAGCAGTGGGAATAGCGTGTGACGTTAGTGGTGGTGCTTCCCACCATCATGTGCTCGATCCCGCTGCTTCCCTTGAACCCTATCACAATGAGGTTGAATCCTCCCTCTTTGGCCGTATTGATGATTATTTCCGAGGTGTCTCCCTGCCCGAAAAGGATCTGGTGTTCATGTTCGCCACGCTCGGGGTGTTTCTCCTCGGCTTTTTTGATGAGGTACTGGATCTTCTTGCGGGCGCTTTCCTTTGCATCTTTGGTCACATCGGGCTGGATCCAGGTACCGTAACCCTTCCACATGTGCGGGTTGGGGAGGACATGGAGAAAGGAGACTTCCACATCCAGGCGGTGGGCAAGCGAGTTCCCGTAGTCTACGAGTTTGGCCGCGAGATCTCCCATTTCGACGCAAACGAGGATTTTCCTTGGCATTTTGGTTTCCTCCCTGCAGATTGTTTGTCTTCACCGGGAATTATACGACAGAAACGTACCTGCGTATCTCTTCCAGAGTTTTCCGTTGCTTTGGTGCCGCCAGGGGGCGGTCGGTAAAACCGAGGCTGATGATGAGGTCCACCCTGGATCTCCTCGGGAGAGCCAGGAGCTTTTTTACCTTCTTTTCGTCGAACCATCCGAAAAAACAGCTTCCGATATTCTCCTCGGCCGCCTGGAGAACGATGTGTTCACAGGCGATCCCGATATCTACGAGGGTGAAATCCATCCCCCGCATAAAACCCCCGAACATGGCAGCGGGCTTTGGGTTCTCGCGGATCACGACTATATGTACCGGGGCCTTTTTCGCGAAGGTGTTCATCGAATAAAGTCCAGAGAAGGCGGCCTCGGCGATCCTGGCGGATGTTTCGGGTTTATCGGCGACCAGAAAACTCCATGGCTGCGAATTGCAGGCCGATGGTGCCAGCCTTGCGGCCTCGAGGCACCTTTCAATGGTCTCTCTCGGGACCGGATCCGGCAGAAAGTTTCGCACGCTCCGTCTCTTGCCTGCAAGTTCCAGGAAAGACAATGCTTGCACCTCCTCTGAAAATTTACTCAATTTTCAGGGTGATCCTGGAGTGTGTGCTCCTGGCGTATTTTTTCAGGCTTTTTAGTGATACAGAACGTCCTGATTCCATCCTGGCTACTGCAGACTGGGTTGTTCCCATTCTTTCGGCGACCTCTTTTTGTGTCAAACCTGCAGCCGTTCGTGCCCGTATCAGGGCCTCGGCTATCTGGAACTCATCTGCCAGAGAGTTATATTCTCGTAGAAAGTCCGGATCTTCATGTAGTTCTTTTTTTATTTTGCTATATGGCACTGTAGGCATTTGTTACTACCCTCCCAACCTGGAATCCTGGTCCGAAATTTTTTTTAACCTTTCTTTTGCAAGAGAAAACTCATTTTTCGGGATTTTTTGGGATTTCTTTTCAAAGAAACGAAGTATTACTATTACTTTTCCCCTCTTTGTTGCGTAGAGACCTCTGGCATTGGAGTCGGATGTTTTTAATCGAATTTCCCAGATTTTATCAGCGACAGGGGCCACATATGGCCTTCCAATATTTTCGAGACCATAGAGGCGTATCAAATCCTCAATCCTGTCGAATTTCGCCTTTGCCTTGAGGGTCAAAGCCTGGAATTCCTCTTCTACGGCTTTGTCAAGAAAAACAATTTTCCACATTACTTCATCTCCGGTGATTATAGCATTTATGCTATGTGTTGCAATAGGAGCAACTAACACTGGCCCATGGCACCTGTTCCTTTTAACATCTCCCCAAATCCGGCGCAAGGGAGTGTCTGGTTCATGCCCTTTTCTCGGTTCGTGATGGCCTCATGAGAGAATCGCGGAGCAGGAGGCACTGTTCACGGAAAGCGGCAACCTCCGCCTCCAGGTTGGGGTTGGGAGACTCCCCGAAAGAGGCATTCATAACGGGGACGATCATGCCGGGTTCCTTTCTTCTAGCGGCCTTGAGCATGCCCCTGATCCTGGCTGTGGCAACTCCCTCCTGCATACAGGTGAAAGGACCGACATGAAAGATTCCGCAGACGGGGTTTCCGCTGTGGAAGGCCATATCTCCCTTCAGAAAGGCGTTGAAAATACCGACGGATATTCCCGATTCTCCAAGGATATCGCCATGGTAGATCCCGGCTTTTTCGATCCAGGGGATGGTCTCTTCCGGGTGGGGAAGCACCTTTCTGTCGGCAAGGGGTCCCCTCGCGACCTTGTCCGATGATCTCTGCGCGAAATTCATGTACATCGACGCGGCAATGTACTCGAGGCGCGGGTTTTTCCTCCTGGAGATATGCACGACGTACCGCAGCCATTCCGAAACCGGTCCCCTCACAAGTTCCAGTCCCGTTCTCTCCAGCATTTCGATTGCGTTTCGAGTGTACAGGTCGTGCTGACGCATGTATATCTCCCCCAGGTAGAGCACCAGGGGGAACCGGGGGATCCCGGGAGAGGAAAGGGCAGCAAATTCTTGAGCCGTTTTCTCTCCCCACCCGGAGATCGCCCTCAGCGAGGCTCCGGAAGATTCGATGGTTCTTTCGAGCACAGCGAGCCTTTCAGAGGCCTTTTTGCGGAAAATCTCACTATCGGTCGCGTAGGGACGAAACCTGAGGACCAGATCATCATAAAGATCCGATGCGATTATGGAATTGAAAATGTCCCTCAAAAAACCTGTGCGGGCGACGGGCGACCAGGGAAGACCCAGGGTCTTTGAATCAAGATAGCCGTTATGGGACGATGGAGAGAGGACCGGGACACCGGTAAATCCAAGGCTGTCCAGCAGAAGCCCCATCACCTCGGCGTACTTGCCGAACCTGCATGGGCCGCTGGTTGTGGGAAGGAAAACGAGGTACCTTGAGTTTACCGCCTCTATGCCGTTCTTTCGAGCCTCTTTTTCCAGGTACGAAATAACGTCTCCTATGACTCCCTTCAGGGGGAAACATGTCTCCGTCGATATAAGCCTTTCAGCGGCCTCTCTTGCATCGGCAGTGGCAGTGGGCGCCACCACTGTGTCAAGACCCCAGGAACGCCCCACAGCGGCCCCGAGAAGGCTCGCGTTCCCCATGGATGGTATTACCCACCTTCTTCCGGTATTTTCATTGCCCTTTTCGCGGATAAAGGAGAAGGCCGAAAAAGGTTTTTGCGAAGGGTGTCGTTTTGCCACGACCCTCTCGAAGGCTTCTGCTCTCGTAACGAATGGCGCGTTGTTGGTCTGGGCGTCGGTCAAAAGATGCAGGAAGGGTTTTTCTGCCCTCCGGAATATCTCGTCCTCCATCAGGAACTTGATGGAGTCAGGACCGCAGGCGAAGTTCATCTGCCGTATCGGGTAAAGCCGCTCGTGACGGGCAGTAAATATTGATGCCTTCAGGATGGAGGAACTCTGCTCCCAGTACTCGTTGGAGACCAGATCGTCGACAGGCACGGAGTCGAACAGGTGGGTGAGAAAAACCTGGGGTATATAGTTCATCCCGCGAAGGGTCGAAAACATTCTCCCCGTATCGGAGGATGCCGCCGGGTCAAGGACGACGTAGTCCCTTCCCAGCCCTACGTAGCCCGGCTCGTCCTTTGACTCGATTGATTCCAGGAACCGGTCTCCAACCCTTGCGATCTCGGCATCGAAAGATCTTTTTGCTTCGTCGGCATTCTGGAACGCGGACATGATCTTGCTCAAAGGCATATCGTACCCGGCCAGTGAAAGTTCCTCGCAAAGGGTCCTTGCCATCTGCTCCCTGTCTCCCAGGTGCCAGACGGGTCGGATAACACGGGAGGCCGAAAGCCCCAGATCGTCTCCCGGCAAAAAACCCTCGGCTTCGGTATATATGCAGAACGTGTGAGGCGGCTCCTCGTCCCGGGCCCTGTCCACGAAGGATGGGATAAAAACATGGTCAACCCTTTTGTCTCCAGCCATAAGAGCGGTGTGTCCGGCGGAAATTTTCATTGCCACACAGAAATCGGTGGAGGAGTGGCTAAGGCCGAGTCTCGAGATCCTCTCGTCCGACACCGGTGAAAGGATCGGGAGAAACCCGAGAGAAGAAAAAAGGGCCGATGCCCAGACACCCATCCCCCCGATCGTGGTGGAACACCTTCTGATCCCTATTCGGGGGCGTTGGTCATCCTCGGCGGCGTAAAGTTCGTCGAACCTGATTCCCTCGAAATGTTTTTCCAGCAGGGAGTGAAACACCGCGACGTGATCCGGTCTTGTTTTACCGGCTCCCTCGCTGTTTCCCAGTGGGCAGAACCCCCCGGAAACGATCTCCTCCCCCCCGATGGAAAAGATCTTGAGCAGGCAGTTCCTTTTACCACAGGAATCCTTGCCGAAGTGGTCCCGGCAGAGTTTCTCGGAACTGGCAAAAGGTTTTTGTGCCGCGTCCCACCCCCTGAAGGCGGAGGCCGAGGGGATACCCTCCATTCTCGAGTTAAGGACAGCCCTCCTTGCCAGGATCGCCGCTCCCATGGCTCCCATCAGTTCGCGGTTCGGGTACGCGTGGATCTCCCTGCCCGTAACGTCAGCCATCGCTGCCAGGAATGCCTTCCCCAGGGCGGGTCCACCCTGGCATGAGCACTTCTCCTTGACGTGCCTTCCTCCTCCGACAAATCTGTTAAAGTAACTCGATGCCGTGGCGCGAACAATCGCCGCGGCGATCTCGGGCACGGTGTGGTTTTCGGCGATAAGCCTGTGCTCCTCCATCTCCATGAAAACTCCGCAGGTAGCGTCTATCGCGGGGACCCTGTCCGCCTTGAGAGCCTCTTCCTGGAGGGAACTCTTCACGTCCAGTCCTATGATCGCGGCCATATTCTCAAGGGTCTGCCCGGCTCCGGCCTGGCAGGAATAGTTCATCCTGGCCTCGTCGACCTCGTCCGTAGCCTTGAGGCCATCCCTCCTGAAGGTTGTGAACTTCATGTCCTGTCCGCCGATCTCGAAGATCGTATCGACACCGGAGTCCATGGACCTTATGCCTTCCGCATGACAGGTTATCTCGTCGACGGCTCCGTCGTGGACCTTGAAACCCTCACCCTCCAGCCGTTTCCTCAGTGAAGGGCTGGAAAGGACCTTCTCGAAAAGAACGCGTGCGGAACCCGTGGTACAGACGGCCTCTATGGTGCGGGAACAAAGGGAAGATGAAAGGCGGTCCATGACAATAGCGAGAGCCCCGAGGGGGTTGCCGTGAGTGGGAACGTATTCACCGCCGAGCATCTCCCCCGTATCCAGTGATATGACAACAGCCTTGGTGGTTGTGGATCCTCCGTCTACGCCGAGTACGGCTCCGCTGGAAGCAGGTGAGTTATCCCGGCTGGCCGTTCTGGGGGATTTGTGGATAAAAACCCTTGAAACCGAGTTTGACAGGGAAGGCATATATTGTCTTTTAGATCGGGCAAAGGATGAGACCTCCTCCAGCATCCCCATGTCCGCGACGGAGTTGTTGCCCCTCTCCAGGGCTATGGCAGCCGCGCCGATGGCTCCGACGTTCGCGAAGTCTGGGGCGCGAAAGACGTCGAGAGATGTTATTTCCCCAATATGCCTCAGGATGGGAGAGCACCCCGCAAGCCATCCCGTGACGC
This sequence comes from Thermovirgaceae bacterium, assembly GCA_035448245.1. Taxonomy (GTDB): domain Bacteria; phylum Synergistota; class Synergistia; order Synergistales; family Thermovirgaceae; genus DAOTIQ01. The sequence goes on along the minus strand of DAOTIQ010000014.1, from coordinate 5,345 downwards.
ATGCCCTTCTCCCGGCCTCGAGGTCCCTGTTGCCGATGATGTCCTGTACTATGCTGGAGGCTATCGTCCGGAAGAGCCGTGCCATGATCAGGCCCCTCTCAACGCCATCATTCTGGTCATGAATAAGGTCCGACTGGAGAACCACTCCGCATCTCGCGTTATACGCTCCTGCCCCGTCGAATCCCCGGGCGCTCTCTTCGGCCTTTGCCAGGGCTTCGCCGAAATCCTCCGTGTTATCCCCACCAAAAGGGAAAAGGCGTCGGACCTGCTTCTCCAGCAGCGTCCCGGAGCCTGCCCCGCACTTGCTGCTGGTGCTCCAGTCGATCAGTATCGGGCGTTTCCCTTCTCCCGCCACGCGGAAAAAACAGGCATCCCTGGCGCCCAGGTGGATGACGATCTCCGTACCAGGGCTTGTGATCGAAGCTCCCCGAACAATGCAGAGACTGTCATGTTCCCTCATGACTCCGGGGAACACCTCCGGAAAACAGGTCGACCCCATACCTGTAAAAGATGTAGAAGCGATGCGGTCTTCGCGGAATCTGTCAAGAATTTCGAGCCAGAGATGATGGAGCGAATCGAAGGGTTTGCCGAGGTGCAGAATGGGGGACGGAGAGAACAGGACTGAACTGTCATTGCCCAGGACCGAGCAGTGGAGTGCCGCGGATCCGATATCGAAACCGACGAAAAGGTCTCCCGGAATGGCTGTCACCCCTTGACGATTATATGCTATTGTTTCCGGGTGTGGAAACCAGTTTTGGAGGTGCATATGATGAAAATAGAAACATACGGACTCTCCCCGGCAGAGTGGAATGGCGATGTTCTGGTTCTCTTTCTTTTCGAAGACGAAATGGATCCCCTGGAAAAAACGGCAGAAGACATTCGCCCGACTCTTGCCGAAGCCGTATCCAGGGTCGATTTCCGGGCGAAGGCCGATTCCTTCCTTGCAGTAAACGTTCCAGGAGGCCAGGTGAAAAGCGTCTACCTTGTCGGTCTTGGGTCAAGAGAAAAATGTGCTCCCGATAACTGGAGAAGAGGAGCCGCTTCCGCCGTCAGGCGTGCGGGGAAAGATCGTTTCACGAAAATGATGGTCCTGCCTTGCGACGGAGCTAAAGAAGAAGCAGCAAAGGCAATAGTGGAAGGCGCTCTGCTGGGAGAGTACCGTTTCGACAGGTACAAGAGCGTAGAGGAAACATCAGAAAAACCACTTAAACTGGAGGAACTCTATATACACGGAGGAGATGCAGCCTCGGTGGAAAAGGGTCTTGTCACGGCGGCTGCCCAGAACTTCGCCAGAGACCTGGCCAACGAACCCGGCAACGTGATCAGCCCCGCTACCCTGGCAGAGAAAGCCCGAAAAATGTCGGAGGAATCAGGTCTTGAGTGCGTCGTCCTCGACGAGAAGAAGATGAAAGATCTCGGCCTCAACGGGATACTGGCCGTAGGGGGTGGCTCCCACAATGCGCCCAGGCTCGTGCACATGGTCTACAGGCCGTCGGGAAATGCCACAGGAAAGGTTGCTTTTGTAGGCAAGGGCCTTACCTTCGACAGCGGCGGACTCAACATCAAACCGGGCGACTTCATGAGGAGCATGAAAGGCGACAAGACCGGTGCCTGCAACGTGATCGCCATCATGAAAGCCGTATCGGAACTCAAACCGTCACTGGAGGTCCACGGCTTCATCGGCGCGGCCGAGAACATGCCGGGAGGTGGGGCATACAGGCCCGACGACATAATCAGGATGTTCAACGGCAAGACCGTGGAGGTCGATAACACCGATGCCGAGGGGCGGGTAGTACTTGGGGATGTTCTTGCCTATGCCTCGAAACAGGAGCCGTCCGTCATCGTGGACATGGCGACGCTTACAGGAGCCTGCGTGGTAGCCCTGGGCGGGTACACTGCGGGAATATTCACCAACGATGTGGAACTTGCGTCATCCTTCATGGAAGTCTCGCGCAGCACCGGCGAACGCCTGTGGGAACTCCCCATGGACGACGAAAGGCTTAAGAAGAAGATCCGCTCCGAGATCGCCGATATCGTCAACTCCGGCGGAAGGTACGGCGGTGCCATAACGGCTGCAATGTTCCTGAGAGAATTCGTCGACGAGGGGATCAAATGGCTACACATGGACATAGCGGGAGTAGATAACTCCGACGAAGAATACGGTTCCTACTGCAAGGGTGCCACAGGCTTCGGCGTCCGTACCTGCCTGGAGTGGCTGAGTAAATATGAAAGCCGTTAATCGTGAATCGTAAATCGTGAAAGCGGTGGAAGCAGGAGACTGGATACAGGAGGCAGGAAAACCTTAAAAACCAACCCGGATTCTTCGCCACGCTCAGAATGACAAAGCCCTTGCCCTTCCAGTCTCCCGTCTCCTGCATCCTGACGCCTTGTTTTTCCATTCGTCTCACTTCTTACGTCTAACTTCTTACGCTCTTGCCTTTGCGCACCGTTTACCGTTTACCGTTGACCGTTCACGCAGTTGGATTTAAGGCTTTCGCCCTTGTTTTTCCATTCGTCTCACGTCTCACGTCTCACGCTCTTGTTCCATTCGATTCACGACTTACGACTTACGACTTACGGCCCTTTCACCACAGGGGTCGCAGAGGGTGGACCCGCGCAGAGAAAACCCTTCTTTTTTTTGTGAGAACCAAAGACCTTCCCTGCCTCCAGTTTCCTGACGTCTCGCTCTTTAAACCGTTCACCGTTTACGCCTTTGAATTTGGTTTTTTCGTCTCACTTCTCACGTCTAACCTCTCACGCCCTTGCCCTTCCACACCGTTTACCGTTGACGCCTTTGAATTTACGGCCCTTGCCCCCTACGATACGGCCTTTCTTTCCTTCGAGAATCTCTCGTACTCACGCCCGTCCATGATCTCCTTCAGATGCACCGCCACCTGCCACACATCATGGTAAGTGGTATAAAGAGCTACCGGGGCAATCCGGATGACGTTCGGCGGGCGAAAATCCGGTATCACGCCCCGGGCTATCAGCGCCTCGTTTATCCTCATGGCTTCATCGGGATGCTCCAGAGCGATATGCCCGCTTCTTCTCTCCGGATCCCGTGGTGTCCCGACGGAGAAACGGTAAGGCTCCCCGGACAGGTAAGAATCCACGAGCCTCACAAAGAAAGAAGTCAACCCGATCGATTTTGCCCGGATCCTTTCTATGCCTGCCTCCAGGGTAACCTTCAGTGCCGCGGCTGTCGCTGCCGAGCCGAATATCGAAGGGGACGATATCTGCCATGCTCCGGCGTTCCCTGCCGGGATGAAATCCCTGTTCATTTCGAACTGGCGCGACTTTTCGTAGCCGAACCAACCAGCCAGTGCGGGCATGGCCCCGAAGTGCCGGCGGTTGACGTAAAGAAAAGCGGGGGATCCCGGACCTCCGTTCATGTACTTGTAACTGCACCAGAAGGCAAAATCAACTTCCCAGTCATCAAAATGATGAGGCACCGCTCCGGCGGAGTGGGAACAGTCAAAACCGACAAGAATGCCGCGGCTGTGTGCTTCTCTTGTAAGCAATTCCATGTCCAGCAGTTGGCCGCTTCTGTAAAGAACCGAGGGCAGGAGGACCAGGCAGACATCGGGTCCCATGGCGCTGATGATCTCTCTTTCGTCCAGGGTCCTGCCATCGGAGGATTTCACCAGGCGGAGAGACTTTTCAGGGGTAAAACCCTTTATCGCGGTCTGACTCTCCAGTGCGTAAAGGTCGGACGGGAAATTGATTTCATCGGCCAGGATCACATGAAGTTCTTTTGAAGGCCTGTAAAAGGTCGACACGAGGGAATGCAGATTCACCGTCGTGGTTCCGGTCATGACAACCTCGTCAGGCCCGGCTCCGACAATGGATGCGGCCATAGCCCCGGTTCTCTCGCTGATCTCGAACCACGGCGGATTTCCCTCCAGCCAGCCCCTTATGCCGAGACATTCCCACTCATCAAGCGCTCTTTTGACTGCCTCTCCGGAATCCTTTGGGCACAGCCCCAGGGAATTGCCGTCCATGTAGATCACGTCCCGCAGCAGGTGAAACCTCTCCCTGAAACCTGCAAGAATATCCCTGGAATCCATTTCGGTGGCAAATTTCTCTTCTGATGCCAGTTCTCCTGACAGGACCCCCACCTCCCCTTTCACCACAGAGAAACACTTTCTTTGTGAAAACCAAAAACCGGACCCAGTGCAAAACCTGTTTTCACCACAGGGGACACAGAGGGTGAAGCCACACAGAGAAAACCTTTCTTTTCTTTGTGAGAACCAAAGACCTTCCCTGCCACCAGTCTCCAGTCTCCTGTCTCCCTGGTCTTCCAATCCGTTGACCGTTTACGCCCTTGCCCCTGCTTTCCCAGTCTCCAGCCACCAGTTTCCTGCTTCCTTGTATCCTCCCCATTATCCCATGACACCAGAAATCATGCATTAGAACGCAAGAATGTGATATCATAATAATGCAAAGAATCCGAATAACTATTTCATTTTAACTTCGAAGATCGGGAGGTGGTTCTCTTGGAAGAAAAGGAGATTGGTTGTGCTCGTCCCACTGGAGCAATGGTAGGCGAAGCTGAACCTGCAGTTGAGGAGAAATCGGAAACGGCAAAAAAGGAGGTCCCAAGGATGTCTGTGATGGTTGGAAGAAAAGCACCTGACTTCGAGGCTCCCGTTTATCACCAGGGGAAATTCGGATCCGTAAAACTCTCAGACTCCCTGGGCAAATGGGTCGTCCTATGTTTTTACCCCGGTGATTTCACCTTCGTCTGAGCTACCGAAGTGTCGGCGGTCGCCGACAAATACAAGGAATTCCAGGAACTTGGTGTAGATGTCCTCTCCGTAAGTGTAGACAGCCAGTTCGTCCACAAGATCTGGAACGACAACGAGATCTCAAAGATGGTCGAAGGCGGAGTTCCATTCCCCATGATATCCGACGCGGGCGGCAACCTTGGCAAGATCTACGGCGTCTATGATGAAAACGCCGGAGTAGATGTGAGGGGCCGCTTCATAATTGATCCCGACGGTGTTATCCAGGGCATGGAGGTCCTCACCCCTCCGGTCGGAAGAAACGTCGAAGAGACGATACGGCAGATCAAGGCCTTCCAGCATGTCCGTGCCAGCAAGGGCAAAGAAGCCACTCCCTCAGGATGGCAGCCAGGCAAGGATACCCTCAAACCCGGCCCGGAACTGGTCGGCAACGTCTGGAAGATCTGGAAACCGGGCAAAAACTAGAGTCTCCGACAAAAACCGCGATCCGCAAACAACAATCCTGAAAAGGGCCGCCCGAGAGGGGTGGCCCTTTTTCCTTCAGGAGCCCGTAAAGACCATTCCTAAATGAGTAACAAAAAGTTGACCTTATCTGTTCTT
>DAOTIQ010000013.1:0-29968 GCA_035448245.1 Thermovirgaceae bacterium | reverse complement strand
ATGGTTCGGGTTACCCCAGGGGCCTTAAAGATGGTGAGATACTTCTCCAGGCCCGCATACTGGCCGTTGCGGACGTTGTTGAGGCCATGGCTTCCCACAGACCCTACCGTCCCACCCTGGGGCTCGAGGCGGCACTGGATGAAATAACACTCAACAAGGGGAAGCTCTATGACCCCGAAGCAGTCGACGCCTGCCTCAGACTTTTCAGGGAAAAACACTACCGCCTGGTCGGGGTCTAGTTCCAGGCCCCTTCCTCTGACCGCAAATCCTTCAAGCGGGGGTAGTCACGGGGGATCAGCGTTTTCCCGAAAGGTGCTTTGCGATATCGTCGGATTCTGCCTTTCCCTTGATGACATCGTCGAGGCGCGAGATCTTTATCCTTGTGGGCAGGCTCAGGCCGTCGACGACGAGTTGCCCCTCCCTGATTTCGCGGTGCATCCTTGTACGTCCCACGGGCCAGTAGCGGACCCCTATCGTGGGGGTGTCCCTGAAAAAGCGGTCCAGGACTTCGTCCAGTTGTTCGGATCTGGCCAGAGACCTCAGGATGAACAGGGGCCTTCCCTTTTTGCCTATTCCCTGCAGAATATGTGCTTCGAGAGATGCCTCCTGAATTGTGGACAGGGCCCTGCCCATCTCCTCGCCGGTCGCGTCGTCAAGGGCGGCCTCCACCAGCCAGACATCCTCGCGCTTTTTCTCCCTCGACAGGATCACTCTGACAGTGGTCCCGTCAGGGCCTATACCCTGGAACTGTCCCTCCGGGACCATCGATGGGAGGTGATCGGTAAATCGAGCGGTTTTTGCAAGCATCAGCATTGCGGCGACCGTGGTCCCATGGTCGCCTGGCCTTAATCCGAAAATTGGGATGCTGTATTTTGCCGCTGCGGAGATCACACTGGAAAGGGATGAAGAGGGGATCCCTTCTCCGGGTCCGGCCTGATTTGTGCATATCCCGACGGGAAGAGACACAAGAGGGACAGCGGTCTCCTCGATAAACCGGAAGAAGGCCAGAGAGGCCAGGGCCGTGTACGGAATGGACCATTCGATTTCTCCCCCAGCGGAGATGTCTTCACCGGAGAGTTGGATCATTTCGTCAAGGACCGAGGCGGTTTTCCCGAGGGCGTCCCCAGAGGCGCAAGAAGTTTTTTCAAGAATCGAGAGGGTTTCCACGGCAGTAGTTCTTTTCACTTCCTCCTGATCGCCTTCAACCACTAAGTCCATGAAAACCCTCATGCCGCTGGCTGAAGGTTTGGCTATTCGCTGCAGTCTGACCGAGGTCCCGCCCTGCAGGGTCATCTTTTCTGAAAGGATATTTTCAAGGATCTTTTCCGGCACCGGCAGGGCGGAAAGAGCCCCAGCCAGAGACAGAGGTGTTGCTCCACCCTGTGGGTCAACGACAAGCATTCTTCTTCACCTCCAGGAACCTCTCCATCTTTCCCCTTTGCAGCCCCTCGAGGTCCAGGGAGACGACAGGAAAGCCCGTGTCCCTGATTGAAGCGCATATCCGGTTGCGCTTCTCCCAAAAGGAGGGAATGTCTTTCTCGTCGATTTCTATCGATGCGGCCCCGGGAGGGAACCAGCGAATTCGGGAGTTGGAGAAACCTTCGGCGGCCAGTATTTCCTCGCCCGCCTCGATCTTTTCGGCCCAGCCAGCCGAAAGGGGAATGTCCGGGGGGAACCTGGTAGCCAGGCATGGGGCCGCGGGTCTTTCGCTGTTGGGCAGTCCAGCCTCGCGGGCGATTTCTCTTATCTCCTTTTTGGTCAGGCCTGCATCGGCAAGGGGGTGAATGATCCCGTCTTCTTCTGCGGCTATCAGGCCGGGGCGAGGTTCGTGAATCTCGTCGGCCTGGACTCCATCGGCAATACCTGAAAAGCCGCCTGAGAGGGCGAATTTTTTGGCCTCCGCGTGAAGTATCTTGCGGCAGCCAAAACAGCGATCCCTGCAGTTGGCCCTGACCCTGGGGTCCGAGATCACGTCAACATCATGAACGTGACATTCTATTCCGAGAAAAGAGGCGACCTCGAGAGCCATGGCCGTTTCGCTCTTCTTGACCAGTGGGGTTCTGAAGGATAGAGCCCTGGTAGTCCCTCCTGTTCCACGGCAGGCGAGAAGAGCCAGAACCGCGCTGTCTACCCCCCCCGAAAGGAGGACAAGCGTCCCCGGGTATTCCTGGAAAAAGCGGATCACCACTCCGGGTTTGTCCATGAAAAAGATGACTCCTTCTGTCATATTTACTACGGGGAAAACGATACCATATTTGCACGGCATAGTCCGGGTTTCGGCAGGACAGCCCAAAAGAACTTTTTTTCACTATGTGCACCATCTTGAAACATTCGAGTTTATGTGTATAATGATACGTGATATCAAATTAAAGGTTCCGGGGCACGAGTTATTCCTTCTCGGTAAAGAGGCGGAAGATGTCAACATTTTCACCTCCCACCTCCCGGCTGGAATGGAGCCTTGATTTCTTATGGACGAAAGAGAACTCCGCCTGTTGGCCGACAAGCTCAGGAGAGAGGAAATCTCCGTCGACAGCTTTGTCAGATCCCTCAAGGGACTGCCCTTCCGTGACCTCGGCGAGGTCAAGCTTGACACCCACCGTGCTTTGAGAAACGGTTTTCCGGAGATAATCTATTGTCCCGGCAAATCCCCTGATCAATTGAAAAGGATCGCCGGTGCCCTTTCGGAACATCCGGGCAAGGCTCTCTTTTCACGTATGTCCGCCGAACAGCACGAAATCCTTCTGCCGATCCTTCCCGATCTTGAATATCTTCAGGGGCCTCGAATGGGGCGCCTCTGGCCTGACCGCGGTGAAAGTGCGCGGGGACTCATGCTTGTTGTCACCGGGGGCAGTTGCGATGTTCCTGTCGCAGAGGAGGCGGCTGTGACGGCAGAGATAATGGGCTGCAACGTCAGACGCCTTTTTGATGTTGGAGTAGCCGGGCTCCACCGCCTTCTGGCTCACCTTGACATGCTACTCGATGCTGACGCCATTGTTGCCGTCGCGGGTATGGACGGTGCATTGCCGGGTGTAGTGGCCGGGATAGCGAGCTGTCCTGTTGTCGCGGTCCCCACAAGTGTGGGTTACGGGGCCGCCCTGAACGGAATAGGACCGCTTCTGACGATGCTCAATTCCTGCGCGTTGGGAGTTTCCGTGGTGAACATCGACAATGGAATAGGAGCAGGCTACGCTGCCGCTCTTATGATAAGGAAAAAAAATTCCGGTGATCCGGAAGGAGGATCTCGATGAAGAAAGTACTTTTCCTCAACTGTTTTTCGGGCATCAGCGGAGACATGATGCTCGGGCTCCTTCTGGATCTTCTTGGGAAGGATGACATTCAGCCATTCCTGAAAGGCCTCGCCCTGGAAAGCTACAGGGTGGATGTTTCGAGGAGCAAAAAGGGCGGGATCACAGGAGTGGATGTAAAGGTGAGGTGCGACGAGAAGCATTCTCACAGGGGATTGAAGGAAGTACTGGAGATCATATCAAAAAGCGATATAAGTCCTGCTGCCGCAAAGAATGCCGAGACCGCCTTCAGGCTGCTTGCCGAGGCGGAGGGTTTTGTCCACGGCATGCCCCCCGAAAGCGTTCACTTTCACGAGGTTGGAGCAGTTGACTCCATCGTGGACATCGTCGGTTCCTGTGTCCTCATGGATGTGCTGGCGCCAGCCGAGGTTGTCTCCTCACCGGTGAACGTGGGATCCGGGACAGTAAAATGCGCTCACGGGGAACTTCCGGTTCCGGCCCCCGCAACGATGAAACTTCTGGAAGGTATCCCTGTCTATTCAAGCGGTCAGGCCATGGAACGTACGACTCCCACGGGGGCGGTCCTGCTGAAGGTTTTTGTCGACAGTTTCGGGACCCTCCCTTCCGGAGTGGTCGAAAAGACGGGTTATGGCATCGGAGATCATGAGTCCGACCTGGTAAACGTTCTTCAGGGTGTCCTTCTTGAGAAAAAACATTTTGGTGCCGCTCATGATCACCATGACCACGATCACCATGACCATGAACACGCACATGAACACGCACACGCACACACACATGAACACGCACACACACATGAACCCGAAATAAAAGAAACCTGCGGTACTCTTAAAAGGTAGCGGCACTCTGGGGAGAGCCCGGCCCCTCCGGGTTTTCCCCTTGCGGAACTCTTGCCCAAGATCTCTCGCCCTACACAGCCCTCATTATCTGGCCTGGGAGATTCAACAACCGCCTCTGGCTCCGGGTTTTTGACACGGGGACTGTTGGGCTGTTACCAAGGTGAAGGGGGGTGCATAACGGCAGACCGCAAAGGAGACATCCGCAACAGACTGGATACTATTCCAGGCAAAGATCCAAATCTTGGGAGGTGCAAAAATAATGCATAAGGAACTTTATTCTGCGATCGCGGCGGCCAACACATTCGTGGAAAATGAAACCAGTGACCGTCTCGAAGCCATCACCAAGGGACACGGGATGCTCAACCTGGCCGTTTACAGCGCGGCCAACGTAATGGTCAAGGAGATACTTCAGGGAAGAAGCACGAAACTGTCCGATGCCAATATGGACAATCTTCCTGTCGACATGATCGTGGAAGCAGGCATCAAAGCGGCCAAGGACGCAGGAGCCGATTCTGCAAACGCGGCTCTCATCGTTGCTGTTTTTCTGAACCTTGCCGGAACGGCCTCCAGGGCCGGAGTCCCCGCGGGCAACAGGAAACTTGGATCCCTCGCAAGGATGAAGGCCGGAGCAAGCAGAGCAGGAGTCCAGGCCATCCCGACATCGAAACTCACGAACAAGATCTCCGGTTTTCCGGCGGTCAAGGCTATTTATGATGCTATAGAAAAAGGCGAGATCTGCCGTTTCAGCGGAGCCGTCGTCCCCCCCTTCGTGGCGGGAGGCGCCATTTACGGCCACAGCGTGCTTGGAGAGGATATGATCTACCACGATCTGGCCATGAAGGGAACCAAGGTCGGCGTGGAGGCCATGTTCAAGGCTTACCAGGGCGTGGGCATCAACCCCAACCCGTGGCTTTCCGCGGCACTCGCTGCTGCCGCTATCCTCGAGATCATCAATCCCGATGGCATGATTGGCCAGGACTACGGCGAATTTTTCGTCCAGGGGACGGGATACCTGGTAGGAAAGGGAGCCGTCCAGGCTGCGGGACTTCCCGAGAAACTGCACATGCGCGGCACAGGCAAGGAGTTTGACACCGCCGCTCTTATCGGTGATCTGGGAATGATCCTCAAAGACGTCGGCGCACCGACAGTGGTCGGAATGATGACCTTCAACGAGATGATGGCGTGCTTCCAGGAAGGCCCGATGATCGGAGCAGGCTTTGGCGCCGGCCCCGTCAACCCGCCCCTTGCTCACCTCGTGAGCGACTGCGTAGTTGCCTCCATGAAGCTGATCGAGAGCGACGGCGATGTCGAGGCGGCAGCCGACATGATCCACGATATGAAACTCAACGAATGGCTGGATCCCGAAATTTCGGCCGCTTCGGGCAACATGGTTGCCCACAAGGCCGAGCAGGTAATGCGTGGCCCGGTTACGGCTGCTGTTATCAAGGGTACCCAGGGGATCAGGAACAATCTGCAGTTCCGTCTTGCCAAGTTCACCTGGGACGGGCTTCAGGCAGGCAAGTCTCTTGAGGACATCTGCATGGAGATCGACAACCAGCGCAAGCAGAAGGTCGAGCAGCGCACCGGCATGATGCTGGGAGGCATGTTCGGAAAGAAGATCACCCTCGAGTTCACCAAACTCAAGGGCGGAGCCCGCAGGAACCACCCCTTCGCCGAGACCTACTGGGGTTTCGATGCTGATATCGATGCGGTTGTGACAGTCGACGGCAAGGAGTTCAAGATCGAGGGGCTTTCTCACAAGGTCGCTCCTGATGTGGTCCTCAACAAGAAGTCCGAATGGACCATCCCCGTGACTGTAGCCTCCGTAGCCGCCCAGGAACTGATGTACGTGGGCTGCTGCACCGTCAACGTTGTTATCCCGGCGGCAGTCGCTGCGGTATCCGGAAAGATGAGTGCCAAGGATGCCGGAAAGTGCGCTGAAAAGGGTGCCTGCATCACCAACGCGATCCCGGGAGCCAAGGAAAGCGCCCGCAGTGTGGCAAATCTTGCGATCCGCCTCATGAAGGATATGGAGGACGTAACAGAGCTTTAGCCTGGGTATGATATGACAAAGGGGGCCCTGCGGGGCCCCTTTCCGATTAGAATACGGGTTGAGGGAGGTGACGGTGATGCTTCTTGTCGTCAACGCGGACAACGTGACTGGAGAAGGGCTTCCATACCTGATTGAAGGTCTTATGGAGAGAGGGGCTTCGAGCGTCCACGCCATTCCGGCGATCACCAAGAAGGGCAGAAGCGAGTTCGTTTTTTTGATCGATGCCCCGAGATCATGCCTGGAGGAACTTGGCGCCTTCCTTGCTCTTGAACTAGATACTCTTGGGATGAGAGTCTTTGAACCGGAGCATTTCCCGTTTACCCCCGTAAAGCATTCCGTAGTCCGGGTAGGCTCCCGGGATCGGGATGATCATTACGCCGAGGTGCGTATCAAGATCCTCGCGGGGACCATGGAAGATGTGGTCTCCTGCAAGGCGGAATACGACGATCTTGAGGCTGCGCTCAGAAAATTCAATCCGGGCAGCGCGATCTCCTTCAAAAGCTTCAAGGCCGCCGTTGAACTTGCCTGCATGAGTGGTGAACCTGTAAATGTCTGTGGCCTGGTCTTTTCCCTGCGGGATGGATCTTCCCGTTGAGCGGGGCCGGGATTCTCGGAAGGGAGTGGAAACAGATTGAAAAAAATATTGCTCCAACTCGACACTGATCCGCAGCCAAGTGTTTTTGATGCGGTAACTGCCTATGACGGAGGAGCCGACATCATATTGCAGCATGGATCGATAACTCCCGAAACAGCGGTACCCCTTGTCCACGGAGTAATGTTCACCAGGGGTGGAGATTCTATGAAAAACAGTGCCGTATTCGTGGGCGGCTCCGATGTCGCGGCGGGAGAAGCTGTCCTGGATGCGGTCAAGGGCGCTTTTTTCGGGCCACTGAGAAATTCCGTTATGCTCGATTCCAACGGCTGCAACACAACTGCCGCCGCTGCCGTCGCAAAGCTTGCGGGAGCGGTTGACCTAAAGGGAAAAAAGGCGGTGGTACTTGCCGGAACTGGTCCGGTGGGACTTCGCGCGGCTCTGTTCTTTGCCGGTGAGGGCGCGATGGTCACGCTGACATCCCGGAAAATGGACAAGGCAAAGGCTGCCTGTGCCCAGTTAAAGGAGAGGTTCGGTGTTTCGGCTGAACCAGCCGAATCGGGGGACGAGGCATCGGTCAGAAAGGCTCTGGAGGGAGCGGTCGTAGTTCTTTCGACCGGTGCGGCCGGGAAGATGCTTCTGCCGGAATCGGTCTGGAAGGGTCACGCGACCCTGAAGGCCCTTGGAGACCTCAACGCTGTTCCCCCATCGGGGATAGAGAATATCAAGCCCCACTGGGATGGCAAGGATATCGATGGCCAACTGGTTTTCGGACCCATCGCGATAGGTGGGCTCAAAATGAAGGTCCAGCGCAGTTGCGTAGCCAGGCTTTTCGAGAGCAACGAACTGGTTCTGGATGCGGCCGAGGTTTACCAGGCCGTCAAGGAGTTCAACAAAGATTGACAGGAATCTTCTGATAGTTGCTTTCAGCACCCGCGGGCTGGCCGATCTGGCATGCGGTTCGGGTTTCCGGAACATAACAGCCGTTGATGCCTTTGGCGACAGGGATCATCCGTCTTCTGTCGAGAATATATCCACCCGCCGCCATTTTGGACTGCCTTTCACGGATGAGGCGATCCTCAAGGCCTGTGAAGGCCGGGCCAGGGGCGGGATCTTTGTCTACGGCGGGGGAATGGAGAATCGTCCGGGACTTGTAGAGGCCATTGCCCGCGGGAGGCTGATAGCAGGCAACAGCGTTCATGTCCTCGGGAAAGCGAGGGATCCCTCGATCCTGGGTTCCCTGTGTCGCGAGGAGTCAATACCTTTTCCGGAGGTGCTTGGCCCGGGAGAGGAAGGGAGGGCGGCCGACGAGCCTGACAGGTCCGCCAATGAGGCACGCTGGTTAAGAAAAAGAGTCCTGTCCGGCGGGGGGTCGGGTGTTTCCGAGTACCGCGGGGGAAGGATCGAAAGCGGGGAGATACTCCAGAGACGTATTCCCGGGAGGCCAGTCTCCGTCTCCTTCATAGCGCACAGGGATGGAGCACTGATCACGGGTTTTTCCGAACAGTTGACCGGAACATCTTTTCTAGGGGGAAAGGGTTACAGGTGGTGCGGCAACATCACGCCCCTTCCCGCAAGGCAGGAAGATGCGACCCGTTTTTATGAAAAAGCGTCATATTACGCGGAGATCATTTCGGACAGGCTTGGCCTGAGAGGTTTCAGCGGGATAGATATGATCCTGGGGCCGGACGGTTCGGTGGCAGTCATAGAGGTTAACCCCAGATATTCGGGATCCATGGAACTATTCAGACCCGCAGGTGACAAGGGGGAGTTGTTTTCGCTCCATCTGGCCGCCTGCCGGGGAGAAAGGCTTCGGGGAAAAAGGCCCGTGTTCTGCGGAGAAGGTCCTTTTCGCGCAAAGGGCATAGTTTACGCCGTCAGGGATTGCGCGGCTCCCGACACCCTTGCCTGGAGTGAAGCGGGGCGAAGGGATGTTCCATGGACGGGGGATGTATTCTCACCGGGGGACCCGGTGTGTACGGTTTTTTCCTCCGCCCCGGAAGGGGAGGAGTGTATCGGGCGCCTTGCGGAAGAGGCCGGGAAGGTCTATTCGGAACTTGTAGCGCTCTGTGAAGGAGGAAATCGGGAAAATGGCTGAAAAAGAGAACTCCCGGAACTGCGTTCTCATAACCGGGCGGACACAGGCACAGACCAAAGGCATGCACCTCGGCAAGACCGGGGATTTTTATGCCAACGCCGTATCGGTGGCGGTGATGCACCCGGAAATGTTCAAAACCATGGGGGTTGAGGTGGGGTGCACCCTGAGACTCAGGAGCGATAGCGGAGAGATATCGGTCCGGTCGGAGTCTGACCCGGGAATGCCCGCAGATATGGTTTTCGTTCCGATGGGACCTGTCGCCAACAGGCTTGTCGGGCCCGATACCGGCGGGTGCGGCATGCCCTCCTTCAAGGGGATCCGCGTGGAGGTGACTCCGGAATGAAGAACATGGACAGCGTCGTATGTACCTTCTGTGGATGTCTCTGCGACGACATAAAGGTCTCTTCAAAGGATGACGGGACCATCGAGATAAAAGGAGCCTGCGCTAACGGAAAGGGGCACATGGAGGAATACGATCCTTCTCCTGTCTCTCCTGCCTTCAGGGGAGAACCGGTATCCTGGGACAAGGCCATAGGAGAGGCCGCCTCTATCCTGAAAAATGCCAGAAGCCCGCTTTTCTACGGGCTGAGTTCAACCGCGTCTGAGGCACAGAGGAAGTGCGTGGCCCTCGGGGACCGCATAGGTGCCGTCATCGATACGACCTCCTCCGTATGTCACGGTCCGACCGGGATAGCCATGCAGACCTTCGGGGAACCGACGTGTAGCCTGGGAGAGGCCATGAACAGGGCTGACTTCCTTCTCTTCTGGGGATGCAACCCCATGATCGCTCACAGCCGCCATTTCACCAGGTATTCACTGATGCCAAAGGGCCGCTTTGTACCGGAAGGAAGAAAGGGACGCCGCGCCGTTCTTGTGGACGTCAGGGAGACTCCCAGCGCAAAGGCCGTTGACCGTTTCCTCAGGGTAAAGCAGGGCTGTGATTATGAAGTTCTTTCTGCCCTCCGCGCTCTTGTCCAGGGCAAAAGTATGGAAGCCGCGGAGGTTGGTGGTATTTCCCGGGAGGAACTGGTATCCCTTGCAGAAGAGATGAAGGGTTGCCGCTACGGTGTTGCCTTCTTCGGGATGGGGCTCACCATGACCAGCGGGAAGGACCTCAACGTGGGGCAGTACTTCAACCTTGTTCGGGATCTGAACGCCCATACCCGTTTTTCTGTGATAGCCATGAGAGGTCACGGGAATGTTGCCGGTGCCGATGCCGTTCTGACCTGGCAGACGGGATATCCATTCGCTGTCAGCCTGGCGGGAGGGGTCCCGGTTTACGGCCCTGGAGAGTTCACGGCCGTGGATATGCTGGCAAGGCATGAGGCTGATGCCGCGCTGATCGTTGCCTCCGACCCCAAGGCCCATTTCCCTGCCGAGGCGGTGGCCTGGCTCGATGCCATACCGCACATTGTCGTCGATCCGGCGTTCCCTCTTACGGCCAGGGGGGCTACCGTATATTTGCCCGGGGCCCAGTACGGCGTCGACGCCGAAGGCACCTATTACAGGATGGACGGCGTTCCTGTCAGGACAAGGGCTTTCCGTGAGAGGCATCGCCCGACCGATGAAGAAATATTCGACCGTCTTCTGGAGGAAGTGAGCAGATGAGCGCCAAAACTGTAGGAATAATCGGCGGACGGCTTTACGATCCCGCCAATGGTATAGAAGGGGAAGTCCGTGATGTCTGGATCAGGGACGGTTCGGTGGTCGCACCGGACGAGGCGGACAGGAACGGGGCGATGATCATCGATGCCGCGGGAATGAACGTTATGCCCGGAGGGGTTGATCTTCACTCCCATATTGCTGGTGCAAAGGTCAATCACGGTCGAAAGATGTGCCCGGAGGAGCATGCTGCCCACAAGAGGAGCCGCCTGGAGGGTGGACGTTCAGGGGCGGGGTTCACTGTTCCAACGCCCTACATGACGGGTTGCATGTATGCCGAGATGGGTTATACGACGGTGATGGAGGCGGCTTGCGCTCCCCTTGTAGCGAGACACTCCCACGAGGAACTTGAGGACATGCCTTTCCTTGACAGGGGGATGCTTATAACGATGGGGAACAACGAGTTCCTCTTCGACTGTATTGCCAAGGGAGAGATGGAACTCGCCAGGGACTTCATCGCCTGGACCCTCAAGGCGGCCAGGGGATACGGAATAAAGGTCGTGAACCCTGGCGGGGTAGAGAACTGGAAATCTTCCAGATCCAATGTTGGCAGCTGGGATCAGGATGTTTACGGTTTTGGAATAACACCGGGGAAGATCCTCGAGACCCTCACCTGGGCGGCCGACAGCCTTGGTCTTCCTCACGGGGTGCATCTTCACGGGTTGAATCTGGGTACGACCGAGAGCGCGGAACATACCCTGAGATCTGTCAGGGAAGCTTCCGGAAGGCTCCACCTGACCCATCTCCAGTTTATGAGTTATGGTAAGGACAAAAAGGGGAGATTCGCGAACAGGACGCAGGAACTGGCCGATGCGGTAAACGCGAACAGCAACGTTACCTTTGATGTGGGCCAGATAGTTTTCGGACCGGCAACAACAATGACCTCCGATGGTCCCTTTCAGTACAATCTTGGAAGAATGACTGGCCACAAGTGGTTTGGCGGCGACGAAGAGAACGAGACTGGCGGAGGGATAGTCCCCATACGGTACAGCCGCAAAAACAAGGTAAACGCCCTTCAGTGGGTCACCGGCCTGGAGCTTTTTCTGCTGGCGAAAGATCCCTGGAGGGTTTTCCTGACAACGGATCATCCCAACGCGGGACCCTTCTTCTGCTATCCTCAGGTCATAAACCTGCTCATGGACAGGTCATACCGTATGGAGGTGCTCGAAACGCTGCCCGAGTCGGTCAGGAAGCGTACCATCCTGGGAGAGATAAAGAGGGAATATTCCCTGGGGGAGATCGTCACCATTACTCGTGCCGCTCCAGCTCGGGTCCTGGGGCTTGTGAAGAAAGGGCACCTGGGACCTGGCGCCGATGGGGATGTAGCCATATTCCATCCCGCGGACGATGGCTGCAGACAGCCCAAATGCAGATCCGCCAACGGTTGCAAGCGAAAGATGGATTTCCCGAGATGGGTTATCAAGGGCGGTGAGATCATAGTCAAAAACGGGAAAGCGGCAGGAGAGATCCACGGCAAGACCCTGCACGTCGCTCCCCCCTTCGACGCCTCCGTCGAGAAGGTTATAAGAGAACATTTCGGGAAGTATTACACCGTCTCTTTCGACAACTACCCGGTGCAGGATTGTTACCTGCCGAGTAAAGAGGAGGTACCATGCCGATAGAGGAAAGGTCACTTCATACGGTTTACCTGCTTCTCGGTGCCAACCTGGGAGATCGCCAGAGCAACATTCTTCAGGCCTTGCAGTATCTCCAGGGAAGGGCCTTCATCGAAGAGGTTTCTTCCTTTTACGAGACAGAGCCGGAGGGGATGAATGGGCAGCCCCTGTTTCTGAACCTGGCCTGTAGGCTTCGCACGGACATGGAGCCCCATAAGATGCTGAGGTTCGTGAAATCCATAGAACTGAGGATGGGTAGGGCGGACGCTTCCCGCAACTTGCCCAGGCCCATAGATATCGACATTCTTCTCTACGATTCAATTTCTCTCAGGACGGACGAACTGACGATACCCCATTCGAGGCTAGCGGAAAGGGCTTTTGCCCTTGTTCCCCTTGCCGAGATATCTCCGGAAATTGTTCCTCCCGGGTTCTCTGAAAGCATAGGGGACCTTTCAGGCAAAGCGGATCTGTCCGGGATCAGGAAGGTGGAGAAGAGCCTTCGGTTCAAACTGGAAAGAGATGTCCAGCAGAGCAGTCCCAGTTTTCCCCTTGTGCTAAGCCGTGTTGGTGTCACGAACCTCAAAAGGATCATCAGGATGACCGATCACGGTCGGGAATCCCTTTTCTACGCGGACATGGATCTTTTTGCCTACCTGGACCAGAAGCAGGCCGGAGTTCACATGTCGCGTTTCAGCGATGTTCTGGAAAGGCTCACCGAGGAGATCAGCCTTGAACCATCCTCGACTATCGAGGGTATGGCCGAGAGACTTGCGCGACAGATAGCCGCGACCCAGAGGACCGAGAGGGCCGAGGTCTTCATAAGGGCGAAATATCCCCTGAAGAAACTGACTCCCCTGTCAGGGAGAAGCGTGGAGGAAATTTATACCTTCATCGGCATAGCTTCCTGCAGCGGCGAGAAAGTCAAGACCGTTACCGGAGTAGAAGTTGAGGGTATGACGGTCTGTCCCTGTGCCCAGGACATGGTGAGGAGTCATTCAAAAAAACTCCTCGTAGAGGATGGCTTCAGCGACAGCGAAGCCGAACGGATCCTCGGCCTGATACCTCTGGCCTCCCACAACCAGAGGGGAAAAGGAACCCTGCTGATCGGCGGGAACTGGCCGGTCAGGGCGGAACATCTCGTCCATGTCCTGGAAGCTTCGATGAGTTCAGAGACATATGAATTGCTCAAAAGATCCGACGAATTCTTCATCGTCAACAAGGCTCATCAGAACCCGATGTTCACCGAGGACGTTGTAAGGGAAGTATTCAGGAACCTGATAGATATATATCCCGATCTCCCGGACGAAACTTTCGTGATGGTCAGGCAGGAGAATCTGGAGAGCATTCACCAGCATAATGCCTTTGCCGAGAGGTCCGGAACGATGGGAGCGATCCGGGAGGAACTGAAAAACGATAAACCCTCCATAGAGAGGATCACGCTCCAGGAGTGGCTGCAGAGTTGAAGGATGGTAGATCTCCCGGGACGGCATGGTGCCTGACAGGAGCAGGGCACTTTCTCAAGGGTTCTGTAGAGTTGGCTCTTCGGCTTGGGAACGTAACGTTCTTTTTGTCCCGTGCCGGTGAAGAGGTCACAACCATGTATGGTCTTATGGACATTATTCTAAAATCCGGGGTCCGGGTCGTTTACGACAGGACCGCCAGCTCTCCCTCTTGCGGAGAGATGGCCCTTGGGCGATTCGACCGACTGGTGATCGCGCCGGCGACGGCCAACACCGTGGCAAAGTGTGTAAACGGCATAGCCGACACTCTTCCTGCGAATCTTTTTGCCCAGGCGGGTAAGGCCCTTGTCCCGTCGTTCTTTCTTCCCACCGACCTTGAGTCCGGGGTGGTCTCGGCTGACCCTTCGGGCAGAGAATTCCCCGTCCGTTCAAGAAAAGTGGATCTTGAAAACGCGGAAAGGCTATCATCCTTCCCACTTGTCAGGGTGGCGGCGACATTGGAGCAGCTGGAAAAATGGCTCACTACCTCTTCCTGACGGGACAGCTTGCGGCTCCTTCCCTCAGATCCATCCTGGAGGGTATGGAGCCACCCTTCGAATACGATGTACATGTCATGCCGATCACTGTTGCCGCTCTTGCGGAATGCGGGTGGATGTCCCGGCAACTTCCAGAAGTAGCGGGTTACGATGCAGTCTACATTCCCGGGCTTTGCCAGGGGTCCATCTCGATGCTGCAGGAGGCTGCGGGAGATACTCCCGTAAAAAGGGGGCCCGATCACCTGAAGGATCTGCCGGGTTTTTTTAACCTTGAAGGTGAAGATGTTTCTCTCGAAGGCCATGATATTACGATCCTGGCGGAGATAGTTGACGCTCATCTGCTCCATGATGGCGAACTCGTCAGGAGTGCCTCCCGTTACCGCGAAGACGGGGCCGATGTTATCGACCTTGGCGGTCCGGTCTCCGGGGAGTTTCCAGGAGTGGCAGGGAAGGTCCGCCTTCTCCGAAAAGAGGGGTTCAGGGTCAGTGTGGACACCTTCGACGGGAAAAGCCTCAGAGAAGCTGCCAAAGCCGGTGCCGTACTTCTTTTGAGCGTCAACAGCAGCAATATCGAGTCTGTACTGGATCTCGGATGCAGGGTGGTTGTAATACCGGACTTTCGGGACAGAAGCCTGAATTCCCTTGAGAGGAACATCGAGATCCTCGAAAGTTCGGGAATCTCGTACCTTGCGGACCCGGTTCTGGACCCGTTCCCTTTCGGGCTGATCGAATCTCTGGAGAGGTACATCATCTTCCGCAGGCGGTATCCCGAGATTCCGATGCTGATGGGGATCGGCAACCAGACCGAACTGATGGAGGCGGACTCGTCGGGGGTCACTGCAGTGATGGCAGCGATATGCACCGAACTGTCGATCAATTCTGTTCTGACGACCTCGGTAGTTTCGTGGGCAACGGGCGCGGTGGCAGAATTTGACCGGGCCAGGAGATTGATGTTCTGGGCCCGCGATTCCAGGGTCCTTCCAAAACATGCCAAAGCGGGGCTGGTTGCCCTGAGAGACCTTCCGCACCAGCGGTTTTTGCCGGAGGAACTCCAGGAAATGAAAACCGCTGTTCGGGACAAAAACTACAGAATATTCCTCTCGACCACCGGAATAGTGGCATTCAACAGCGACAGTCTTGCTACGGGAAGTACGGCCAGAGAGATATGGGAACAGATAAATATCGACGATGCGGCCCACGCCTTTTATATCGGCCGTGAGCTGGAAAAGGCCGAGACGGCCCTGAAACTGGGTAAACGCTACGTGCAGGACCAGCCTCTGGATTGGGGGTATATCTCCAGACCATGATTATTGAGGTCATTCTTTCGACTAGAAACGGCAACGGAGAAGACAATTTCGCTCCCATGGGGATGGAAAGGATCGACGAAACAACTGTGCTGATTCGACCTTTCAGGGATTCGGGAACCTGGGCGAACCTTAACGAAAAGGGTTTTGCTGTCGCGAGTATCACCGATTCGATCCTTCCCTTCGTCCATGCTGTTGCCAGGGATAATATGCCGGGTCATTTTCCGGCATACATGGTTCCGTGCGGAGTTATTGATGATCCTTGCGGGTGGCTGGAACTGGAACTCAAAAGAATATCCATTGAGGGAGACAGGGGGCATTGTCTCTTCGAGGTCGCGTACGAGGAGTCTCGCAGGCCCTTTACCGGCTTCAACAGATCCCGCTGCGCGATACTTGAAGCACTCGTGGCCGCAACCAGGATACATGTCAGAGGAAAGGAACCATTTCTTGCCGAGTACCGGAGGGCGGTTGAACTGACAGAAAGGACGGGCGGTGAGGAAGAAAGGCTTGCTCTCCGTCTTGTCGGAGAACTGACTGGGGGGATTGGGTGAGACGCTGCACTGTTAGTTCCCACTCGAGGCTGCATCTGGGTTTTCTTGATCTCCATGGAGGACTTGGGAGAATGTTTGGCAGCATTGGAGTGGGGCTGGAAAGCCCCTGCATGAATCTCGAGGCGGTGGAGTCCCCCGTTCTTGAAGCCGGGGGAGACGATTCGGATAGAACCCGTTCTTTTGCTGAGAAGTTCTACCAGACGACAGGAATTCCCGAAGAGACCCGCTCACGTCTCCTGCTTCGATCCGGGCTTCCTCCTCATGCAGGCCTGGGATCGGGTACGCAACTGGCTTTGACAGTAGGCAAGGCACTGAGCATTCTTCACGACATGCCTTTAACAACCAGGGAGATCGCGTCCATGATGGGCAGGGGACGCAGGTCAGGCGCCGGGATCGCCCTCTTCGACGACGGGGGTCTGGTCATAGACGGGGGGAAGAAAACTGAGGGAAAGGATGAACTGCCCCCCCTTCTTTACCGAAGAAGGATCCCCGAAAACTGGTTTTTCGTTGTAGCCATTCCCGGTTCGGGCACAGGCATGAGCGGGGAGAGGGAGGTCGAGGCTTTCAGGGACCTTCCGGGACCATCCCCCGAAGTTTCGGGAGCCATATGCAGGGAGACGCTGATGAGGCTCCTTCCCGCGCTGGAGGAAGAGGACCTGGGGGCCTTCGGGGAAGCGGTTACCTCGATCCAGAGAATGGTGGGTGACTGTTTTGCCCCGGCCCAGTCGGGCCGCTTTGCTTCACCCCTGTCGGAAAGGATCATCCGGTCAATGAAGGAACTGGGAGCTGCCGGTGTGGGTCAGAGTTCCTGGGGGCCTGCCGTCTACGGGATCGTGGATGGCATTGAAGTGGCCGAAGGTCTGGCGGCGGAGGTGGCAAGGATTTTCAAAGATCAGGAAGATCTTGAAGTGACTGTTTCAGCCGCAGCAAGGAAAGGAGCGGTCTGGAATGTTGAACCAATATGAATGGGGGAATAATCCTTGAGGATAAACGGCGTCGAAATTGTCGATACTTTTGCGGAGGCCTTCGGCATGTGGGGGGCCAGGTTCTGTGTCACGGCGGAGAACAGACGCTGGCTTGATGCCGCGGCACGGAGCGTTGCGGGTTTTGCAACCTCGGTCATCGGGTGTGGATGCGAGGCAGGGATAGAGAGATGTCTTGAGCCTTCCGAAACCCCTGACGGAAGACCCGGTGTTCATGTTCTTCTTTTCACTCCGTCAAAAAAGAACCTGGGCAAACAACTAGTCAGCAGGATAGGACAGGCTGTCATGACATGCCCGACGACGGCTTGCTTCGATGCGCTCGAAGGATCCGAGAAGGTGCCCGTGGGCGCGGGTCTGCGGTATTTCGGGGACACCTTCCAGGCAAGCAAAATGCTCGAAGGAAAGAGGTACTGGAGAATACCCGTCATGGAGGGAGAGTTCCTGGTATCTGATTCTTTTGGTATTCAGAAAGCGGTGGGCGGAGGGAACTTTTTGATCATAGGCAGGGATGCCCCTTCGGTGCTCCGTGCGGCAGAAGCCGCGGTGGATGCGGTGGAGGATCTCCCGGGAGTGATACTTCCCTTCCCCGGAGGGGTGGTCAGGAGCGGAAGCCAGGTCGGGTCACGGTACTCTTTTCTTCCGGCCTCCACGAACGTGGCCTACTGCCCGACTCTCAGGGGACTTGTTGAAAGCGCTTTGCCCGAAGATGCCAACTCGGTGCTGGAGATAGTTATCGATGGTCTGGACGACGATTCCGTCGCGGAGGCCATGAGAACTGGAATAAGGGCGGCCTGTATCGAAGGGATCCTTCAAATAACGGCCGGAAACTATGGCGGGTCCCTTGGGGACCACCTTTTCAGGCTTCATGAAATTTTTTGAAAGGTCGGCTGGTGATGGCTATGAACGAAAATAGTTCGGTATTCCTGGAATGTTTTATCAAGGAGACCATCCCTGTGGAAGCCCCGTGTCTTACGCCCGGGTCCGTCCTGGGGAGATCCGAAAAGGAAATAGCGTCTCTTCCGGTGCTGGTTGGGAACAGAAATTATTCTCTGGGGGACATTTTCCGGATCAGGCGTTCCGGGGACGACTCTCTCGTGGTTTCAGGGAACCTTGGCCATGTCAAGAGGATAGGGGAAAAGATGGATAAGGGTATCCTGAAAGTCAGAGGTTTTCCGGGGATGCATCTGGGTGAAGAGATGTCCGGCGGCCAACTGCTGGTAGATGGCGATATCCCCGACTGGTGTCTGTGCGGGATGAGCGGAGGGCTGGTGCATGTCACCGGCAGCGCCGGCAACAGGACTGCCGCGGCACTTCCTGGTGAAAGCAGGGGAATGAAGGGCGGAGTAGTCGTGATAATGGGAAATACCGGGAGCAGGACAGGAGATGCCATGAGGAGAGGCCTCATTGCCGTCGGCGGCAGTGCGGGTGAATTCGCTGGTTCGAGGATGGTTGCCGGGACTATGGTGGTCTTCGGCCGCCTGGCCAGAAGAGCAGGCGGGGGAATGAAGAGAGGCACGATAATTGCCCTTGGCGGAGCAGACGGGATCCTGCCGTCGTTCGTCAGGGCGTGTCGATACAGGCCTTCTTTTGTGCCGCTTTACATGGGTTACCTTGCGAAACTGGGACTTCCCGTGGACATAAATACGGTGGCAGGGGATTTTGTGCGCTGGACAGGTGATTGCACGTCCCTCGGGAAAGGGGAAATACTCGAACATGAAGCCGCTTAACGAAAAAGCCGCCGAACTTGTTCGCCAGATGGCAGCGAAGGCCGATGAACTGGATGTCAGGGTTGTCCAGACAGTCGGGGGCGCCATGGTCATAGACTCCGGAGTCAGGTCTCCGGGATCCCTGGAGGCGGGCAGGCTTTACGCCGAGATATGCATGAGCGGACTCGGAAAGGTCTCCTTCGTTCACTACCATGAGGACGGGTTGTCAATGCCCGGACTGTGTGTTGCTGTTATAAGGCCTTCACTGGCCTGTATGGCTTCCCAGTACGCCGGGTGGCAGGTCTCCTCGGGAAGTTATTTTGCCATGGTGTCTGGCCCGGGACGGATACTCAGAGGCAGGGAAGAGCTCATAAGAGAGATCGGCTACAGCGAGAAAAGCGATGTCGCGGTTCTGACTCTTGAGAGCGAAAAATTGCCGCCGGAGGAAGTCGTGGAGTCTCTCTCGAAGGAATGCGGTGTCTCCCCATCATCTCTGCTGATGGTCGTGGCACGAACCAATTCGATAACGGCTTCGACACAGGTTGTGGCAAGGGTGGTCGAGACGGGTATGCACAAGATGCACCAGTGCGGTTTTGATATCGGCACCGTGAAAAGCGGATGGGGCACGGCCCCGCTGGCACCGGTGGGCAGAAACTCCCTCGAAGCGATGGGGTGGACCAACGATTCGGTGCTCTACGGGGGCGATGTATGGTACGCGGTTGAGACCGATGATGCCCTCATCGAGGCTGTTATAGAAAAGTTGCCATCATCGGCCTCCAGTGATTACGGCGCGCCCTTTGCCGAACTCTTCAGAAAGTACGAGGGGGATTTCTACAAGATCGACCCGCTTCTTTTCAGCCCCGCCAGGGTCACTATCAACAACATATCCACGGGAAGGGTTTTCAGGGCGGGATCCCCCTCGACTCAGGTGCTCAGGAAAGAATGGGGACTTTAAGGGCAGCCATCCTCGGGAGAGGTGACGGCTGGCATGTCCGGTCGCTTCATGACTCTCTCGCGAGAAGGGGAATAGAAGCGCCCTGCCTGCCATCGACCCGGATCGTTTCCAGGTGTGGACCTGGAAGTTCGCCTTTTATCGAGACCGGGGGTGTGGATCTTGAATCTCTGGATATGCTTTTCGTGAGGTCCCTCCCTGGTGGTTCTCTCGAGGAGGTCATCTACCGGGTTGACGCGCTCCACAGGCTCGAATCCCTTGGTGTAAGAGTAATTAATTCCGCCTCGGTCATAGAGAGGACAGTCGATAAACTTTTTACCCTCTGTCTTCTCGAGAGGGCGGGGTTGCCTGTGCCGGCAACGGTGACCTGCGAGAGGTTCGATCAGGCCATGGAGGCCTTCGAGGAACTGGGCGGGGATGTTGTAGTGAAGCCCCTGTTCGGTTCGGAGGGGCGCGGAATGGTCAGAGTCTCCGATCCGGACATGGCCTACAGGGTTTTTTCGGCGCTGGAGCAGCAGCATTATATTTTCTATCTCCAGGAATTCCTCCCCCATGCGAACAGGGACTACAGGCTGTTTGTGGTAGCCGGCAATGTTATTGGTGCCATGCAGCGCACGGGAAGGAACTGGAAATCGAACGTTGCCCAGGGGGCCCAGGTGGCCCCGGCGGAGCCTGACATCGTGATGGAATCGCTGGCGCTTGATGCGGCCAAAGTGGTGGACGCAGAATACCTTGGTGTCGATATACTGAGAACCGTCGACGGCAGGAACATGCTTCTGGAACTCAACGGCATTCCCGGGTGGAGAGGGTTCCAGAAAGCGACAGGGATAGACGCGGGGAATGTGCTGGTGGATCATATTCTGGGAGAGACATCCCGAAAGGCAGTGAGGACAGGTTGAGCCGTGCCGAGCATGTTCTGTGGGCGGCACAGATAGCGTGTCAGCTCGAAATAACTGCCCTGAAGCCCGGGAACGTGACCTGGGACAGGCCTTTCTCGGATGTTGCGGCAGAGCAGTTTCTGGCCAGCAGCGCCGCCATGGGCCGGTCTTTTTCCGATCTTGGCCGGAAAAGGACCGGAGAGTTGATCCTGCAGGCAGTAATGGATACAAGGGAAGTCGCCGGGTGCAATACGAACCTGGGGATAGCCCTGCTTCTTTTTCCCCTTGCCAAAGCCGCTATCGGAGGACCCACCGGTGAACTGAGAGAGAGGCTGGCCATGGAACTCCGTTTGCTTACGGAAAAAGACACCCGGGACGTTTACCAGGCGATCCGTATAGCGTCCCCCGGTGGTCTGGGTGGTTCCGACCGATATGATGTCAAAGAGGTTCCGCCATCGAAACCTTTCCTGGAGGCTATGGCCGAGGCCAGAGAAAGGGATTCTGTTGCCAGAGAATATGTTACCGACTTCGAAATCACCTTCAACACGGGCCTGCCAGCCTTTGACGATTCCGCGAAAGCGGGGCTTTCTCTCAGGGATGCTGTGACCCAGACTTTCCTGACCATTCTTTCCCGTTTTCCCGATACCCTTATTGCCCGGAAAAGGGGAAATGAAGATGCTTCCGCGGTATCGGTCGAGGCCTCTCGGGTCCTCGGATCCGGCGCGGCCGGGAGCGAAAAATGGCGTAGTTCCGTACTGGAGTTTGATTCCAGTTTGAGGGATCTGGCGAATTCCTTCAATCCCGGTACCACGGCCGACCTGACCGTGGCCGTTCTTTTCTGCGAGGTCCTGAAAGCCCTGGAAGAGGGGACCCTGCCGGAAATGCTCAGGAAATGGTAATCATGTCATCATTGAAGTCCAGGGAACCGGGCAGCCTTGTGATTTTCGAGTATGTTTCGGGCGGGGGCCCTGTGTCAGGGTCTGCAAGTGCCGGACTTGCCGGAGAGGGGCTGTTAATGGCCGGGGCGCTTTTCAGGGCCTTTTCGGAGCTGGATGGCATATCCGCCAGCCTTCTTTTGAGAAAAGACATCTCTTTTCCGATGGTCGAGAAAAACGGAAGGGTCATACCGGTCAACCCCGGTGAAGGTGTGGACCGGTTCATCAGTGAATGCCGCGAGAGGGAATTTGCCGTCCTGATAGCCCCCGAAACGGATGGGCTTTCCGGGGTTCTTGCGGGAATGGCTGCCGGGACCGGGGTCCGGTTGCTTGGGCCGGATCCGGAAGCCGTCGCCCTGTCTTCAAACAAGGCCCTTCTTATGAAAGCGCTGGAGACTAATGGCGTTCCTGTTCCCCGGTGGTGTGTTGCCAGGGAAGTCAGGGCGGTTCAGGACGCGGCCAGAGAGACAGGTTTCCCCGTTGCGGCAAAACCATTGCAGGGAACCAGTTGCGAAGGAAGCGCCGTTTTTTGTGAAAGCACGGAAATTGATCTTTTCTTTGCAGCCCCGGGTAACGAAAGGGCTGTTTTGCTTGTCCAGCCACTTCTCCGGGGGGACGCCATGAGCCTCTCCCTGGTGGTGAGCAGAAGTGGAAGAGCAAGGCTTTTGGCGGTCAACACCCAGGATGTGGTTATTCCATCGGAAGCGGGATCGCCCGGTGGGTGGCGGAAATTCATCTACAGGGGTGGCATTGCCGGGGTTGAGGATGCCTTTTTCTCAAGGCGCGGGAAGTGGGGATGTCCTGTCCTTGAGGATCTTGCCCAGAGGGTGGTGTCGTCAATTCCGGGAATGATGGGTTTTGTCGGGGTGGATATTGTTATGACCGACGAGGGGCCCGTTGTAATTGAGGTCAACCCCAGGCTAACCACACCTCTTGCTGTTGCCGGGGCAAAGGCCCCGTGGAACCCTGGAAAGATACTCCTTGATGCCTGTATGTCCGACTCCCTTCCTTTTGATCTGAAGGTCCCGCGAGTCTCTTTCAGAAAGGATGATCCCCTTGACCTGGTTTTCTGACAGAACCGTTATCGGCTGGGACATCGGGGGGGTCCAGACCAAGTGTGCCGCCCTTTTTCCTGATGGTTCTCCCGCAGGGAAGGGAAGCCGTTCCTTCGAGGTCTGGAAGGGCCCGAACGGGCTTGACGAAGTGTTGAAAAACCTGGGATCCCGTTTCCCTGGTGCCGAAAGGGCCGTGATGGCCGTGACCATGACTGCGGAACTCTGTGACTGTTTCAGCACAAAAAAAGAAGGAGTCCTTTTTGTACTGGAATCCTTTGGGCGGTCCTTTCCATCAAGCGAGGTGTGGTGTATTTCGGGTCGAGGGGAGTGGAAGACTCTCGAGGAGGCCTTCCGTACCCCCGGAGATTTCGCGGCGACAAACTGGCGGGCCGCCGCCGCCTGGCTGGCCCGCCAGTTCGGTTCCGGATTGTGGGTCGACACGGGAAGCACTACCACGGACATTATTCCCCTCATCGGAGGGGTGCCTGCCGCCCTTGGAAACACCGACACGGAGAGACTCACCCAGGGAGAACTTGTCTATACAGGGGTCGTCAGATCCAACCCCGACACCCTTGCGGATCGCGTCCCGGTCAGGGGAGCCATGTGCAGGGTTGCCGATGAAAGGTTTTCATCCATGGGGGACTGTTACATTGTTCTTGGCGACATGGATGGGTCCGCATATTCCGCACCGACTTGCGACGGCCGACCGGCCGATGTCCAACACGCCGTTTCCCGTCTGGCCAGGCTGGCTTGCGCAGACTCTGATCTCATAAGTGCTCATGAGGCAAGGATGATGGCGGTCTATCTGAGAGAGAAGCAGATAGGGGCTATTACAGAAGCCATGCTTCAGGTTTGTTCCAGGTTCAGCGAGTCTTTGCCCGTTATTCCCACGGGAGCTGGAAAATTCCTGGTTTCGGAGGCCGCAAGGAGGATCGGTCTGCCCGAGAAAGGTCTTTCGGGGGTCATCCCGGACGGTTACGAGACTCACCTTCCGGCATACGCCGCTGCCGCCGGGTTTCTTTCAATGTCGAAATGATGTCTCGAGGGATGGGGCCCGGAGCAGATATTGTCGTAAAGTTCGGCGGGAGCCTGTTATCCAGAAGCAACCTGCGGGATATCTGTTGCCGGCTGGACAGTTCTTTGCGGGAAGTAAATGCGATCATAGCTCCCGGGGGCGGGATTATTGCCGACGAGATCCGAAGGCTTGATTCGCTCCATTACCTGGGCCCCGAATCGTCACACTGGATGGCGGTGCTTGCAATGGACCAGAACGGGCTTATGCTTGCGGACCTGATGCCCAGGGGTATCCCGGTGAGGTCAGGCGAGGAAGCCGCTGCGGCATGGGAGAAGGGGCTCCTCCCGGTATTCCTGCCCGGGGAAAAAATGCGCGAGGAGGACCCCCTCCCGAAAAACTGGGATGTGACTTCCGACAGCATAGCCTGTTGGGTAGCCGTCAGCCTCGGGGCGAAAAAGATCCTGTTTCTGAAGGACAGCATTCCCGGGTGTTCCATGACCGCCAAAAGCCTTTCGAGCCATGGGTGGCTGGATCGTGCCTTTCCGGACCAGTTCGGGTTTTTTCACGGGGAAGCCTGGATAGGTAACGGTCGCTTTCCCGAAGATGCCGTTAACGGTCCGGGTATTATCGAGATCCTTCGGTGATGGCCAGTGAGATTTGCCTGACCTTTTCACCAGACAGTCTGCCGGTTCTGCCGTTTTCGCAAAGGGCTCCCCTGTATCCAAGGTAGTCTGGCCGCAGGGGCAGAAGAAGAGCAGTTTCTTCTGTGCCCAGAGATCCCGCGAGAGCAGAAAAAAGACCATTTTCGCGGCAGGACCTGATGAAGAATTCGATCGCGTCCAGCGGGAGGATGTCCGGCAGGGTATGTCCCGGAGACTTGTCAAAAGTGTCCAGAAGACACCCGGCGGCTCCGGCTCTTGCGGCGCACTCCGGCACAACCAGCGGATCGATCCCCCCGAAGCGGGAAGCGTCGGCATAGGCTCCTGCGACCAGGACCGTTTCCGGGAAACTGTTTCTCAGGGCCCCGGCTGTAACTTCAAGGAGCAAAAAGGCTTCTTCGGGATTTGACGGTCCGTAAAGACCGACCTTGACAATCGAGGCTCCGGCTGACGCGGCGCCGACGGCGGCAAGAGCGGCTGTTCCGGGCAGAAAGGGCATGTCCCCGAGGGCAGCGCTTACGTGAATGTGATCAGGGGTAGCCCCCCTCACGGCTGCTATTACCGATGGAGCGGGTGCTCCCAAAGCTCCTTCCGAGGGGTTCTTGACGTCGATGACCCCGGCTCCGCCGGCGACCGCCACCAGTGTTTCCTCGGCGGACAGGACGGTGGCAAGAAGAGAAGTATTTTCGGGGAATAACGGGTTCATGAACAAAACTCCGTAATGTCCGCTGCCTTGATCCACTGGCGGTGAAGAGCGGTAGCGACAAGTGTGCCTTCTGCCCCGCAGGCCGCCAGGTTCTCAAGATCCTTGGGAGAGCGGCAACCTCCGGCCGCGTATATTGACAGGTCAGGGAACTTCTGGACCATTCCGGCGATCAGGTCCAGGGCAGCCCCATCTCCGCTGCCGACACTGTCAAGGCTGAGGATGATTACCTCGCTCCATCCCGAATCTTCGAGAAAGGAGAGAGCTTCCGGGATCCCAAGTCCCCTGAGGGGGGATGATTTCCCCGTGAGTATCTCCCCTGACTGGATGTCCAGGCTGAAAATGCGCCGGTCCCAGGGAATGTGGGTGGTTATATCCCTGAGATCGGGTTCCGAATCGAGGGTCTCCGAACCTATCACCACTTTTGATCCGGGAAGAGAGACCAGGACGGCCGAAGCCGTTCTGAGTGATCCGGTCCCTGAATCAAGCCATATCGAGGCTTCGGTCTCGCGAACAACATTCCTGAGCTGTTCCGTGTTCTCTCCCTTGCGCTGTATTGCGTCGAGGTCGGCGGCGTATATGTCCGACCCGCCGGTGATCGCCAACAGGGATAGGGCATTTTCGACCGGGTCAGGGGAGGTCGTGATGGAACTTGATATGGGACGGTAGCCGGAGCGCTCCCCGCGATAGCCCTGGACGACGGATCCGTCCATGATGTCAAGAACAGGAATGACTTTCAAGATATTACGCTCCCTTCCGCGGGATTATGTCCTCGCGGTGGACAAGAACGGAAGAAGTGGCCGTTTCCCAGACCTCGACGGAAAAGAGTGAGCAGTCTTCCTTTTGAATCTCGCAGTCGATCTGCTGCCAGATCCAGAGGGCAATATTCTCGGCTGTGGGCTGGGTGATGATGTCGTTCAGGAAAGCGTGATCCAGCCTTGATATGACCCGTTCTTTTACCAGGTCCTTCAGCTGGACAAAATCCATAACCATGTCCTCGCTGTCCGGTTTTCCCTGCAGGGTGACCTGGAGGCGGTAGGTGTGGCCGTGAAGGGCCTCGCATTTCCCGTGATAGTGGTCCAGACGATGGGCCGCATCAAAAGTGAAGGTTTTTTTGAGAAACATCTGTTTACGCTCCTTTGATTTTGAGGTGATCCGGATCTCATTATATACGATGTGAAGGGGTGAGAAGGATGATAGGAGCCATAGCTGGAGACATTATAGGCTCGGCCTACGAAAGGTATCCGGTGAAAACCACAGATTTTGAACTTTTTCTCCCTTCCAGCCGTTTTACCGATGATACGGTTCTGACCGTTGCAGTAGCGGACAGCCTTCTCGGGAGAGGAAGTTACGATGACTGTCTGCGTCGTTACGCCGCAAATTATCCCGATGCGGGTTTCAGCCGGGCTACGCTTGGACGATTACTTTCGCCTCCCGGTGGAAGTACCGATAGCCTTGGCAACGGGGCGGCCATGAGGGTCAGCCCTGTAGGGAGGGCCTTTGGGGACGAAGAGACGATAATCAGGGAAGCTGAAAAGATCTCATTGCCTACCCACGGTCATCCCCTGGGGGTTATCTGGGCACAGGCGGTAGCCCTGGGGGTCTTCTGGGCGAGAAAGGGCATGGGTAACGCCGAGATGCGAAAAAGAGTCGAGGGATTCACTGGCGTATCTCTCGACAGGACCATTGAGGAGATCCGTCCGGGTTACCGTTTCGACGCCACTGCTCCCGGGAGCGTACCGGAATCGTTCATTGCCTTTCTCGAAGCGTCCTCTTACGAAGAGGCGATAAGGCTGGCGGTTTCGCTCGGAGGGGATGCCGACACCCAGGCCTGCATAGCAGGGGCTCTGGCGGAAGCACGTTTTGGCGGGGTTCCAGAGGGTATCGAATCCCGGGCAAGAGAGAGGCTTCCGTCCCAATTTATCGAGGTTCTGGACGAGTTCGAGACCCGATACCATTAATTGGGACCCGGGGCCCTTGCGCCATTTAATATTACAAAATAAAATAATCGTAATACTAAAGAATCAAAAACAGGGGTGATAAGAATGAGCCAAAGGGTTTCCTGGACCAGGTGGATTTTTCTCGTCATGGCGGTCTTGTTTGTTGTTATTGTTTCTTCGGTTAGTTGCGTATCGGCAGAGGTTACGGTAAAAGATGCCTGGGAGAGGGATGTCGTGATCCCGGAAAAGGTCACGAAAGTGATATGCTCCGGGCCGGGATGTCTTCGCTACCTTGTCTACCTCCAGGCCCAGGACCTTGCAGTGGCTGTTGATGACATGGAGAAGTCGCGGAACATGTTCGAGTCCAGGCCATACTACATAGCCCATCCCGAACTGAAGGACAGACCCCTTTTCGGGGAATTTCGCGGGCACGACAACCCGGAACTGATAGTGGCCCTCGACCCGGCACCTCAGGTCATCTTCAAGACCTTCGGGAATATGGGTCACGACCCCGTGGAACTCCAGAAAAAAACCGGCATACCTGTGATAGTTCTCGACCATGGGCAGCTTGGTGTCGGAAAGAAGAAGATGGATGAAACTCTCTTGATGATGGGGCGTGTTATCGGCAAAGAGAAAAGGGCAAAAGAGGTCATAGCCTTTTTCGACGAAGCCATAGAGGATCTCCGGAAAAGGACAGCCGACATTCCGGAGGATAAAAGGCCGACCTGTTACATCGGCGGTGTGGCCTACAAGGGACCCCACGGCATAACTTCCACGGAACCCGCATATCCTCCGTTCCTTTTCGTTAATGCCGTAAACATCGCGGCGGACCCTTCGAAGGCGAAGTCTGACCAGCTGGCGCAGACCACCTTCTCCGTCGAGAGCCTTGTTTCGATGGACCCGGACAAAATTTTTGTCGATCTTTCAACCCTTCAGGGAGGGGATGAAGTCAATGGTCTCTACCAGATCCGGGACCAGGCTGCTTTCCAGGTCCTGTCTGCGGTAGAAAATGGTGAGATATACGGGGTTCTGCCCTATAACTGGTACTCCCAGAACCATGGGTCGATCCTTGCAGACGCATATTTCATCGGCAAGGTTCTTTACCCCGACAGGTTCGAGGATGTCGATCCGGTGAAAAAGGCCGACGAGATCTACACCTTCCTTGTCGGCAAGCCTGTTTATGAAGAGATGGACAGATCATTCGGGAGCACGGTCTTCAAGCAAATAGAACTTTCGAAGGTGGAATAGGGTCGATGCATCTGGAAGAAGGAACGGTCCCGGCGGGATACGCGAAATATATCCAGGCAAAGGTTCTGCTGCTCCTGCTGGGGCTTGTCCTTCTCCTGGCGCTTGCAGTCTTTTCAATATCGACAGGATCTGTCAGTTATGATCCGGTAGAGGTTCTCAGGACCCTTTTTATGGATCATGTCTCAAGACAACTGGACGTTGTAGTGTTCAGGATAAGGCTGCCCCAGGTGATTGCTGCCGTCATAGCCGGTGCCGGACTTTCGGTGGCGGGTGTGGTGATGCAGTCGGTCCTGGGCAATCCTCTTGGTTCTCCTTTTACCCTTGGCATATCCCAGGCCGCTGCCTTTGGTGCGGCTTTTTCGGTGATGGTCCTCGGGTCCGGATTTATCCAGAGTTCGGCATCGGACGCCATAACAGTGGTGCGGCCGGGTATGACCACCCTTTCAGCCTTTGCCGCTGCAATGATAGCAACCGGGGTCGTTATCCTGATCGCCCGTCTCCGAAGGGGATCCCCTGAGGTCATGATTCTGGCCGGGGTCGCGATAGGCTCTCTTTGCACGGCGGCAACGATGTTTTTGCAGTACTTTGCCGATGATGTCCAGTTGGCTGCCATGGTCTTCTGGACTTTCGGGGATCTTTCAAGGGCGGGGTGGAGAGAGATCGGGGTCATTTCTTCCGTCACGGGTCTCTGTTTTTTTTATTTTGTCGTCAATTCCTGGAATTACAATGCTATAGACGCAGGAGACGAGACCGCGGCGAGTCTCGGGGTGAATGTGCGGATGGTCAGGTTTTTCGGCATGAGCCTGGCCTCGCTGGTGACGGCGGTGATAATTTCCTTTGTGGGGGTCATAGGGTTCGTTGGTCTTGTCTGTCCCCACATGGTGAGACGTCTGCTCGGTGATGACAACCGGTTCCTTATTCCCGGGTCCTGCATTATGGGGTCCATGCTTCTCCTTGCGGCAGACACCGCCGCAAGGGTGATGATGGCTCCCAATGTCCTGCCTGTGGCGATACTGACCTCCTTTGTCGGGGCCCCCATGTTCCTTTACCTCCTGGTCAGGGGGTACCGGAGATGATCCTTCAGGTAAAGGGCATTTCTTTTCGCTACAACAGCAGGCCCGTGCTGGAAGAAGTCTCTTTCGGACTGAGAAACAACGAACTGCTGGCCATCCTCGGGCCCAACGGGGTCGGAAAGACGACCCTTCTCAAGTGTCTCAACGGGATCCTGCGCCCCTCGGACGGAGCGATAATGGTTGAGGAGCGGGAACTCCTTGATATGAAGCAGATGGAGATCGCCCGGGATCTTGCCTACGTGGCTCAGCAGGGGCAGGGGGGCAGGCTGACCGCCTTTGACGCGATCCTCCTCGGGCGCAGACCCCATATTGCATGGAAGGTCGGGAAGGAAGATATCTGCAAGGTCGATGCCATTATAAGGGCGCTTGGGCTTGAGCACCTTTCACTGAGGCATCTCGATGAGATGAGCGGGGGGGAACTGCAGAAGGTCAGCATAGCCAGGGCCCTGGTACAGGAACCGAGGATCCTTCTCCTCGACGAGCCTACGAGCAGCCTGGACCTGAAGAACCAGCAGGAGATACTTGCGACTATCAGGCATATTGTCACGGGCCACGGCATGGCTGCGATCATGACAATGCACGACATAAACTCTGCCCTCCGGTTCGCCGACAAGGTGATCTTCATGAAGGGCGGAGAGATTTATGCTGCCACCGATGTTGAGGGAATTACCCCGGAGATGGTGTGCGAAGTTTACGGGATCCCGGTGGCGATCGAGATATTTCGGGGCTTCCCGGTGGTGGTGCCGGTTGGGAGTTAAGGAACAAGGGGACAAGGAAACAGGAAACAGGAAACAGGAAGCAGGAAACAGGAAACAGGAAACAGGAAGCAGGAAACAGGAAACAGGAA